>NZ_LT607412.1:903872-1205162 GCF_900091455.1 Micromonospora coriariae | reverse complement strand
GCCTGCGCCGGTGACGTGACGGGGGAGTGGCCGACCGGCCGCTCCCCCGATCGGCGTCCCACCTGAAGAACACGGGCCGCGCGACCACCCGACAGGGAGCCGGTCAGCGTACCGGTCTCCGGTAGTGGCCCCCGGGAATCCCGGCATCATGCCGGCCACCCGGGCGCTTCGATCGAAGACCGGCCGGCTGAGCAGTTCCCCGTGTCGTGGGGCCCACGACGCGAAGGAGCACTACAGCACATGACCGAGACCAACCTCGGCACCGAATCCCGCACCGCCGTGATCGACAACGGGTCCTTCGGCACCCGTGAGATCACCTTCTCCACCGGTCGGCTGGCTCGCCAGGCCGCCGGTTCCGTCATCGCCCAGCTGGGCGAGACGGTCGTTCTCTCCGCCACCACCGCCGGTAAGCACCCGAAGGAGCAGTTCGACTTCTTCCCGCTGACCGTCGACGTCGAGGAGCGGATGTACGCCGCGGGCCGGATTCCCGGCTCGTTCTTCCGCCGTGAGGGCCGGCCCAGCGAGGACGCCATCCTCACCTGCCGGCTGATCGACCGGCCGCTGCGCCCGTCGTTCGTCAAGGGCCTGCGCAACGAGGTCCAGGTCGTCGAGACCGTCCTCGCGCTCGACCCGCAGCACCCGTACGACGTGGTGGCCATCAACGCCGCCTCGATGTCGACCAAGCTCTCCGGCCTGCCGTTCTCCGGCCCGATCGGTGCGACCCGGGTCGCGCACATCGACGGCCAGTGGGTCGCCTTCCCGACCCTGGAGGAGCTGGCCCGCGCCACCTTCGACATGGTCGTGGCCGGCCGCACGCTGCCGGACGGCGACGTCGCCATCATGATGGTCGAGGCCGAGGCCACGCCGAACGCCGTCGCCCTGATCTCGGCCGGTGCCACCGCACCGACCGAGGAGATCGTGGCCAGCGGTCTGGAGGCCGCGAAGCCGGCGATCCGCGAGCTGTGCCGCGCGCAGAGCGAGCTGGCCGAGGTCGCCGCCAAGCCGGTCACCGAGTTCCCCGTCTTCCTGGACTACCAGGACGACGTGTACGACGCGGTCGCCGAGCTGGCCCGCACCGAGGTGGCCGAGGCGATCACCATCGCCGGCAAGGCCGACCGCGAGGAGGCCCTGGACCGGGTCAAGGCCCGGGTCGCCGAGGAGCTGGGTGGTCGGTTCGAGGGGCGGGAGAAGGAGCTCAGCGCTGCCTTCCGCTCGCTGACCAAGTCCGAGGTGCGCAACCGCGTGCTGCGGGAGCAGGTCCGCATGGACGGCCGCGGCCCGCGGGACATCCGCCCGCTGACCGCCGAGGTCGGCGTGCTGCCCCGGGTGCACGGTTCGGCGCTGTTCGAGCGGGGCGAGACCCAGATCCTGGGCGTCACCACGCTGAACATGCTCCGCATGGAGCAGATGGTGGACACGCTGTCCCCCGAGAACCGCAAGCGCTACATGCACAACTACAACTTCCCGCCGTACTCGACAGGTGAGACCGGCCGGGTCGGCTCGCCGAAGCGGCGCGAGATCGGCCACGGTGCGCTCGCCGAGCGGGCGCTGATCCCGGTGCTGCCGTCGCGCGAGGAGTTCCCGTACGCCATCCGGCAGGTCTCCGAGGCGCTCGGCTCCAACGGCTCCACCTCGATGGGTTCGGTCTGCGCCTCGACGCTGGGCCTGCTCAGCGCCGGTGTGCCGCTGAAGGCGCCGGTGGCCGGCATCGCGATGGGGCTCATCTCGGACGAGGTGGACGGCAAGACCCAGTACGTGACGCTGACCGACATCCTCGGTGCCGAGGACGCGTTCGGCGACATGGACTTCAAGGTCGCCGGCACGCCGGAGTTCGTGACAGCGCTCCAGCTCGACACCAAGCTCGACGGCATCCCGTCGGACGTGCTGGCCGCCGCGCTGCAGCAGGCGAACGAGGCCCGGCAGATCATCCTCGGGGTCATGAAGGCGGCGATCGAGGCTCCGGCCGAGATGTCCGACTACGCGCCGCGGGTCACCACCGTCAAGATCCCGGTCGACAAGATCGGCATGGTGATCGGCCCGAAGGGGCAGACCATCAACGCGATCCAGGACGAGACCGGCGCCGAGATCTCCATCGAGGACGACGGCACGATCTACGTCGGCGCCACCAACGGCCCGTCGGCCCAGGCGGCCGTCGACCGGATCAACGGGATCGCCAACCCGACCCTGCCCAAGCAGGGCGAGCGCTTCCTCGGCACGGTGGTCAAGACCGCCGCGTTCGGGGCGTTCATCTCGCTGCTGCCGGGCCGTGACGGCCTGCTGCACATCTCCAAGGTGGGCGACGGCAAGCGGGTCGAGCGTGTTGAGGACTTCCTCAACGTCGGCGACCGGGTCGAGGTCGAGATCGCGGACATCGACGCCCGCGGCAAGATCTACCTGGACAAGGTCCGCCCGGAGGGCGCCGAGGCTCCGGCCGCCGGTGAGGCCGCCGGTGGCGACCGGCCGGCCAGCCGGGACCGGGGCGACCGTGGCCCGCGTGACCGGGGCGACCGCGAGCGTGGCGGCGACCGGGGCGGCCGTGGCCCGGAGCGCGGCGACCGTGGCGAGGGTGGCGGCAACGGCGGCGGCGAGGGTGGCGAGGGCGGCGAGCGTCCGCGTCGCCGGACCCGGCACAGCTGACCCACCGCACATCGCATCACCCACCCCTCGTCGAACCGGGAGCAGTACGTGAGTCGGGCCTTCAGTGCGCCGTTTCCACCGGATCGACGGGGGGTGGCCGCGTCCCGGGACACCGGGGCGGGCCGCTCCGGCGGCACCGCCCGGGCGGTGACCCGGACGCTCAGCGACGACCCGCTGGGCGGCACGGTACGACGTACCATGCTGCCCAGCGGCCTGCGCGTGCTCACCGAGGCGATCCCGGCCATGCGCAGCGTCTCCTTCGGCGTCTGGGTGGCGGTGGGCTCCCGGGACGAGACCGGCCCACAGGCCGGTGCCGCGCACTTCCTGGAGCACCTGCTCTTCAAGGGCACCCACAAGCGCACCGCCCTGGAGATCTCCTCGCAGATCGAGGCGGTGGGTGGCGAGACGAACGCCTTCACCACGAAGGAATACACCTGCTACTACGCCCGCGTGCTGGACGAGGACCTGCCGCTGGCGATCGACGTGATGTGCGACCTGGTCGCCGACTCGCTGCTGGAGCCGGCCGACGTGGAGACCGAGCGCGGCGTGATCCTCGAAGAGATCGCCATGCACGACGACGAGCCGGGTGACGAGGTGCACGACCTCTTCGCCCGCGCCGTCTACGGTGACCACCCGCTGGGCCGACTGATCTCCGGCACCGAGGAGACCGTCACGCCGATGACCCGGCGGCAGATCCAGAGCTTCTACCGGCGCCGTTACACCGCGCCGCAGATCGTCATCGCCGCCGCCGGCAACCTCGACCACGCCGCGGTGGTCAAGCTGGTCCGCCAGGCGGTGCGCGGCACCCCGCTGGACAGCGACGCGGCGACGCCGGCGCCGCACCGTAAGGCCACCCCTGCGGTACGGACCCGGCCGGCGACCACCCTGGTGGAGCCGAAGGAGACCGAGCAGGCGCACGTCATCCTCGGCTGCCCCGGCATCGATCGCGTCGACGAGCGGCGCTTCGCCCTCGGGGTGCTCAACAACGTGCTCGGCGGCGGCATGTCCAGCCGACTGTTCCAGGAGATCCGCGAGCAGCGCGGTCTGGCGTACTCGGTCTACTCGTACGCCAGCCAGTACGCTGACAGCGGCCTGTTCGCCGTCTACGCCGGTTGCGCCCCGGGCAAGGTGGACGAGGTGCTGGCCCTGACCCGCGCCGAGCTGGCCCGGGTGGCCGCCGAAGGGCTGACCGAGGCCGAGGTGGCCCGGGGCAAGGGGATGAGCAAGGGCTCGTTCGTGCTCGGCCTGGAGGACACCGGTTCCCGGATGAGCCGGCTGGCCAAGGGGGAGCTGCTCTACGGCGACCTGATGCCGGTGGACGAGCTGCTCCGGCGGGTCGACGAGGTCACCGTGGCGGACGTGAACGCCCTCGCCGCGGAGCTGCTCGGCCGGCCGATGTCGCTGGCCGTGGTCGGCCCGTTCGGCGCCTCCGACTTCGTCGCCTGAGGGGCTGCCGCGCCCGGTTGGCGGTCGGTTCCGTCGCTGACGGGGCGACGTCCCGGACAGTGGCGCGGATCCGGTCCGGCCGGGAGCCGGCGTCCCGATTGGGATAGGTTGTGCCCCGTGACTGACGAGCAGGAGAGAACCTCCGCCGAGCCGGTGCGGGTCGGTGTCCTGGGTGCCCGGGGCCGGATGGGCATCGAGGTGTGCAAGGCGGTCGACGCCGCCGACGACCTGGAGCTCGTGGCGATGGTCGACCAGGGTGACGGGCTCTTCGCCGCGTCCGACGCCGGCGCCGAGGTGGTCGTCGACTTCACCACGCCGGACGTCGTCATGGACAACCTGCACTGGTGCATCGACCAGGGCATCAACGCGGTGGTCGGCACCACGGGCTTCACCGAGCAGCGGCTGGACCGGGTGCGCGGCTGGCTGGCCCGCAAGCCGGGGGTGGGTGTGGTGATCGCACCGAACTTCGGCATCGGCGCGGTGCTGATGATGCAGTTCGCCGCGCGGGCCGCCCGGCACTTCGAGTCCGTCGAGATCATCGAGCAGCACCACCCGCGCAAGCTGGACGCCCCGAGCGGCACGGCCACGCACACCGCCCGGCAGATCGCCCGGGCCCGTGCCGAGGCCGGCCTCGGCCCGGTCCCGGACGCCACCAGGGACGAGGTGCCGGGCGCGCGGGGCGCCGAGATCGACGGGGTACGCGTACACGCCGTGCGCGCCACCGGGCTCGTCGCCCACCAGGAGGTGCTCTTCGGCACCACCGGCGAGACGCTGACCATCCGGCACGACTCGTACGACCGGGCGTCGTTCATGCCGGGTGTGCTGCTGGCCGTACGCGCGGTGCGCAACCGCCCCGGTCTCACCGTCGGCCTGGACACCCTGCTCGACTGACCGCACCACCCTGCCCCCGCCCCACCCCGCCCCGCCCTGTTGATCATGAAGTTATTGCCACGACACGCCGCGGCGGATGACAACAACTTCATGATCAACGGAGTGACAGTGGACCGGGGGACCGGGGGTGGGGTTTAGTGGGGGGTTGAGGTGGTGGGGCGGCGTTGGGTGGGGACGGTGGGGGTTGGGGTCAGGGTGGTGGGGAGGCCGGTGATGATGGGGTGGCCGGTCCGGCCGACGGAGATGTCCACTGAGGTGCCGGCGAGGCGGAACCCACTGACCGTGAGTGCGCCCAGCTCGGCTCCGGCCAGCGGCGCCAGCCGGACCGTGCCGCCGGGCACGTCGGGGTAGAGCCCGGTGGCGGCCTGGAGCAGCAGCACGGCGCTGGCCGCGGCCCAGGCCTGCGGCCGGCACGCCGCCGGGTACGGCACCGGGCGGTTCACCAGTGAACGGTCGTCGCCGCCGTACAGCTCGGGCAGCCGGTAGTCGAACGCCTCGGCCGCGGCGAGCAACCCTTCGGCCAGGCCGAGCGCGGCGTCCCGGTGCCCGGCGCGGGCCAGCCCGGCCAGCACGATCGCCGTGTCGTGGGTCCAGATCGAACCGCAGTGGTACGACAGCGGGCTGAATCCGGCGTCGTCGGTGGACATGGTCCGCAGCCCGAAGCCACCGGCCAGCGTGTCGGTGGTGAGCAGGCGGGCGACCTGGTCCTCCTCGTCGCCGGTTAGCAGGCCGGTGCCGAGCAGGTGACCGATGTTGCTCGTCAGTGAGTCGACCGGCCGCTTGTCCCGGTCCAGGGCCAGTGCGGGCTGCGGGCCGTACCGGCCGTCGACCCAGAAGCTGTCCCGGAACCGGCGGGCCAGCGCGGCCGCGTGCGCACGCCAGCGGTCCCCGCCCGGGCGGCCGAAGGCGTCCAGCAGCGCGGCGCCGTTCACCGCCGCCTCGTGCGCGTACCCCTGCACCTCGGCCAGCACGATCGGCGCGGTGGCCAGCGAGCCGTCGTGGAACCGGACGGCGTCGCCGGAGTCCTTCCAGCCCTGATTGGACAGGCCGTGTCCGGTGGTGTCGATGTACTCGACCAGGCCGTCGCCGTCCGGGTCGGCGTGCTCGCCGAGCCAGCGCAGCGCCGCCTCCAGGTGCGGCAGCAGCGGCTCGATCTGCTCGACCGGCAGGCCCCAGCGCCAGGCGTCGTGCAGCAGATTGACCCAGAGCATGGTGGCGTCGACTGTGCCGTAGTAGGCCGGCGGCAGGCGCAGCCCGCCGTCGGGCAGCGCGAACTCGTGGCGGCGCAGCTCGTGCAGGATCTTGCCGGGGCCCTCGCCGGTGGCCGGGTCGACCCGGGTGCCCTGTCGTCGGGCGAGCACCCGCAGGGTGCCGGCGGCCAGGTCGGTGCCGAGCGGCAGCATCATCCGGGCGGCCCAGAGGCTGTCCCGGCCGAACAGGGTGAGGAACCAGGGCACCCCGGCGCCGAGGAAGACGTCGCCTGGTGCGCCGGTCTCGGCCAGTCGCAGCCCGCGCAGGTCGTCGAGGCTGCGGTCGAGCAGCCGGACCAGCCGCCGGTCGTCCGCGGTCACCTTCGGCCGGGACCAGTCCGGCTCGCCGGCCGGGCCGATGACTACGGCACGTGGGTCCTCGACGGTGAGGTGCCAGCGCAGCACCGTCTCGCCGCCGGGGGGCAGCTCGACCGGCCAGGCCAGCCGGGGTGCGGTGATCCGTTCGCCGGTGGCGAGCACATCGGCGCCCGCGCCGGTGACGGTGACCGTGATTCCCTCTGTCGACCAGGTGAGCACGCCGGGCTGTCCGGTCTTGGCTTCCAGTGCTGCCGCGGCACCACCGGACTTGACCACCTCGATGGGTGCCAGGTCGCAGGCGAGGTCGACGCTGACTGTGGCGCGTACCGGCACGGTGGCGGTGGAGACGACCCGCAGTTCCTCGGTGAGGCCGTCGCGGGTGGCCCGGCGGAGCCGGTCGACCCGGACGGTGGGGTCGGGCACGGGGTCGCCGAGCCAGCGCGCCAGGCTCACGAAGCGGGCGCCGTGCGGGCCGTCTCCGCCGTGGGTCAGTCCTTCCAGCTCGCGGTCGTCGACCCGTAGCTCGGCCTGGGAGAGCACCCTGGCGTCGGCGTGGAAGACGCCCTGGACGCCGGTCGGGCGGATCTGTCCGGTCGCGTCCCCCAGTGCGCTGGTCGGGGCGAGGACCACCCCCACCAACTCGTGCAGGAGGGGTTGCAGCTGGCGTTCGATCACGGTGTGGCTCCAGATCATCGGGGTGCGGGGCGGACGTCTTGACAACGCGGCCCCTGGCGGTGCAAAGTGCGAAACATTCCAGAAACTTGAACGATCTAATCCTGCCTTATCCGAATTGGATCGTTCAAGATGGCGAGAGGTATTTAGTGGCCGAAAAGGTGACCATCGCGACGGTGGCCCGGCACGCCCGAGTGAGCCGCCAGACGGTGTCCAACGTGCTCAACGCCCCGCACATCGTGCGGGAGGAGACCCGGCTACGGGTCCAGGACGCGATCCGCGCGCTCGGCTACCGGGCCAACCAGGCCGCCCGGCAGATGCGCACCGGCCGGTCCCGGCTGATCGCCGCACGGATCGAGCCGACCCGCGACGGCATCAACGGCTCGGTGCTCGACCGATTCCTGCACGGCCTCACCGAGACCGCCGACGCCGCCGGCTACCGCGTGCTGCTCTACACCGCCACCGACGACGAGCGGGAGATCGCGACGTACGACGACCTGCTGGGCACGTACGAGCTGGACGCGTTCGTGCTCGTCGGCACCAAGTACGGCGACCCGCGTACCGCCTGGCTCGCCGGCCGGGACGTGCCGTTCGTGACCTTCGGCCGGCCGTGGGACGCGCTCGACGCCCACCCCTGGGTCGACGTCGACGGCGCAGCCGGCACGGCCCAGGCCACCCGGCACCTGCTGGCGTCCGGGCACCGGCGGATCGCGTTCCTCGGTTGGCCGCTCGGCTCCGGCGTCGGCGACGACCGCCGGGCCGGCTGGCGTGACGCGCTGCGCGCCGCCGGCATCGACCCGACCGGGCTGCACCGGGAGACCGAGGACGGCATCGCCGAGGGGGAGCGGCTGATGCGCGACCTGCTCGTCACCGTGGCACCGACCGCCGTGGTCTGTGCCAGCGACTCGCTCGCCCTCGGCGCCCTCCAGGCGATCCGCGGCGTCGACCCGCCCGTGTCGGTGATCGGCTTCGACGACACCCCGGTGGCCGCCGCGGTCGGGCTGGCCAGCGTCAGCCAACCGCTCGGCGAGGCCGCCGCCCGCTGCGTGGACCTGCTCACCGGCGTCCTGGACGGCAACCACGAGACCCCCACCCACGTGCTGCTCCAGCCCGCGCTGGCGCTCCGGCACACCGCGTAGTCCCTTCCCCCACCAGGAGAAACCCATGGCATCTCGAACCCTCACCCGGGCGGCGGTGGCCGGCCTCGCCGCCGTCGCCCTCCTCGGCTCCGCGGCCTGCGGCAGTGGCTTCGACGACTCCTCCGGCGACGCCACCCAGTCCAGCGGCCCGGCCAGCCTGCAGATCCTGATCGGCTCCTCCGGCGAGGCCGAGACCAAGGCCGTCCAGGACGCCGCGGCGAAGTGGGCCGGCAGCTCCGGCAACACCGCCACGGTCACCCCGGCGCAGGACCTCACCCAGCAGCTCGGCCAGGCCCTCGCCGGCGGCACCCCGCCGGACGTCTTCTACGTCGACGCGGCGCGGTTCGCCGACTACGCCAGCGTCGGCGCCCTGGAGCCGTACGGCGACAAGGTCAGCAACCCGGACGACTTCTACGAGAGCCTGCGCACCGCCTTCACCTACGACGGCAAGCTCTACTGCGCGCCCAAGGACTTCTCCACCCTGGCCCTGCAGATCAACACCGACCTGTGGGCCAAGGCCGGGCTGACCGACGCCGACGTGCCGACCACCTGGGACCAGCTCACCGCGACCGCCCAGAAGATCAAGGCCAAGGGGCAGGTCCCGCTGGCCCTCGGTGACACCCGCGACCGGATCGGCGCCTTCATGGTGCAGAACGGCGGCTGGCTGATGAGCAAGGACGGCAAGCAGGCCACCGCCGACACCCCGGAGAACCTGGCCGCCCTCCAGTACGTCAAGACCATGCTGACCACGGGCCTCGCCAAGTACCCGAAGCAGCTCGACGCCGGCTGGTCCGGTGAGGCGTTCGGCAAGGGCAAGGCCGTGATGACCATCGAGGGCAACTGGATCAAGGGCGCCCTGCAGAACGACTTCCCGAACATCAAGTACAAGATCGTCCCGCTGCCGGCCGGCGCGAAGGGCCCGGGCACGCTCTCCTTCACCCAGTGCTGGGGCATCGCGGCCAAGAGCAAGTACAAGGACCAGGCGATCAAGTTCGTCGAGGCGATGACCAGCGGTGAGCAGCAGATGAGCTTCGCCAAGGCGTTCGGCGTGATGCCGTCCCGGCAGTCGGTGCGCGACCAGTACACCAGCGCCTTCCCGGCGGACAAGCCGTTCATCGACGGCGCCGCGTACGCGCAGGGCCCGGTGAACGCCCCGAAGATGGACAGCGTCCTCTCCGACCTGGACACCAGCCTGCAGGGCCTGGCCAACGGCGACCCGAAGACGGTGCTGCAGAACTTCGACAAGAACGCGAAGGCAGCGCTCGGCACCAGCTGAGGCGTTAGGAAGGGTCCCTTCTTATACACCAGGCGATAACAAGGGGCCCTTCCTTCCACCGTCGGCCCGAGTAAGGGAGGGAGGGGAGATGGCAACCGAGACACTGAACGCCGTGGCGACCGAGCCGGGGAAGAGTCCCCGTCGGCGCTGGGGCGGCGTCCGCAGCAACGAGAACGTCGCCGGATGGCTCTTCGTCGCGCCGGTGATCGTCATTCTGGGGCTGTTCCTGCTGCTGCCGATCCTGATGGCGCTCTGGGTCAGCCTGACCGACTGGAACGGCCAGGGCAGCCCGTTCACCGGCGACGTGCCGTTCGTCGGCGGGCACAACTACACCCAGTTGTTCACCGAGGACGGGCTGGCCCGCCGCGACTTCATGACCAGCATCCGCAACAACATCTACTACGTGGCGATCGTGGTACCGGCGCAGACCGTGCTCGCGCTCGGGCTGGCGCTGGTCGTCAACAACCGGATGCTCAAGGGCAAGAGCTTCTTCCGCAGCGCCTTCTACTTCCCCTCGGTCACCAGCTCGGTGGCGATCAGCGTGGTGTTCCTGTTCCTGTTCGCCAACTCGGGCGCGGTCAACGCGCTGCTCAGCGTCCTGGGCATCGACGGACCGGAGTGGTTCGCCGACTCGCGGGGCGTGCTGCACCTGCTGTTCGGCGCGGTCGGCGTCGATTCGCCCCCGGCGGCGCTGGCCGACGGTGGGCCGTTCGGGCTGAGCTGGTGGGACTGGCTGGCCGGACCCAGCGTGGCGATGATGTCGATCATCACGCTGGTGGTCTGGACCACCTCCGGCACCTTCATGCTGATGTTCCTGGCCGGCCTGCAGAACGTGCCGGTGGCGCTGGAGGAGGCGAGCACCCTCGACGGCGCGTCCCGGTGGCAGCGGTTCCGCCACGTCACCCTGCCGCTGATCAGGCCGACCACCTTCCTGGTGCTCACCCTCGGCCTGATCGGCTCCTGGCAGGTCTTCGACCAGGTGTACGTGATGAGCCAGGGAGACCCGGCCAAGACCACGCTCACCCCGGCCTACCTGTCGTACCGGACCGCCTTCCGGGACTTCGACTACGGCTCCGGCGCGGCGATCTCCTTCGTCCTGTTCCTGATCATCATCGTGCTCACGCTGATCCAGCGCCGGGCGCTGGCCGAGCGGGACACCGACCGGCCGCGACGCGGCTGGCGGCTCCGGCGCGTACCGGAGAGGTCCTGAGATGGCCGTGCTGACCCACCGCCCGGCGGCGGCGCCCGCGCCCGTGCGGCGCGACCAGCGCGCGGCCCGCGCCCTGGCCACCCGCTTCCTGGGGTACGCGACGCTGATCTTCTTCGGGCTGGTGTTCCTCTACCCGTTCGTCATCCAGATCGGCAATTCGCTCAAGACCGAGCCCGACGCGGCGGCCAACCCGCTCTCGCCGTTCCCGGACCCACTCACGCTTGCCGGCTTCGAGCGGATCTTCGCCGGCACCAACTTCCCGCTCTGGCTGGGCAACTCACTGCTGGTGACGGTGCTCGTCACCCTCGGTCGGGTGTTCTTCGACTCGCTCGCGGGGTACGCGCTGGCCCGGCTGCGGTTCCGGGGGCGCCGTGGGCTGTTCGCCGCGGTCATCGCGGTGATGGCGGTGCCCGGAGTGGTGCTGCTGATCCCGAAGTTCCTGGTCCTCAACCAGCTCGGCCTCTACAACAGCTACGCGGGTCTGGTGGTGCCGCTGCTGGCCGACGCGGCGGGCGTGTTCATCATGAAGCAGTTCTTCGAGTCGATCCCGTTGAGCGTGGAGGAGGCCGCCCGGATCGACGGGGCGAGCATCTTCCGCACCTTCTGGTCGGTGGTGCTTCCCATGGCGAAACCGGCGCTGATCACCCTGACCATCCTGTCGTTCCAGGGCTCCTGGAACGAGTTTCCGCACAGCCTCGTGTCGGTGCAGGACCCGGACCTGTTCACGCTGCCGCGTGGGCTGGCCGACCTGGTCAGCGGCTCGCTGGGCAAGGGCACCCAGTATCCGCTCAAGCTGGGCGCGGCGCTGCTGGCCACCATCCCCGTCGCGATCATCTTCGTGGTGTTCCAGCGGTACTTCGTCAGGGATGCCAACGACGGCTCGGACAAGGGCTGACCCGGCCGGCCTCCTGCTCACGGATCGAGACGGGCGGGCAGGCCGAAGCGCGGAAAGAGCCCCGGGTCGAGGTAGTGGGTGAGCCGGGTGATCCGGCCACCGGCGACGTCCAGCAGCTGGATCGAGAACGGTCGGTGCCCGCCCGCCGGGTCGGGCCGGTACTGGGCCAGGGCGGGACCGCCGTTGGCCGCCACCCGGATCAGTCGGGAACCCCGGCAACCGGCCCCCGGCCCGGCCAGCCAGCGGCCGATGTCGCCCGCACCGCGCAACCACATCCGGTACGGCGGCATGCTCTGGACGGCGTCGGCGCGCAGCAGACCCACCAGGGCGTCGATGTCGTAGCGCTCGAAGACCTGCACGTAGCGGTCGAGCAGGTCGCGGTGCTCCCGATCCAACGGCCGGCCCGGAGCGTCACCGACCCGGTCGGCCAGCGTGGCCCGGGCTCGTTGCAGCGCGCTGTTGACCGCGGCCACGGTGGTGTCGAGCAGGCCGGCGACCTCCTCGGCCCGCCAGCGCAGCACGTCCCGCAGGATCAGCACCGCGCGCTGCCGGGCCGGCAGGTGCTGGAGCGCGGTCACGAACGCCAACCGGACCGACTCGCGGAGCACAGTCAGGTCGGCCGGGTCTGCCGCCGGCAGGACCGCCGCGTCCGGGGCGGGCTCCACCCAGCCGGTCTCGGGACCGCCCAGCGCCGTGGCCACCGGCGACGACGGATCGCCGAGGTCCATAGGCAGGGCCCGGCGCCGGCGACCGCGCAGGAGGTCCAGGCAGACGTTGGTGGCGATCCGGTAGAGCCAGGTGCGCGGGCTGGACCGGCCGTCGAAGCCGTCCCACCCCCGCCAGGCCCGCAGCAGCGTCTCCTGCACAGCGTCCTCGGCGTCGTACGGCGAGCCGAGCATCCGGTAGCAGTAACCGGTCAGCTCGACCCGGAACTCCTCCAGCCGGCCGTCGGTCGGCGCCGTCACCGGCACGGTCGCTGCGCTCATGAGGCCGACGGTAGGCGACCCGTCTGACATCGGCACGCGCGACGGCCCGGACGCGCCGCCCCGACCCACCGCCCCGAGCGGATCGCCCGTCAGTCGCCGGGCTGGTCGTCGGCCGGCACCTTCTCGGCCGGGACGGCCACGTGCAGGCGCACCTGGGGCACCAGCATGTCGTCGACGTCCAGCGCGCGGGCCGCGCCGTCGGGCTCCCAGCCGGTGCTCGTGAGGAACTTACGGGTCGCCTCGTCGCCCTCGAAGGCCCACGCCACCGCCCGGCTCAGCCCGTCCTCCCGCCACAGGTCGACGGCGGCGGCGAGCAGCCGACTGCCGTGCCCACGCCGACCCCAGCGGGGCTCGACCAGCAGGTCGGTCACCGCCGCCACGTCCGGGCCGAGGGCTTCGGCCGGCTCGCCCGGGGCCAGCGCCTCGGCGTCGGCCGGGCCGGAGGCGACGAACCCCACCAGATACGATTGCTCGGCCTGTTCGACGGCGACCAGCACCCGGTGCGCGCCCGAGGGCGGCTCCTGCACCGCGGCGCTCCACCGCCGGGCGAGGAACGCCTCGTCCAGGTTGTCGAGCACGTGCCGAGGCAGGATCCGGCGGTACGCGACCCGCCAGGTCGCGAGCTGGATGCGTGCGATCTCGCCGGCGTCCTCGGGACGCGCCGGGCGGACGTACCCGAGAGCCATGGGACGGAAGCCTACGCAGGGCCAGGGAGGCGACGGTGGCGCAGGGTGCCAAAAGGACGGCCGCGCAGGTCGTCGGGGTGGTCGTGCTCGCCGCGGCGGTCACCGCGTTCCTCGCCGTCGCCGCCGTCCGGCACGGATTCTTCGACCTGAAGGTCTACTACGGCGCGTTGACGTGGTGGGTGCACGACGGCGGCGAGATCTACGACTACCTCAAGCCGGGCACCCAGTACGGCTTCACCTATCCGCCGTTCGCCGCGCTGGCCATGCTGCCGATGGCCTACCTGCCGTGGACGGCCGCGATCGTGGTGAGCGTGCTCGCCAGCGTGGTCACCACCACGGTGCTGATCTGGTGGCTGGTCGACCCGATCGCCCGCCGGGCCGGCTGG
Organism: Micromonospora coriariae; assembly: GCF_900091455.1. NCBI lineage: Bacteria > Bacillati > Actinomycetota > Actinomycetes > Micromonosporales > Micromonosporaceae > Micromonospora > Micromonospora coriariae. Next base: position 1,191,370 of record NZ_LT607412.1, on the reverse strand, counting down.
ACCCGGTGGTTCGCCCTCGCCGTGGCGCTCTGCCTGGCCGCCGCGTTCGAGCCGATGCGGGAGACGGTCAACTTCGGGCAGGTCAACACGCTGCTGCTCTTCCTGGTCGCGGTGGATCTTCTGCGGCTGTTGCCCGCCGGCAACCGGTGGGCCGGGGTGGGCATCGGGTTGGCGACAGCGATCAAGCTCACCCCGGGCATCTTCATCGTCTACCTGCTGGTCACGGGGCGCTGGCGGGCGGCGCTCACCGCCAGCGGCACCGCCGCCGGGGTGTCACTGCTGGCCGGCGCGCTCTTCCCGGACGCCTCCCGGGAGTTCTGGACCGAGGCGCTGTGGAACACCGGTCGGGTGGGCGAGTTGGCGTTCGTCTCCAACCAGTCGCTGCGCGGGGTGGTCGCCCGGCTCGACCCGGAGCACCCGAGCACCCTGCTCTGGCTGCTGCTGGTGCTCGGCACCCTGGCGCTCTGGGCCTGGCGGTCCCGGGCGGCCGTCGCGACGGGCGACGAGGCGACCGGCCTGGCGCTGACCGGTGCGGTGATGTGCCTGGTCAGCCCGGTCACCTGGGTGCACCACCTGGTCTGGCTGCTGCCTGGGTTGATCCTGCTGGTCGACAACGCGATGGCCGCGCCGGCCGGTAACCGGCGGCGGGCCCTGCTGGCCGCGGCGACCGTCGGGTACGCGCTGCTGATCAGCCGGACCGTCTGGTTCTGGGAGAAGGACTTCACCGGTGTCGACGGCTTCCTGGGCGGCAACGCCTACGTCTGGATCAGCCTGGCGCTGCTGGCCTTCCTACCGGTGCGCCGGTGGCTGACCCCGGGCGGGTCAGCCGTCGAGCCGCCCGGCGTACCGCAGCTCGACCAGTCCGACGGGCGGGCGCCCACCGGCCAGCGGCACCTGGTAGGTCGACCGTTCACCGTCCGGTGACAACCCGGCCCGCTCGTAGAACCGGCGGGCCCGCCGGTTCTCCGCCAGGACCCACAGCCGGTAGCCGGTCCAGCCCCGCTCGACGAGCCCGGCCCGGGCGGCGGCCAGCAGCGCGGCGGCGGTGCCGTCGCCCCAGCACGCCGGCTCCACGTAGAGCGCCAGCACCTCGCCGACTGCCGGGTCCAGGTCGTCGCGGTCCTGGTTGCGGCGGTACGGCCCGAAGGTGGTGAAGCCGACCACCAGCCCGTCCACCTCGCCGAGCAGGGTGGTGAACGGATGCTCGGGGTCGGCCGTGGCGATGTCGCGGCGGCGCTGGGCCCAGGCCACCACGTTGAGCCGTCCGAGCACCTCGTCCGGCATGACGCCGGCATAACCCGCCTGCCAGCCGTGTACGTGCACCCGGGCGACCGCCTCGGCGTCGTCCGGCTCCTCCCGGCGGATGGTCAGCATTGCACCGTTCTATGCCCCGGTGACGGTCGGAGTCCAGCTTCCCGCACCGGCGTCGTACCGATGATTTAAGGTCGCCGACGATGGCCGCACCGGAATCACTCTCGCTCGCCCAGGCCCGGCGGGTGGCGCTCGCCGCCCAGGGCTTCGCCGACCCGGCGCCCACCGGGGTGCCCACGCGTCGGCATCTGCGCCGGGTCCTTGACCGGGTCGGGCTGATCCAGATGGATTCGGTAAACGTGCTGCAACGCGCGCACTACCTGCCGCTCTACAGCCGGCTCGGGCCCTATCCGACAACGCTGCTCGACCAGGCCGCCTACCGCCGCCCACGGGAGCTGTTCGAATACTGGGGCCACGAGGCGTCGCTGGTCCCGGTCGGGCTGCACCCGATGCTGCGCTGGCGGATGGCCCGGGCACGCAGCGAGTCCTGGGGTGGCATGCGGCGGATCGCCCAGGAGCAGCCGGAGCTGGTCGCCTGGGTGCGCGACGAGGTGGCCGCCCGCGGTCCGCTGACCGCCGCCGAGATCGAGCACGACGCGCCTCGGGAGACCGGCAACTGGGGGTGGAACTGGTCGGCGGTGAAGCGCGCGCTGGAATATCTGTTCTGGGCCGGCGAGGTGGCCGCCGCGGAGCGCAGCACCTCCTTCGCCCGCCGCTACGACCTGCCCGAGCGGGTGCTGCCCCCGGCGGTGCTGGCCGCGCCCACCCCGACCGACGCCGAGGCGTACCGCACGCTGGTGGCCCTTGCCGCCCGGTCGCTCGGGGTGGCCGCCGAGCCGGAGCTGCGCGACTACTTCCGGCTGCCGCTGGCCGGTGCCCGCCAGGCCGTCGCGGAGCTGGCCGAGGCGGGTGAGCTGGTGCCGGTCACCGTGCCGGGCTGGCGGCAGCCGGCCTGGCTGCACGCGAGCGCCCGGCTGCCGCGCTGGGTCCGGGGCAACACGCTGGTGAGCCCGTTCGACCCGCTCGTCTGGGAGCGGGGCCGCACCGAGCGGCTCTTCGACTTCACCTACCGCATCGAGATCTACGTCCCGGCGCCGCAGCGGGTCTACGGCTACTACGTGCTGCCGTTCCTGCAGGGCGACCGGTTCACCGCAAGGGTCGACCTGAAGGCCGACCGCAAGGCCGGGGTGCTGCTGGTTCCGGCCGCGTGGGTCGAGCCGGGCGCCGACCCGGGGGAGACCGCTGTGGCGCTCGCCGCCGAGCTGTACCGGCTCGCCGGCTGGCTCGGGCTGGACGCGGTGGCGCCGCCCACGGCCGGCGACCTGGCCGGTCCGCTCACCGCCGCGTTGGCCGGCGTGTCCGGTGTACCGTGAGCGCGTGACGAGCGCCCCCGGACCGGCCGACCAGCCGCAGCCCGCCCCCGCTGCGGTTGCCTGGCCGACGAGCCCGCCGGGTGGCTACCCGGCCCCTGAGCCGGACCGGCTCACCCGGTTCGTGCTGCGGCTCCACGAGCGCTCGCCGCGCTGGGCGGTGCCGCTGGCCGCGGTCGGCTGCGTCGCCGCCGGCATGGGCTACGCGTTGCTCAGCGACCCGACCCACGCCGACCCGGACGCGGCGCCGACCTGCCTGCTCAAGCTCACCACGGGCCTCGACTGTCCGGGTTGCGGAGGCACCCGTGCGCTCTGGTACGTGCTGCACGGCGACCTGCCGGCCGCCGCCCGGCACCACTTCCTCTTCATTTTCGCGCTGCCGTTCCTGGCGTACCTCTTCGTGGCCTGGGCGGGCAACCAGGCGTTCGGCTGGCGGCTGCCGGAGCTGCGGATCAGCTCCAAGGTCATCGGCGGCTTCCTGGCCGCGTGGCTCGCCTTCTCGGTGCTGCGAAACCTGCCCTGGGCGCCGTTCACCTCGCTCTACGTCTGACCCCGCCGCCCGAACGCGGCGATCTGCTGGTCGGCTGGTTCGCCGGCATGCGGTGTTCGGGCCCTTTGGAGCTGAGTCGTTGACGACATCACCGGCGGAGGCCGCGCTCCATCGATCCCACCGCCGCCAAGCCGTCGGGTGATCGACATTGCACGGGGCGCGCCTGAGTTGGGCTGAGAGGTGCCGCGCCACTACAGTCCCAGGCATGCCGGAGATGGTGCAGCCCCAGGTCAAGTTGATCGCGTGGACCCAGTTCACGGCCCCGGACGACGTGCCGTGGTCGACGGACGCGGAGGGTGGCCAGGCGCTCGCCGAGTTCGCCGGCCGGGCCTGCTACCAGTCGTGGAAGAAGCCGAACCCGGCGACCGCCACCAACGCCGGCTACCTCGCGCACATCCTGGAGGTCGGGCACCTCTCGGTGCTGGAGCACGGCTCGGTCACCTTCTACTTCACCGGGGTGTCCCGCTCCTTCACGCATGAGCTGATCCGGCACCGGCACTTCTCGTACTCGCAGCTCTCCCAGCGGTACGTTCCGGAGCGGGACGCGGCCATGGTCGAGCCGACGGTGATCGCCGACGACCCGGAGCTGCACAAGCGCTTCGTGGAGGCCGCCGAGGCGAGCGTGCGCGCGTACAACGAGCTGCTGGAGGGGCTGGAGCAGCGGTTCTCCGACGAGCCGAACCCGACGCTGCGCCGCAAGCAGGCCCGGCAGGCGGCCCGCGCGGTACTGCCCAACGCCACCGAGACCCGGATCGTGGTCACCGGCAACTACCGGGCGTGGCGGCACTTCATCGCGATGCGGGCCACCGAACAGGCTGACGTCGAGATCCGTGAGCTGGCCGTGGAGTGCCTGCGCCAGCTGCAGCGGGTCGCCCCGAACGTGTTCGCCGACTTCGTGATCTCCGCCTTGCCGGACGGCACCGAGGTGGCGGCCAGCCCGCACGAGGCGTCCTGAGGCCTTCCCCGGCAGGCCCCGGCTGGTCGTCCGCTAGGTTGGAGGGTATGACGCACGACCGCCCTGCCACCGCTGCCCGACCGGTGTCCCGCCCCTTCGGGCGGCTGCTCACGGCCATGGTGAGCCCGTTCACCCCCGACGGTTCGCTCGACCTCGACGGCGCCGCCAGGCTGGCGGTCCACCTGGTCGACGAGCAGGGCAACGACGGGCTGGTGGTCAACGGCACCACCGGTGAGTCGCCGACCACCACCGACGCGGAGAAGGAGCGCCTGATCCGGGCCGTGACGGAGGCCGTCGGTGACCGCGCCAAGGTGGTCGCCGGCGTCGGCACCAACGACACCCGGCACACCATCGAGCTGGCCGCCGCCGCCGAGAAGGCGGGTGCGCACGGCCTGCTGGTGGTCACCCCGTACTACAACAAGCCGCCGCAGAGCGGGCTGCTGCGGCACTTCACGGCGGTGGCCGACGCGACCGGCCTGCCCGTGATGCTGTACGACATCCCGCACCGCGCCGGCGTGCCCATCGAGACCGAGACGCTGGTCCGGCTCGCCGAGCACGCCCGGATCGTCGCGGTGAAGGACGCCAAGGGTGACCTGACCGCCACCAGCTGGGTGACCAGCCGGACGGCCCTCGCCTTCTACAGCGGCGAGGACGCGCTCACCCTGCCGGCGCTGGCCGTCGGCGGCGTTGGCCTGGTCGGCACCTCCACGCACTTCACCGGGGCGCTGACCGCACAGATGATCGAGGCGTACGACGCGGGGGACATGCCGACCGCGCTGACCCTGCACCGGCGGCTGCTGCCACTGTTCACCGGCATCTTCCGCACCCAGGGCACCATCCTGGTCAAGGCGGGCCTGGCGTCGCTGGGCCTGCCGGCCGGCCCGGTGCGACCCCCGCTGGTGGACGCCACCGACGACGAGATCGCCCAGCTGCGCGCGGACTTCGCGGCAGCGGGCCTGGAGCTGCCCGAATGATCGAACGACACGATGGGCGCCGAGTGACGGCGTCGCAGAATGAGGTGAACGCGTGACCGAGGCGCACATCGAGGCGGAACTGCCCCCGCCGCTGCCGGAAGGTGGCCTGCGGATCATCCCGCTCGGCGGGCTCGGCGCCATCGGTCGGAACATGACCGTCTTCGAATACGACGGCAAGTTGCTGATCGTCGACTGCGGGGTGCTCTTCCCCGACGTCGAGCAACCGGGTGTGGACCTGATCCTGCCCGACTTCGGCCCGATCCTGGACCGGCTCGCCGACGTCCAGGCGATCGTGCTGACCCACGGTCACGAGGACCACATCGGCGCGGTGCCCTACCTGCTCGCCCACAAGCCGGACATCCCGCTGGTCGGCTCACAGTTCACCCTCGCCCTGGTCGAGGCGAAGCTGGCCGAGCGGCGGATCCAGCCGTACACGCTGACCGTGCGGGAGGGCGGCAAGGAACGGCTCGGCCCGTTCGAGTGCGAGTTCTTCGCGGTCAACCACTCGATCCCGGACGCCCTGGCCGTCGCCATCCGTACCCCGGCCGGCCTGGTGCTGCACACCGGCGACTTCAAGATGGACCAGCTCCCGCTGGACGGCCGGATCACCGACCTGGCCGGCTTCGCCCGGCTCGGCGCCGAGGGCGTCGACCTGCTGCTGTCCGACTCCACAAACGCGGAGATCCCCGGCTTCGTCACCCCGGAGCGGGAGATCGGGCCGGTGCTCGACTCGATCTTCGCGAAGGCGAAGGGCCGGATCATCGTGGCCTCGTTCGCCTCGCACGTGCACCGGGTGCAGCAGGTCTTCGACTCCGCCGCGGAGCACGGCCGCAAGGTGGCGCTGATCGGTCGGTCGATGGTCCGCAACATGGGCATCGCCCGGGACCTCGGCCTGCTCAACATCCCGGCCGGCCTGGTCATCGGGATCGAGGAGGCGACCACGCTGCCGCCCGAGCAGATCGTGCTGATGTCCACCGGGTCGCAGGGCGAGCCGATGAGCGCGCTGGGCCGGATGGCCAGCGGCGACCACCGGCACATCACCATCGCCCCCGGCGACACCGTCGTGCTGGCCTCCTCGCTCGTGCCGGGCAACGAGACCTCGGTCTACCGGGTGATCAACCGGCTGGCCCGGGCCGGCGCGGTGGTCGTGCACAAGGACGTGGCCAAGGTGCACGTCTCCGGGCACGCCCCGGCCGGTGAACTGCTCTACCTGCTCAACGTGGTCCGGCCCAGCAACCTGATGCCGGTGCACGGCGAGTGGCGCCACCTGCGTGCGCACGCCCGCCTCGGCGTCGAGTCCGGGGTGGCCGCCGACCGGGTGGTGCTCTGCGAGGACGGCGACGTGGTCGACCTGGTCGAGGGTCGCGCCACACTGGTCGGTCACGTGAAGAGCAGGTACGTGTACGTCGACGGCCTCGCGGTCGGCGACGTCAGCGAGTCCCTGCTCACCGAGCGACGGATCCTCGGCGACGGCGGCTTCATCGCCACCACGGTGGTCGTCGACTCGGTAACCGGCAAGGTGGTCGCCGGCCCGACCCTGTCCGCGAAGGGTTTCTCCGAGGACCCGGAGGCGTTCAACCCGGTGATCCCGCTGGTCACCGAGGCCCTCAACCGGGCCGCCGCGGACGGCATCACCGACCCGCACCAGCTCCAACAGATCGTCCGGCGGACCGTGGGGCGGTGGGTCAACGACGCGTACCGTCGTCGGCCGATGATCGTGCCCACCGTCGTCGAGGTCTGACACCGCGCGTCGCGACGCCCGCCCGCACCCCGTGTGCCGGCGGGCGTCGCCGTTGGTCAGGGCAGTGCGGCGACCGCCTCGGCGTACGCGACGCCGGTGGCGATCGCGGCGTCCACCAGCACCGTGAGCTGCGCCGGGGCGACCCCGTGCGCCAGGTCGGTGGCCACGTCGCCGGCCAGCACCAGCTCCTCGCCCAGGTCGTGCGCGTACGCCTTGGGTAGCAGCCGGTCGCGGTTCCACGCGTTGCAGAAGGCGTACGCCTCGGCGCGTCGCGCGGCCGGCAGTCGGCGGACGGCCATCGCCCGGGCGTGCAGCACCTCGCCCCTCTCGCCCGCCCGACGGAACTGGATCACCGCGGCACCCCACCGGCCGACCACCGTGCCGCCCTCGTCCACCAGGTACTGGTCGCCGCGCCGGTCCAGCGCCCCGGTGATCATGTCGACGGTCAGCGCCACCAGCTCACCCTCACCCAGCCCGTCACCGGCACCCTCAACGGGCTCGTCGTCGGCGGGCAGCGGGACCGGTTCGGCGAGCGGCCGCTCGGCCAGCCAGGCAGCCATCCGGCCGGAGTGGTGGCCGGTGCCGTTGCGGGCGTCGAAGCTGCCGGCCAGCTCAGTGGCGACCCCGAGCAGCAGCGTGCCGAGGCTGGCCACGTCCGGGTCGGTGGCCGGCCGGCCACCGTACGCCGGGCGGTGCACCGTCCGCCCGCCCAGGCCGGCCTGCACGGCCAGCCCGCAGACCAGGGCACCCGCGGCGGCGAACTCCATCGCGGCGAGGTCGTCGGTGGGCTGGTCCAACCGGGGCAGCTGTTCGGCCAGGACGTCCAGCCCGCGTTCCAGGTGCCCGCCCAGCGCGCAGAACCGCAGATGCGCGGCGAGGTGCCCGAACGCCGCGCGTTCGCGCCGGTGCCGCCGGTACGCCCGCACGTGTGCCGCCGCGGCCCGCTCCGGCCCGCCGGCCCGCAGCTCGGGCAGCAGCCCCGCGACCAGCGCCCGCTCGGGTTGGTCGGTGCATTCCTCCGGCTCGTCGGCGCCCTCCCGCAGCTCGGCGAGCGCGGCCCGCCACTCGCCCCAGCCGGCGAGCAGCTCCGCGCGCCGGGCCGGGGCGCAGCCCGGGCAACCGCCGGTCGGCCCGGGACGCGTCCCCGCCCAGCGCTGGTACCAGTGGCGGGCGGTGGGCTCGTCGCCGAGGTGATCGGCGATCCGGCAGCGCAGCTCCGCGACGGTCGACGCGTCCGGGCCGTCCGCGCCGACCCGATGGGCCAGGTCGTCCAGGAGGGACCGGGTCTGGTCCAGCCCGACCCGGGGGGTGCCGAGCAGCGCCTCCACCGCGTACCGCTGGTAGCGCAGCAGCAGAGCGGCTTCGGCGTCGGCGAGCAGCTCGGGTCGGTGATCGGCGGCTGTCCGGCAGCGCCGTACCGGCTCGACCAGCCGCCACCGCTCCCCGTGCAGCAGGTACGCCTCGATCAGCGCGAAGCGGGCCTCGACCGAGGTCCGCGCGTCCCCGGCGGCGTCCGCCCGCTCGGCGAGCCGTTCCAGGGCCACCAGCCGGCCCGGCCCGTCGGGCAGGTCCCGGGCGTCGGTGAGCGCGGTCACCAGCGCCGGAACGCGACGGACGGCGACCCGGTTGGCGGGCCCGCTGCGCGCAGCGCCGGGATCGTCCGTCCGGCTGCTCGTCGACTCCTCCCGGCCGGTCATGCCGGCCCCGCACCGGGCAGCCGGCCGACCGCCACGGCGAGCTGGCAGCCGGCCGAGATGCCACAGTCGAGCAACTGGTCGAGCTGGTGCGCTGTCACTCCGCGTTCCAGGTCGGTGATCACCTCACCGCAGACCCGAGCACGGCCGCCGTCGTCGACGTGCACGAATGCCTTCGGCCAGAGCCGGTCGTGGTTCCAGGAGTTGCAGAAGGCGTACAGGGCGGGCACCTGCTCGATGGGGAAGGTCGGCGCGACCAGGGTGCGGACCTGGAGCAGCTCGCCGTCCCCGCCGAGGCGCAGGAACCAGATCAGGTTGTCGTCGAAGCGGCCCACCAGGTCGCCGTTGACGGCTCGACCGACCGGCCGGCCGCGCGCGGCGAGCACCGCCGCGACCAGTTCGCCGGTCAGCGGACGCAACGCGTCAGGGTGCCCGGCCAGCGGATCGTCCGGACCGTCCTCGAATCCCGGCGACGCCATTGGGCATCCCTTCTGAGGCGGATATCACGGCCGGCGGCGCGGTCCGTGCTGCGACGCGCGGACACGACCCGGAAAAGCGGCGATCTGCCGGGTCCCGCCGTTACCGTGACTCTATGGCGGGCCGTACCTCTCAGGCGAGCCGGCGACGCGGCGCGTCGCCGCGCGGTGGCACCAACAGTCGTGCCCGCCAACCGGCGAAGAAGACCCGGGCGCCGGTTCGGCGCCGCACCACGGCCTCCCGGCCCGGACCGGCCGTCTACGTGGGCCGAGCGATCGGTGCACTGTGGATGGGCCTCGCGCACGGCATGGGGTGGGCGGTGCGGGCCGCCGGCCGGCAGGCCGCCTCCGCCCGCGACCTCGACCCCGAGCACCGTCGCGACGGCGGTGGGCTGCTGCTGTTCGGCCTCGCCCTGCTCAGCGCCGTCGCGCTCTGGTTCTCCGGGGCGGGCCCGGTCGGCGCGCGGCTGGCCGACACCGTGCGGCTGTTCCTGGGCGCGATCTCCGTGGTCGTTCCGGTGCTGCTGATGATCGGGGCCTGGCGCCTGATGCGCCAGCCGGCCGATCCGGCACACCGGGGCCGGGGGCTGATCGGCTGGGGCTCACTGCTCGTCTCGACGGCCGCGCTGCTCCAGATCGGCCAGGACCCGGTCGACCCGGTGCAACGTGACTTCGCCGGCGGCCTGGTCGGCGCCGGCGTCGGCGGCCTGCTGGAGCGCGCGGTCACCGCGTGGGTCGCGGTGCCGCTGCTGATCCTGCTGCTGCTCTTCGGCCTGCTCGTGGTCACCGCGACGCCGATCAACAAGATTCCCGAGCGGTTGGGCCTGCTCGCGGGTGGGCTGGTCGCCTCGCCGGACGCCACCGAGGAGGAGACGGACGAGACGGTCGTCCGGCCGGCGCGTAAGCGACCCGCGAAGCGGATGCCGCCGCCGGTCGACCCGGACGACTTCGACGACCTGGACGGCGCCGACCTCCAGGAGACGATGGTCCTGCCGCGCAAGGCCCCGGCGAAGGTGCCGGCCAGCCGCAAGCCGGCCGAGCCGCCGGAACACTCGCCCGCGCCAACGCGTGCCGAGCAGCTCGCGTTGACCGGGCTGGCCGGCGACTACGTCCTGCCGCCGGCCAACATGCTCAGCGCCGGCGCCGCCGCGAAGACCCGCAGCAAGGCCAACGACGAGGTGATCGCCGCGCTGACCGGGGTGTTCGACCAGTTCGACGTGGACGCCGCGGTCACCGGCTTCACCCGGGGCCCGACGGTCACCCGGTACGAAGTGGAGCTGGGGCACGGCGTCAAGGTCGAACGCATCACCCAGCTCTCCCGCAACATCGCCTACGCGGTGAAGTCGCCGGACGTACGCATCCTCAGCCCGATCCCGGGCAAGAGCGCCGTCGGCGTGGAGATCCCCAACACCGACCCGGAGAACGTCGCGCTCGGCGACGTGCTGCGCTCGCGGGCGGCGACCAGCGACCACCACCCGATGGTCGTGGCGCTCGGCAAGGACATCGAGGGTGGCTACGTGGTGGCCAACCTCGCGAAGATGCCTCACATTCTCATTGCGGGCGCGACCGGCGCCGGCAAGTCGTCATGCCTGAACACCCTGCTGGTGTCCGTACTCACCCGGGCCACTCCGGATGAGGTGCGGCTACTGCTGATCGACCCGAAGCGGGTCGAGATGACCGGCTACGAGGGCATCCCGCACCTGGTCACGCCCATCGTGACCAACGCGAAGAAGGCCGCCGACTCGCTGGACTGGGTGGTCCGCGAGATGGACATGCGCTACGACGACCTCGCGGCCAACGGGGTCCGGCACATCGACGACTTCAACCGCAAGGTACGCAACGGCGAGATCAAGGCCCCGCCGGGCAGCGAACGGGAGATGCGCCCGTACCCGTACCTGCTGGTGATCGTGGACGAGCTGGCCGACCTGATGATGGTCGCGCCGCGCGACGTGGAGGACTCGGTCGTCCGGATCACCCAGCTGGCCCGGGCGGCCGGCATCCACCTGGTGCTGGCCACCCAGCGCCCCTCGGTCGACGTGGTGACCGGCCTGATCAAGGCGAACGTGCCGTCCCGGCTGGCGTTCGCCACCTCCTCCCTCGCGGACTCGCGGGTCATCCTCGACCAGCCGGGCGCGGAGAAGCTGCTCGGCCGCGGTGACGGGTTGTTCCTGCCGATGGGCGCCTCCAAGCCGGTACGGATCCAGGGCGCCTGGGTCACCGAGCGCGAGATCGCCGACGTGGTGAAGTTCTGCAAGGACCAGCGCGAGCCGGAGTTCCGCAAGGACGTGCTGGCCCCCGCACAGGACACCAAGAAGAAGATCGACGAGGACATCGGCGACGACCTCGACCTGCTCACGCAGGCGGTCGAGCTGGTGGTCACCTCGCAGTTCGGCTCCACCTCCATGCTGCAGCGCAAGCTGCGGGTCGGCTTCGCCAAGGCGGGCCGGCTGATGGACCTGATGGAGACCCGCGGCGTGGTCGGGCCCTCGGAAGGCTCCAAGGCGCGCGACGTGCTGGTCAAGCCGGACGAGCTTGACGAGGTCCTCGCCGGCCTGCGCGGCGGCGGGGACTGACCGGCAACGCGACGGGCCCGCCGGTGTCCGGCGGGCCCGTGCTGGAGCAGTGGTCAGTTGTTGATCAGCGCGGAGAAGATCACCAGGCTGATCACCGCGGCGACGACGCTGGCCGCGGCGGCGTACCAGCCCAGCGGCTTGTCGCCGAGCACGGCGCCGACGATGCCCGCGATCACGCCGAGCACGCCGAAGATGATCGGGTTGAGCAACAGGGCGAGCACCGCGAAGACGAAGCCCACGATGGTGAGGATCCGGGCGGCGTTGCTGCGCGGGCGGGCGGTGCTGGGCATGTCGGCCATGTCTGCCTCCGGGTGAGAGCCTGTCGTGACGGATCGGTCTCTACCCACTGTGGGCGCTGCTCACGCGTGTCGGAGCCGCGCCGCGCGGTACTCAGTGGAAGATCTTCAGGCCGACCACGCCGGCCACCACCAGCAGGAGGCAGAGGATCCGGGGCAGGCTCGTCGACTCGCCGAGCCACAGCATCCCGACCAGGGCGGTGCCGACCGCGCCGATGCCGACCCAGACCGCGTACCCGGTGCCGACCGGGATCTCCCGCAGCGCGTACGCCAGCCCGCCCATGCTGAATGCCAGGGCCACCGCGAACACCAGCGACGGGACCAGCCGGCTGAAGCCGGCGCTGCGGTCCAGGGCGATCGCCCAGGCCGTCTCCAGCAGTCCCGAGATCACCAGTACCAGCCAGGCCATCGTTCACCTCACGAAGAGTGCCCGGGGCTCTCGCGCCCGGACGAGTCGAGTCTGCACGTCACGCGGGGCGTCTTGGCCTGACCGGGTACGCCCACCACTCGTCCGGGGCGGCCAGGACGACCGGGCCACCGGCACCGACGCTAACACCCGCCCCGGTCGGTGGGGGTGCGGTCCGTCGACGGCTCGGTGACCCCCGCCACCTCGCGTTGACCTGCACCTCACTTCAACTTGCAGTATGGCGGTCATGACCCTGCTCTACGCCGACCCCGAGGTCGCCGCCGTGCTGGACGCCGCCACCACGGTCGACGCCATGCGCGCCGCCCTGCTGGCCGCGTACGACGGGCGGCTGGTCGCCCCGCCCCGGGCCACCGCCCCGCTGAGCGGTGGGCGGATGGTGCTCACCGCCGGGCACCTGGTCGGCGAGTGGTACGGCTTCCGCTCGTACGACACCTTCGGCCATCCGCAGGGCGAGCAGCTGGTGGTGCTGCACGACGCCCACACCGGCGCGGTCCGGGCGGTCGCGGTCGGCGAGGAGCTGGGCTCCCGGCGTACCGGAGGGTTGGGTGGCGTGGCGGTCGACGCGCTGGCCCGACCGGACGCGGCCACCCTCGGTGTGATCGGCTCCGGTCGGCAGGCGTGGACGCAGGTCTGGGCCGCCGCCGCGGTCCGCCCACTGCGCGAGGTGGTGGTGCACAGCCGCTCCGCCGCCCGGCGGGACGCCTTCGCCGCCCGGGTCCGCGCCGAGTTGGGTGTGCCGGCCCGCGCGGTGGCCGACGCCGGCTCGGCGGTGACCGGACGGGACATGGTGGTGCTCGCCACCACCAGCCCGACCCCGGTGTTCCGCGCCGCCGACCTGAGCCCCGGCACGCACGTCAACGCGGTCGGCTTCAAGCAGCGCGATCGCAGCGAGTTCGGTGCCGACCTGCTGGACGTCGCCGACCTGCTGGTCACCGACTCGCCGGCCCAGGCGGCGGACTACCGGCCGCCGATGCTCGCCGCCACGCCCCCGTACGCCGGGCGGCTGCGCGACCTGGGGGGCATCCTGGCCGGCGCGGTCCCCGGCCGGACCACCGCGGACCAGGTCTCCGTCTTCTGCTGCACGGGTCTGGCCGGGACCGAGGTCTTCCTGCTCGACCGGCTGACCCGGGTGGGAGCCGCGACGCGCTGACCGGGGGCGGCGAATGGTCTCCCAGGCCAGGGCGCGCCCGCCTGCGTGGGCTTCCCCGGCCGGCCCGGTACCCTCGGATGGTGTCTGCCACCTCCCCTTCCAGCTCGGCGCGTCCGACGCCGCTGGAGCTGCCGTCCGCCGCCGAGGGCCGTCGCGTCGCCCTGCTCACCCTGGGCTGTGCCCGCAACGAGGTCGACTCGGAGGAGTTGGCCGCCCGGCTGCACGCCGACGGCTGGCAGGTGACCACGGACGGTGAGGGCGCCGACGTGGTGGTCGTGAACACGTGCGGCTTCGTGGAGAAGGCCAAGCAGGACTCCATCCAGACCCTGCTCGCGGCCGCCGAGACCGGCGCCAAGGTGGTCGCCGCCGGCTGCATGGCCGAGCGGTACGGCCGGGAGCTGGCCGACAGCCTGCCCGAGGCGCAGGCGGTGCTGAGCTTCGACGACTACCCGGACATCGCCGCCCGGCTGAGCGCTGTCGTCGCCGGTGAGCAGGTCACCGCGCACACCCCCCGGGACCGGCGGGAGCTGCTGCCGCTCACCCCGGTGAAGCGGCGCGACGCCGCGGTGTCGCTGCCCGGTCACGGCACTCCGACCCGTACGGCCGTCGACACCGACGAGCACACCCCGGCGCACCTGCGTCAGGTGCTGCGCCGCCGGCTGGACACCGGCCCGGTCGCCTCGCTGAAGCTGGCCAGCGGCTGCGACCGCCGCTGCGCGTTCTGCGCCATCCCGGCCTTCCGTGGGGCGTTCGTCTCGCGTACTCCGGACGAGCTGCTCGCCGAGGCGGAGTGGCTGGCCAAGTCCGGCGTCCGGGAGCTGGTGCTGGTCAGCGAGAACTCCACCTCGTACGGCAAGGACCTGGGCGACCCGCGCGCCCTGGAGAAGCTGCTGCCGCAGCTCGCCGCCGTGACCGGCATCGTCCGGGTGCGGGCGAGCTACCTCCAGCCGGCCGAGACCCGGCCCGGGCTGGTCGAGGCGATCGCCAACACCCCGGGCGTGGCCCCGTACTTCGACCTGTCGTTCCAGCACTCCAGCGAGCCGGTGCTGCGCCGCATGCGGCGTTTCGGCTCCACCGACCGGTTCCTGGAGCTGCTGGCGAGCGCCCGTGCCCTGGCCCCGGACGCGGGTGCCCGGAGCAACTTCATCGTCGGGTTCCCCGGCGAGACGCGCGCCGACGTCGACGAGCTGGTGCGGTTCCTGACCGAGGCCCGGCTCGACGCGATCGGCATGTTCGACTACAGCGACGAGGACGGCACCGAGGCCGCCGGCCTGCCCGGCAAGGTCTCCGCCGCCACGATCAAGCGACGGTACGACCGGCTCAGCGCGCTCGCCGACGAGCTCTGCTCGCAGCGGGCCGAGGACCGCCTCGGCAGATGCGTCGAGGTGCTTGTCGACACGATCGAGGACGGCGTGGTGGAGGGCCGGGCGGCGCACCAGGCGCCGGAGGTGGACGGCTCCACCACCCTGGTCGCCCCGGCCGAGGGTGGGGTCGACCTCTCCGCGCTGCGCCCGGGTGACCTGGTACGCGCAACGGTGACCGGCACTGAAGGGGTGGACCTGCTCGCCGTGCCGGATGAGATGATCTCGGCGGCGCCCGGCGCGGCACGGTGACGGCGGGCCCGAGCGGAGCGGGGGAGCCACGTGGTGCGGTACCGGGAACGCCACGGCGACCCGAGCGGGGTGCGGCGGTGACCGGGGCGACGGAGTCGACGCCACCCCGGGTGGTTCCCGGGGTGCCGGTGCTCAACGCCGCCAACGCGCTGACCGCGTTGCGGCTGGTGCTGGTGCCGGTCTTCGCCGCCTCGGTGATCGTGTCCGGGATGACCCACGCCGGCTGGCGGATGGCGGCCTGCCTGATCTTCGCGGTCGCCTCCGCGACCGACCTGGTGGACGGCTGGATCGCCCGCCGGTTCGGGCTGGTCACCTCGGTCGGCAAGGTGGCGGACCCGATCGCGGACAAGGCGCTCACCGGCGCCGCACTGGTGCTGCTCTCCTGGTACGACCGGCTGCCCTGGTGGGTGACCGCGCTGATCCTCGTCCGTGAGCTGGGGATCACCGGGATGCGGTTCTGGGTGATTCGGCACGGCGTGATCGCGGCCAGCCGAGGCGGCAAGATCAAAACTGCGCTCCAGATCCTGGCCATCGCCTGGTACCTCTGGCCGATGCCGGCCGCCCTCGCCTCCGTGGGTCCTTGGATCATGGGCGCCGCCGTCCTGGTCACCGTCGCCACCGGTTTCGACTACATAGCCCAGGCCCTCCGCCTCCGCCGCCCCCACTGACCCACCCCACCCCACCCCACCCCCCACCCCCCACCCCCCACCCCCCACCCCCACCCCGTCCCCGCCCCCCGGCCCCGCCCGCGGCCTGGTCGATCATGAAGTTGTTGCCGTCCGGCGTGGCGTGTCGGGGCGATAACTTCATGATCGACGGGACTGGTCGGGGAGGGTTGGGTGGGGATGGGTGGGGAAGGACGGGTGTATGGAGCAGGATGAGGGTCGGGAGCGTCCGGTGGGCAGCCCGGAGGTCGGTAGTCCGGCCGCGGGCGTGGTGCACAGCCTGTCGCTGAGGCACGAGACGCTGGCCACTGTCGAGTCACTCACCGGTGGGCTGCTCGCCGCCTCGATCGTGGAGATCGCCGGGGTCAGCGGCGTCTACCAGGGCGGGCTGGTGGTCTACGCCACCGAGTTGAAGTCCGAGCTGGCGGGCGTACCGGCCGAGCTGCTGGCCGAGCGGGGGCCGGTCGACCCGGACGTGGCGGCGGCGCTCGCCGAGGGTGGCCGGCAGCGCTGCGGCGCGGACTGGGGGCTCGCCACCACCGGGGTCGCCGGTCCCGAGCCGCAGGACGGCAAGCCGGTCGGCCTGGTCTACGTCGCGGTCGCCGGCCCGGACGGTGGTGAGGTGCGCCAGCTCGACCTGGACGGCGGCCGGGACCACGTCCGCTCGGCGGCGGTGACCGAGGCGTTGCGGCTGCTCGCCGAGCGGATCCACGCCGCCGACGCCGCCGACGCGGACGCCGCGGAGGCGGCGGGGACCGGCAGCGCCGCCGGGACGGGTACGGCCGGGGCCGGGCGACGGTGAGCCGCCCCGGACGAACCGACGGGCGGGGCGGGATGTCGCCCGGGCCCACACCGGGTACGGTTGCGGGAAGGCTTCGGCGCTCGGGGCCGGCGCGGTCCGCCGCGACCGACTGCGGAGCGCCGAGCGAGAGGTATCCCTCAGGGGGAGGTGCGATGGTCCTGCTACGCCGGGTGATCGGTGACGCACTGCGGGCGCGCCGGCAGGGGCAGCAGCGCACCCTGCGCGAGGTGTCCACCGCCGCCAACGTCAGCCTTGGTTACCTCTCCGAGATCGAGCGCGGGCACAAGGAACCGTCCAGCGAGCTGCTCGCCGCCATCTGCGACGCGCTCGGCGCCCGCCTGTCCGAGCTGCTGCGCGAGGTCAGCGACACAGTGGCGCTGGCCGAGCAGATGCCCGGGGTGCTGGTCCCGATGCAGGACGAGTCGGCCGAGGCCGTGCCCGTCGGCGCCGCCCCCGCGGTTCGCAGGAACACCAACCGGGGCGTTCGCCAGGTCACCTCCGACGGCAAGGTGGCCGTCTCGGTCCGCCAGGAATCGCCGCTCAAGGCCACGCTGCGCAGCACCCGGGTCCGCCCCACCGAGCGCGACCGGGACGTGGTCTGCGCCGCCTGAGCCCGTCCTTCCGGTTGACCATGGGCGAGTTGGCCCCGGCCGCGTAGGGTGGCCGGCAGGAGCCGCCGGTGCCGTCGACCGCCCGGTACGGATGCCTCGTTGGCGTCCGGCTGGGACGATGGAGACCGGCCGGGTCGTGGTCGGCCGGTCGATCCGGCCGGGCCACGGTGGAGCGACGCTACTGAGGGGATACGGCGGAGATGGCGAACCCGTTCGTCAAGGGCTGGAACTACCTGATGGCGCTCTTCGGTGCCAAGATCGACGAGCACGCCGATCCCAAGGTGCAGATCCAGCAGGCCATCGAGGATGCCCAGCGCCAGCACCAGGCGCTGGTTCAGCAGGCTGCCGCGGTGATCGGCAACCAGCGTCAGCTGGAGATGAAGCTGTCCCGGCAGATGTCCGAGGTCGAGCGGTTGCAGGGCAACGCCCGCCAGGCCCTGGTGCTCGCCGACCAGGCACGGGCCAAGGGTGACGAGGCCGAGGCCGGGCGGTTCGAGCAGTCCGCGCAGACCCTGGCCACCCAGCTGGTCTCCGCCGAGCAGGCCACCGAGGACCTGAAGACCCTGCACGACCAGGCGCTGGGCGCCGCCGCGCAGGCCCGCCGTGCGGTGGAGAACAACTCGATGATCCTTCAGCAGAAGCTCGCCGAGCGCACCAAGCTGCTCAGCCAGCTGGAGCAGGCCAAGATGCAGGAGACGGTGGCCCGCTCGCTGGAGTCGATGTCGTCGCTGACCGCACCCGGCACCACCCCGTCCCTGGACGAGGTCCGCGACCGCATCGAGCGGCGGTACGCCAACGCGATGGGCCGCGCGGAGCTGGCCGGCAACTCGGTCGAGGGCCGGATGTTGGAGATCCAGAAGGCGACCATCGACTCGGCCGGCTCGGCGCGGCTGGAGCAGATCCGATCCAGCATGGCCGGGGAACAGCTCGGCGGCGCGGCGCAGCGGCCGGCCGTGCCGCAGGGCGAGACGACCGGCGCGGCAGGTCCGGCCAGCGACCCGGCCGCCGCTGCCCGGCTGGACGAGCTCCGGGCCAGCATGGCCCGTGAACGGGGCACCGGCGACCCGACCGCCGCCGGCTGAACGACCGGTCCGAGGAGGTCAGAGTGGCAGACGAGCGGACGCGGTACTTCCGTCAGCTGGGCCGGCTGCGCCGGTCCGCCCGGCGGTGGAGCGTGCTGGCCGGTGGGCTCGGCGGCGCTGCGGCCGTGCTGACCCCGTACGCCGGTCTCGGTCTGCCCGACGCGGCCTGGGCCGGCGCCGCGGGCGGTGCGCTGGCGCTGGCCGCCTGGCGCTGGGTCGACCTGCGTGCGTTGGCCGCCCGGCCGGCGCCCCCCGCGTTGGACCCGGCCGAGGCCGCGGCCCGTTCGCGGGCCCGGCTGGTCGCCGCGGTCGAGCGGCTGCCGGTCGGTTCGGGAGTGCTGGCCGAGGTACGCCGGGTCCGCAGCCGGGTCGCGCTGCGCGGCACCAGTGCCGGGCAGCAGTGGGCCCGCCTCGACCGGGCAGCCCTCACCCTGGCTGGAATGGCCACCCGGCTCACCGGGCTGGCCGAGCCGGCGGTGCTGGAGGCCGCCGCCGCCGACCGGTCGCTGCGTGACCTGGCCGCCCGGGTGGCGAGCGTCGAACGGGCGCTGCGGTTGGCCCCGGCCGACGCCCGGGCACCGCTGGCCGAGGCGCACGGCGCGTTGACCGCCCAGTTGGAGAGCGGGGTCGCGGCCTACGAGCGGCTGGTCGTCGCCGCCGCCGGTTACCTGGCCGAGGACGCCCGACCGGAGACCGCCCACCCGGCCGCCGCGCGGCTCACCGAGGCGACCGACCTGCTGCACGGCGTGGCCTCGGCGCTGGCCGAGCTGCGCGCGGTCGGCACCCCGCTGCGCGCACCCACCCGCTGAGCCCGTACACCCCGCTGACCCGGCGGCACGTGTGGCCCCAGGTCACGGCGGGGTGGTGACCGGGACCGGATCGGTGTACGGCGAGCTGCCCACGACGTTGAACGACCGGACCCGGTAGTGGTACGTCACACCTCGGGCCAGCCCGGTGTTGGTGAAGCCGCGACCCGTCACCGTGAAGGTGGCCACCTCCCGGCCAAAGGCCGGGTCCAGCGCCCGCTGCACGATGAACCCGGCCCCCGGGCCGGCCGGCGTGCTCGCCGACCAGGCCAGCACCACCGTCGCGGTGTCCGGCCCCGGCGCGCTGGCGGTGACACCGACTCCGCTCGGCGTGACAGGTGCGGGCGGGGTGCTCGCCGCGGCCACCGTGGACCAGGCCGACGCGGCACCCAGGTACGTGGTGCGCACCCGGTAGTAGTACGTGGTGTCCGGGGCGACCGTGACGTCCAGGTGGTTGTCACCGACCCCGATCGCGGTGGTGCCCGGGCCGCTGGTGAAGGTCGGGTTGGTGGCCCTCTGCACGTCGATGCCTGTGGCGAAGGAGCGGTTCGTCCAGCGCAGCGCCACCCGCAGCGGCGCGGCCGGCGGGATCGCCGCGGCCAGCCCGCTCGGCGCGGTCAGGTGCACCGAGGCGGGCACGCTGTTCGACCAGGACGAGTAGCTGACGGCGTTCTCCGCCCGGATCCGGTAGTGGTAGGTGACCCCGGGGGTGACCGTCGCGTCGGTGTAGCGGGTGGCGGTGGCCGCGACGGTGATGGTGGTGACCTCGCCGCCGAAGGTCGCGTCGGTGGCCCGTTGCAGCAGGTGGCTGGTGGCCGGCGGGCGACCGCCGTTGCCGGTCCAGGCCAGCGCGATCGCCGGTAGCGCGGTGGCCGAGCCCGGCACCGGTGTGGCGGTCAGCCCGGTCGGTGCCTTCGGCGCCACCCGCAGCACCAACGGCCGGTTCATCCCGAGATCGCGGTGGCCGGCGAGCTGGCTGTGCCAGCGGTACTCCCAGCCCAGGTTGACCAGTTGGTTCACCACCAGGGCGGGACGCCCGTCGGCCGGGCTGACCGGGGTCGAGCCGGTCCGCGTGCCGGCCCGGCGGCCCGGGTCGAGCAGTCGGACGCTGTCGCCCAGCTTGAAGGGCAGCGCCGGTGCGACCGGGCGGAGCGCCACCACCACGTCCTCCCGGGGGTTGACCCGGACGATCTCCTTCCAGCCCAGCTCGTTGCCGTGCGGAGGCCGGAGCGTGCCGTCCCAGCCGACCCGGTTGATCAGCTGCACGTCGCAGCCGCCGAAGCGCAGCGGCTCGGTCTGCCGCACGTTGCCGCTGATCCGCCAGAGTTGGGTCCCGTCGGTCGGTGCCCCGAGCGGCACGGCCGGATCGGCGGCGAAGAGCACCTCGGTGACGGGGTCGGTCGGACCGAGCGGCAGGGTCGCCGGAGTGAGCGGGCCGGCGTTCGGGTGCCCCACGCCGAGCCGGCCGGCCAGCCGGCCATGGTCGGGTTCGAAGACCTGCTGCGCGGCCTTCACCGCAACCGGCAGGGTGACCGGCCCGGTCGCGCCCGCCGGGGTGAAGGTGACCGTGGTGGCGTGCACCGGCACCGTCGTCTCCCGAGCGGTCCGGGTGCCGAACGCCGGGTCGTACGCCGGCTGCGGCACGATCGGCGGGCGCTGGCTCGCCGCGTACGCGAGGGGCAGCCGGCGGCGCAGCCGCGCCAGGTCGTACGTCGGGGCCGGCGCGCCGGTCACCCGGAACTGGAGCAGGGTGCGGGTGTTCGGGCCGTACCCTGGCTCGGTGGGGGGCGGGCCGCCCTCGGCGGTCCGGTCCGGCGCGTCGGTGTGCTGGTCGTAGCGCGGATCGAAGCCGGGCAGCGGTGCCGGGGCGTCGTTGTACAGGATCAGCGTGCTGCCCGGCGGTACGGCGGAGAAGTCGACGAGCACGTCGGCCCGCTCGCCTGGGGCGAGCAGCAGCGTGTGCCCGTCGACGTTCAGCACGGTCGGGTCGAGGCGGTCGTAGCGGTAGCCGATCGGCCGGTTCGGCAGCACGACCGGAGCCGGCAGCAGCCCGGCCTCGTTGCCGATCTGGATGAACGCCGGCCCGGCGGCGCGCGGGTCCGGCACCCCGCCGTCACGCCCGTCGGTCGGCCAGTCCGCCGGCCGGTCCGCGGCCCGCACGGCGGGCACCATCGGCACCTCACCGGCGTCGGCGTCGGCCAGCGCGCCGTCGTCCGTCCACATCGGGGAGTCCGAGCAGGCCCGGTAGAGCTGGAGGTTGAGGCTGCGGTCCAGGCAGGCGTTGAGGATCCGGAACCGGTACGCGCGCGGCCCCACCTCCAGGTACGGGTAGGCGACGCCGTTGACCAGCGGGGTGTCGCCGTACACCTCGGGCACCGCGGACGGGTGGGGCGTGCCGGGGCCCAGCGGTGGTTCGTCCGGCGCGCCGACCGGGTCGTGGTGCGGGTTCGGCACCGGGCCGGGCCCGGTCAGCGGCGGTCCGCCCGCGACGCCGTCCGCAGCCGGCCAGCCGTCCGCCGCGGGCCAGCCGTCGCCACGGGTGCCGTCCGGGGCGGTGCTGCGCGACCAGGGGCCGTAGTCCCACCGGCCGGTCGGGTTGCGCCCGCCGGACCGGTACGGGTTCTGCCGGGGCTGGTAGACGTGGGGATGCCAGAGGCTGCCCCGGGCGCCCCAGCGTTCCCGGTCCCAGGTCGGGTCCTCGGCGGCCAGTTGGGTGTCGTCCGGCACGAAGGTCTTGTCCTCGATCACCAGCGGCAGCTGGTCCGCCGGCAGCACCCCGTCCGCGATGAGCTGGTCCTCGGCCGGGTCGGTGAGCAGGTACGGCGCGAGCTGCCCACCGTAGACGGTGAGCCGGGCCAGGCCGAGGGTGTTGTCGTGGAACCACATCAGCCGGCCGCTCTGCTCGTTCGGGTAGTAGAGCGTGGTGGCGCCGGCCCCGGGCGGCGGCATGTCCGGCACGTGGGTCAGGCCCGTCCCGGTCGGGTACGGGGTGATCTCCCCGGCCGGGGTGATCCAATGCCCCGGGTTGCCGGCGCTCGTCCAGCCGGTCTGCGCTCCGGCCAGGTGCAGCACCGCCCGGTTCTGCGGGTACGGCGCCGGGCCGTCCAGCGGGCCACTGCCGGCCCCCTCGATCGTGTCGTCGACCGGCAGGAACAGCTCCCCGGCCCGGCCGGTGGGGAGTTGGTTGATGAACTTCACCCGGACCGGCCGGCCCCGACGGGCGATGATCATCGGCCCGAGGTGCCAGGGCCGCTCCGGTGGCGCCACCGTGTTGTGGCCCGACGCGTCGGTGCCCAGGTTCAGCTGCCGGTAGCCGCGCAGCCGGGTGGCCGGCAGGTCCCGGTGCAGCCGTTGGACGTACTCCTGCAGGCCGATCTCGTAGTAGTCGCAGCCCGGATAGCTGATCGTGTCGGGCACCGCCACCGGCAGGTATCCACCGAGGTCGCCGCGGCCCAGCTGACCCGGAATGGGCAGCACGTCGACGAACTTGCGCAGCCCGGTGCCCGGCACCGCGCGCCCGTGCGCATCGCGTGCCGGTCGGGGGCTGTGCGCGAAGTTCGGCACCGGGCCGAAGCAGTGCGGCACGACGGCCGGGTCGAGGCTGGGCGCCGGGGCGGCCTCCTCGGCGCTACGTGCGGCCGGCACGGACGCCACCCGTCCGTTGGCGTCGCCGTTGCTGTCGCGGGCGCTCCGCTCGAACCAGGTGGAGCGGAGTCTGCGGAACATCGTCATGGCTCTCCCCGGGGTCGGGGCACGAGGGTCGCCACCCCGGCGTGGCGACCTTGTCGGGCCCGGCACTCTGACGATCGGTGAGCACTCAACCGCAGCATGCGACTCCGACGGCCCGTTAGGAATTACCCAATCGTCCGTATCTGGGATGACCTCGGTCCCGGTGGGGTGGTCAGGCGGGCGGAGCGGGCTCCGGGCGCTCCGGTTGGCAGACCGGGCACCAGTAGGTGACGCGTTCGCCCAGCTCCTGCTTGCGGATCGGGGTGCCGCAGCGGCGGCATGGTTGGGCGCGGCGGCCGTACACGTAGCTGGTCTGCCCCCGGTGCAGCGAGCCGGTGGTGCTCTGCGTCCAGCGGCCCCGGTTGGCGGCGAGCAGCCGCTGCGCCAGCGCCACAGTGCCGGCCAGGTCGGGCACCGCACGCACCGGCGTCCACGGCGACACCCCGCGCAGGAAGAGCACCTCGCACTTGTAGAGGTTGCCCACGCCGGCCAGGTTGCGCTGGTCGAGCAGCGCTTCACCGATGGTCTGCTCCGGCTGGGCGGCGAGCCGGCGGACCGCCTCGGCCGGGTCCCAGTCGGGGCCGAGCAGGTCGGGGCCGAGGTGGCCGACCAGGCCGTCCTCCTCGGCCGTGGGCACCAGGGCCAGCTCGTGCAGGTGGTAGCCGACCGCGACCGCGCCGGGGCTGCGCAGCACCACCCGGATCAGGTGCGTCGGCCGGCCGCTCCAGCGTTCGCCCGGCGCGTACGCACGCCAGACGCCGTCCATCCGCAGGTGCGAGTGCAGCGTCCAGTGCGATCCGTCCAGCCCGGGCCCGCCGGCGGGGGCGGTGAGGCGGAGCAGCAGGTGCTTGCCCCGGCTGGCCGACTCGCGGACGGTCCAACCGGTGAGGTCCGTGGTGGCCAGCTGGGGCACCCGGAAGTCACTGCCGGTGAGACGCGCGCCAGCCAGCGCGCGGTGCAGCACGCGCGCGGTGTTCCAGACGGTGTCGCCTTCGGGCACCCCGCCATCATCCCTCCGTCGAGCAAGATTCGCATGTGTCGCCATTTGTACTCAGGTTCCTCATGATCTCCTGACATGCGAGGGTCAGGAAGTTCTGAGGAGAATGCCCATGACTCGACCTCGATGTCGCACTCGCTACATCCTCGTCACCACCCTGGCCCTCGCGCTCACCGCCGCGCTCGTGCCCGCCACCAGCCCCGTCCCGGCCACGCCCGCGGTCGGCCACCCCCTGACCCTCACCGCCGCCCCGGGCGGCGAACGGTGGAACGCCGACCTGTCCGTCGTCGACCGGGACGACGTCAACGTCCGGCGCAGCGCCGCCGGGCTGCGGCTGCGGGAGGCCCGGGCAGCCGGACGCAGCCACAGCGCGGTCGCCGAGGGAATGCTGCTGACCGCCCCACGCGCCCTCACCCGGCCGGCCACCCGGGTCCGCGCCGAGATCACCGCCTCGGTCCCCGCCGGTGCCACAGTGGAGGCGCAGGTCCGGGGATGGCGGGCCAGCGGCTGGACGGAGTGGCGGGCCGCCACCACCGGCGCGGTCTTCGACCGGCCGGTCAGCCGGGTGCAGACCCGGGTGGTGCTCACCGCGCCGGCCGGCGGCGCCACCGCGACGGTACGCGGCGTCCAGCTCACCGCCGACGCGGCCGCCGCCGTCTCCGCCGCCACCCCCGGCCGCACCTACCGGGTGTACGCCACCCGGATCGGGCTGGTCGGCGAGCTGACCGCCAACGGCCGTACGGTGCAGCCGCGGGACCACTTCGCGGCACTGCCGTCGCGTCGCGGGCTCTCCCCGCTCAACAGCGGCGACTACACCGTGCGGGTCTGCACCACCACCGGCTCCCGGTGCGAGTACGCCCCGGTCTGGGACGTCGGGCCGTGGAACACCCGCGACGACTACTGGAACCCGTCGGCCGTGCGGGAGAACTGGAAGAACCTGCCGCAGGGCCGGCCCGAGGCGCAGGCCGCGTACCAGTCCGGCTACAACGGCGGGCGGGACCAGTTCGGGCGTACGGTGCTCAACCCGGCCGGCATCGACCTGGCCGACGGGACCTTCTGGGACGGCTTGCGGCTGACCACCAACGCCTGGGTGGACGTGGCCTACCTGTGGACCGGTGGCGGGCCGCGCGGTGTGGTCGGCGACGGGCCGCTCAACATCCGCACCGGGGCCAGCACGTCGTACCCGACCCGTGGCCTCGCCGCCCGGTTCGCCAACGTGCCGATCCAGTGCTACGTCACCGGGCAGTCGGTGGCCGGCCCCTACCGCACCACGACCCGGTGGAACCGCCTGGCCACCGGGCAGTACGTCAGCCACGCGTACATCTCGGCGGTGTACGGCGGCTCCGTGCCGGTCTGCTGACCGGGCTCAGCCCCGCCGGGCGCCGTCCGGGCGCTCGTCGGGGCGGGCCAGGCGCACCATGTCCTGGTAGCGCGGGTGGCTGGCGCCGTAGACGGCGTAGTTGAGTCGGGCGTGCGAGAGGCTCAGGTCGCCGTTGGGGCCACCCCGGACCGCGTCGGCATCGGCGTCGGACTGACCGTCGTCGGTCCAGAAGCAGACCGGGCAGGTCCCGCCGCCGGTCCGGGAGGCGCAGCAGGGACAGGCCACGGGAACTACGTGTTCACCCACCGGGGAAGCATTCCACAGTCGAATATCAGCCGGCGACCCGCAGGAGGTCACCGGCGGCCACCCCGAGCAGGTCCACCGCCCGCCCGCCGTTGACCGCCACCGCGACCAGACCGGCGGAGTCTACGTACACCACCAGGCCACCGGCCCGGGCGTCGCCGAAGGTCCGCCCCTTCACCGCCGACCGGCCCGGCGCCGACGCCGGCGGGCCCACCCGGACCGTCTGGGGGAGTGGAACGAGCAGGTCGGCCGGAGCGGGCGATCACCCCGTGGCAGGCGGCCACGAAGCCGTCGACGAGACCGTAGTCGGTGGTCAGCGAGATCCAGGGCGTGGCGGACATGCCGGCAGGCTGACCGTCGCCGCCGTCTGCCCGGCCGGGTTGGCGCGTGCGCGCGTCGCTCGGTCGAGCGGAGGCTGGCGGATATGGGACACGGCACTGGCCGACCGGCCACTCCCGCCGCTGGGCGGTGTTGGGCAGACTGCCCTGGTGATACATCGGAGCCTGCCCGCCGTCGCGGTACTCGTCGTCGCTGTCGCCCTCACCGCCGGTTGCGGCAGTGACGACACCGGTCAGCCGGACGCGGCCTCGTCCGTCTCGGCTCCGGCGGCCACCGGTCCTTCGAGCGGGGCGACGCCGTCGACAGCCCCGTCCGGCGCCAGCGGTGCCGCCTCCGCGCCCGCCGTCGCCCCGCAGGGGCCGACCGAGCGCCGACCGGCCAGCCCGCCGCCGGTGGTGCTGCCCAAGCGGTCGGCCGGGGCCCCCGGCGCGAAGCAGGTCGTGGCCGCGTTCAAGGCCGCCGGCCTGAAGGTGCCGCACCCCAAGGACCGCTCGGTCGACTGTGGGCCGGACGGGCTCGGCCTGGGTTGCTCGGAGCTGATCGCCACCGACGCCGTCACGGTGTACGTGTTCCCCGACGAGACCAGCGCCAGTGACATCGCGGAGACCTGGAGCGGACAGTCGTACCGGAGCGGCACTGTGGTGCTCAACTACCTCGAGGCGAAGACCCCGGCCGCGGACCGCACGCGCTACGAGAAGGTCCTCGCCAACCTCGGCTGAGCGCCGAGCCCGTGGTCCCGGCGGTCGGGGGCATATGTGTCCTGTGAGCGTGATACCTGTGAGTCATATTTATGACTCACAGGTATCACGCTCACAAGCGTGGGACCCGCCGGGCGTTGGCCGTCCTTCAGGTGGGGTGGGTTCGGCAGTGGGCGACGGCGCCGTCAGCCGGGAGGGCGGGTCAGCCGCGTAGGCGTAGGCCGCGCGGGGTGGCCCGGAAGCCGGCGGCGGTCAGCGCGTCGCGCAGCGGCGAGGAGTGCACCGCCTCACCGTCGGCCCGCTCCACCGACATCGCGCCCAACGCTCCGGAGTGGACGGCGTCGGCGAGTGCCTTGCCGGCCGCGGCGAGTGTGTCGGTGTCGTCGGTGAAGGAGAGCAGTGTCCGGCCGCCGCGCTCCACGTAGAGCACCAGGTCACCGGCGACCTGCACCACCAGCGCACCCGCCTTGCGGCCGGCGCGGTGCCCGGTCGCCGGGGCGGCGCCGTCGCCGGAGTCGATCACCCGGTCCGGCCAGGGCAGCGCCGCGCCGTACGGGTTGGCCGGGTCGGTGGCGGCGAGCACCGTCGCCGGCCCGCCCCGGGCCCGGGCTCCGTCGGCCGGCTCGGCCAGCGCACGCAACCGGTCGACCGCGCCGGGCACCGCGAACTGGGCCGCGCCCAGCCCTTCCACGAAATAGCCCCGGCGGGCCGCGCCGCGCTCCTCCAGCGCCGACAGCACCGGGTAGACCGCGGAGAAACCGCCGACCACCTGCTCGGCCATTACCGCGCCGCGGGTGACCACGCCGTGTCGCTCGAGCAGCACGTCGGCCAGAGCGGCGGCGCGGCGGGTCGGGTCGAGGTCCCGCTCCGGCAGCCGCGACCAGCGACCGGCGACGGTCGGTGGACCACCCCGGGTGGGCAGCGCCACCCGGCCGGGCCGCCGGTAGCGGGTACGCGGCGCGGACGGCCGGGAGCGGTGCGCCCCACCGGCTCCGAGCACCGCGCGCAGCGGGGCGAGGGTGTCGTTGGTGAGGTGACCGGCCCAGACCAGGTCCCAGATCGCCGCGGTCAGCGCGGCGTCGTCGGTCGAGCCGACCCGGTCGGCCAGCGGCCGGAAGAACAGCGCCTGCCCGTCGCCGAGCGCGTCGAGCACCGCCTCGTGCAGCGGGGTCCGGGTCAGCGCCTCGTCGGGCGGGGCGAGCAGCAGCGGCGCGGTGTCCGCGTACGCCAGGGTGACCCAGCCGTCGCCGCCGGAGATCGCCCCCGACCCGGCCCAGACCACCTCCCCGCTGGCGCACAGCTCGTCGAGCTGGGCGGGGGAGTAGTCGGCGACCCGGCCGGGCAGCACCAGCCGCTCCAGCGCGGACGCCGGCACCGCGGCGCCCTGCAACTGCTCCACCGTGGCGGCGAGCGCCTCCACCCCCCGGGCCGACGAGCCGACCTGCTGCCAGCGGGGCAGGAACGTGGCCAGCGCCCGGGGCGGCACCGGCTCGATCTCCCGGCGTAGCGCCGCGAGGGAGCGGCGGCGCAGCAGCCGCAGCACCTCGGCGTCACACCACTGGGCGCCGGCCGAATCGGGGGTGAACTCCCCGGACACCACCCGACCGGTGGCGCCGAGCCGACGCAGCGTCTGCTCGACCACGAACACGCCGAGCCCGAAGCGGGCCGCGCAACTCGCCGCGGCGAACGGCCCGTGGGTGCGCGCGTAGCGGGCCACCAGGTCACCGAGCGGATCGGCCACCGGGGCGAGGTACGCCTCGGCCACCCCGACCGGCAGCGCCACGCCGAGCGCGTCGCGCAGCCGGGCGGCGTCCTCGACGCCCACCCAGCGCTGTTCGCCGGCGATCCGGACCCGCAGCACCCGGCGGGCGGCCTCCAGCTCGGTCAGCCAGCTCTCCGGTACGCCCCGCTCGGTGAGCTCGGCGTCGCTCAGGTCGCCGAGCACCCGCAGCAGCTCGACCACGTCCTCCGCGTCGCGCGGGCGGCGCTGCTCGGTCAGCCAGCGCAGCTGCCGCTCGGTCTCGGCGAGGACCGTAGGGTCGAGCAGTTCGCGCAGGTCGACCCGGCCGAGCAGCTCACCGAGGAGCGTGGAGTCCAGCGCGAGCGCGGCGGCGCGCCGCTCGGCGAGCGGGGCGTCGCCCTCGTAGAGGAACGCCCCGACGTAGCCGAAGAGCAGCGACCTGGCGAACGGGGACGGCGCGCTGGTCTCCACCTCGACCAGCCGCACCTTACGGGCGGCCAGGTCGCGCATCAGCCCGGCCAGCGCCGGCTGGTCGAAGACATCCTGGAGGCACTCGCGGGCGGCCTCCAGGGTGACCGGGAAGTCGGCGTACTCGCGGGCCACGTCGAGCAGCTGCGCGGCACGTTGCCGTTGCTGCCAGAGCGGCTGACGGCGGCGCGGGTCGCGACGGGGCAGCAGCAGCGACCGGGCGGCGCACTCCCGGAACCGGGCGGCGAAGAGCGCGGAGGTGCCCACCGACTCCTCCACCAACTGGGCGATCTCGTCGGGCTCGAAGACCACCACGTCGGCGCCGGGTGGCTCGTCGGCCGTGTCCGGCAGCCGCACCACGATGCCGTCGTCGGAGGGCATCACCTGGGCGTCCACCCCGTACCGCTCGGCCAGTCGGCGGCCCACCGCGAGGGCCCACGGCCCGTTGACCCGGGCACCGAGGACGCTGTGCACGGCGAGCCGCCAGTCGCCCAGCTCGTCGCGGAACCGCTCGACCACGATCGTCCGGTCGTCCGGCAGCGAACGGGTGGCCTCGCGCTGCTCGCGCAGGTACGCCATCAGGTTGGCGGCGGCCCAGTCGTCCAGACCGCCGGCGCGCAACGTGGCCAGCGCCGCCTCGTCGCTCTGCCGCAACAGGGTGCGTACCCGGGCGCCGATGGCCCGGCCCAGCTCCACCGGCCGGCCCAGCTGGTCGCCCTTCCAGAACGGCATCCGGGCCGCCTGCCCCGGGGCCGGCGAGACCAGCACCCGGTCGGGGGTGATCTCCTCGATGCGCCACGAGGAGGAGCCGAGCAGGAAGACGTCGCCGACCCGCGACTCGTAGACCATCTCCTCGTCCAGCTCGCCGACCCGCGCGGCCCGCTCGGCGCCGGCCAGGAAGACGCCGAACAGGCCCCGGTCGGGGATGGTGCCGCCGCTGGTCACCGCGAGCCGCTGCGCGCCGGGGCGGCCGGTGAGAACATCGGTCTCCCGGTCCCAGACGAGCCGGGGGCGCAGCTCGGCGAAGGCGGTGGACGGGTAGCGGCCGGAGAGCATGTCCAGCACGGCGTGCAGTGCGGAATCGGGCAGCTCGGCGAAGGGCGCGGCCCGACGGACCAGCACGGCCAGATCACCGACCCGCCACGGCTCCAGGGCCACCATCGCGACGATCTGCTGGGCCAGCACGTCCAGCGGGTTGCGCGGGTAGTGCAGCTCCTCGATCGCGCCGTCGGTCATCCGTTCGGCGACCACCGCGCAGGAGAGCAGGTCGCCGCGGTGCTTCGGAAAGACCACCCCGCGGGAGACCGCGCCGACCTGGTGCCCGGCCCGGCCGACCCGTTGCAGGCCGGCGGCCACACTCGGCGGCGCCTCGATCTGCACCACCAGGTCGACCGCGCCCATGTCGATGCCCAGCTCCAGGCTGGAGGTGGCCACCACCGCCGGAAGCTGGCCCGACTTGAGCGCCTCCTCGATGTGCTTGCGCTCCTCCCGGGAGACGCTGCCGTGGTGCGCCCGGGCGATCACCGCCGTCGCGCCGGTGGCCGCGCCGGACTGGGCCATCACCTCCGCCGGGGGCCGGTTGCGGGCCGGACCGGCCGCGCCGTCCGCCACGCCCTCGGCGGCCAGCTCGTTGAGCCGCGCGCAGAGCCGCTCGGCGCTGCGTCGGGAGTTGGTGAAGACGATGGTCGAGCGGTGCTCGCCGATCAGGGAGAAGACCCGCTCCTCGACGGCGGGCCAGATCGAGGCTCGGCGTGGCCCGGGACCGCCGAGGTCGTCCTCCGGCGGCTGTTCCTGCTCGTCCAGGCGGGTCATGTCCTCCACCGGCACCTGCACGCTGACCTCGATGGTCTTCGCGGTGGCCGGCTGCACGACGTCGACCGGGCGGGCGCCGCCGAGGAACCGGGCGCAGGCGTCGATCGGCCGGACGGTGGCGGAGAGGCCGATCCGTTGCGCCGGCGCGGGCAACAGCTCGTCGAGGCGTTCCAGCGAGAGGGCGAGGTGGGCGCCGCGCTTGCTGCCGGCCACCGCGTGCACCTCGTCGACGATCACCGTCTGGACGCCTCGAAGTGAATCCCGGGCGGCGGAGGTGAGCAGCAGGAACAGCGACTCGGGCGTGGTGATGAGGATGTCCGGTGGGGTGCGGGCGAAGGCTCGTCGCTCGTCGGCCGGGGTGTCGCCGGTGCGCATGCCGACGGTGATGTCGGGCGGGGCGACGCCGAGCCGGGTCGCCGCCTGCCGGATGCCGGCCAGCGGGGCGCGCAGGTTGCGCTCGACGTCCACGGCGAGCGCCTTGAGTGGGCTGACATAGAGCACCCGGCAGCGCTGCCGGGCCTCCGCCGGGGCGGGCTCGCGGGCCAGCCGGTCGAGGGACCACAGGAAGGCCGCGAGCGTCTTGCCGGAGCCGGTGGGCGCCACCACGAGGGCGTTGCGGCCGGCGGCGACCGATCGCCAGGCGCCGGTCTGTGCGGCGGTGGGGGCGGCGAAGGCGGCGTCGAACCAGGCACGGGTGGCCGGGCCGAACCCGGCCAGCACCCCGGCCGTGTCTGCGTCTGCGCCGGTCACCGGTCCATCGTGCCCCGCCGGTACGACAACCACGAGCGCCCGACCGTGAAATGTGTCCGAGTCAAAGCCATAAGCACCGGATGCGTGCTTAATGCGTTAAG
The DNA here is from genome assembly GCF_900091455.1 of Micromonospora coriariae. Taxonomy (NCBI): domain Bacteria; kingdom Bacillati; phylum Actinomycetota; class Actinomycetes; order Micromonosporales; family Micromonosporaceae; genus Micromonospora; species Micromonospora coriariae. The sequence goes on along the minus strand of NZ_LT607412.1, from coordinate 1,160,015 downwards.
TCTCACTTAACTGCTTGCTTGTGAGGAGCAACATAAAGTAACTTCACTCGCAACGCGAACCGGGGTGGGGGGATCGGATGGCCGGCGAGCAGCGGAATGTCGAACCCGGCACGGACGTGCTGATCCGCAAGGTTGACAGCCACCTCGCCACGCTCCGTGGCGGCCTGCACGGGCCGGAGCTGGAGCTCGCCGAACGCCTCGCCCGCTGCCTGCGTGAGCTGGTCATCTCCACCGCGCAGGCCAGCGCCGCAGACCGGGGCCAGGTCCGCGCCGCCGTCCACTACTTCGTGCTGCGCCGGGAGAGCCGCGGCCGGCTGCTCTCGGTGCGGTCGCTGGCCGCCGCGGAGCGGGTGGTCGACAAGGTCGCCCGCCAGCTCGGCCGCGTCGACCTGCTCGCCGAGCTGCGCCGCGACCGCCCCGCCCCCGACGACGCACTGCCCGTCGGGGACGCCCTGCTGCGCTGATGCCAGCGGCAGCAGCGCGGACGCACCGCAGCGCGGGCGAATTCCGGCAAAACGGCCCGAGCGGCGACGAACTGGCGTCTGATCGCTGCTAGGCGCCACCGCTGTACGGGCGTCGGCCACCACGACCGGGAGCGCGGGTGCTGGTACTTCTCATCCTCCATCTCGTGGCGGCCCTCGTCGCGCCGCTGTTCGTCAGATGGTGGGGTCCGCGTGCGTGCTACCCGCTGGCGCTGGCGCCGGCCGCCGCGTTCGGCTGGGCGGTGGCCCGCACCCCGGCCGTCAGCCACGGCGGGGCGGTGGTCGAGACGTACCCGTGGATCCGACAGTTGGGCCTGGACATCGCGCTGCGGCTCACCACGCTGTCCTGGCTGATGACCCTGCTGATCGGCGGCGTCGGCGCGCTGGTGCTGATCTACAGCGCCCGGTACTTCGCCACCGGCTCGATCGGACTGGCGCAGTTCGCCGCGGTCCTGGTCGCCTTCGCCGGAGCGATGCTGGTCCTGGTCTTCTCCGACAACCTGCTGCTGCTCTACGTCGGCTGGGAGCTGACCACGGTCTTCTCGTACCTGCTGATCGGGCACAGCACCGAACGGCGGTCCAGCCGTTGGGCGGCGGCGCAGGCGCTGACGGTCACCACGCTGGGCGGGTTGGCCATGCTGGTCGGGTTCATCCTGCTCGGCGAGCACGCGGGCAGCTACCGCTGGTCGGAGATCGCCGCACAGCCGCTGCCCGGCGGCGGTTACCTGGTCACCGCCGTGCTGCTGATTCTGACCGGCGCGCTGTCCAAGTCGGCGTTGCTGCCGTTCAGCTCCTGGCTGCCGGTCGCGATGGCGGCACCCACGCCGGTCAGCGCGTACCTGCACGCGGCCGCCATGGTCAAGGCCGGCGTCTACCTGGTCGGACTGCTCGCCCCGGCGCTGGCGACGGTCGGCCCCTGGCGGCCCGTGGTGCAGGTCGCCGGCCTGGCCACCATGCTGGTCGGCGGCTGGGCGGCGCTGCGGCAGACCGACCTGAAGCTGCTGCTGGCGTACGGGACGGTCAGCCAGCTCGGCCTGCTGGTCGCGGTGACCGGGTCCGGCACGCCGGACGCCGCGCTGGCCGGTACGGCGATGCTGTTGACGCACGCGCTGTTCAAGGCGGCGCTGTTTCTGGTCGTCGGCGTCATCGACCACGGCGCCGGCACCCGCGACCTGCGCGAGCTGTCCGGGCTGCGGCACTGGTCCCGACCGCTGTTCGTGGTCACGGTGCTGGCCGCGGCGTCGATGGCCGGTGTACCGCCGCTGGTCGGCTTCGTGGCGAAGGAGGCGGTGTTCGCGGCGTTCACCGACATGCCGGTGCTCCTCGTCGGTCTGGTCGCCGGGACGGTGCTCACCGTCGCGTACAGCGCCCGCTTCGTCTGGGGCGCGTTCGCCGACCGGCCCGGTGTGGAGCCGGTCCAGGTGGGCCCGATCGCCGGGTCGCTGCTGGTCCCACCGGCGGTGCTGGCCGGCGTCGGGTTGCTCGCCGGACCGGCAGCCGGCCTGCTGGACGGCCTGCTGCGCCCGTACGCCGACCTGTCCGGCGACGTCCACACGCACCTCGCGCTGTGGTCCGGACCGACCCCGGCGCTGGGCCTGTCCGCGCTGGCGCTCGCCGGCGGCGGCCTGCTCTTCGCTCTGCGCGGGCCGCTCGCTCCGGTGCTGGCCCGGCTCCGCTGGCCGGTCAGCGGCAGACAGGGTTACGAGTGGATCGTGGGCCGGTTCGACCGGATGGCCATCGAGGTCACCGGTGCGACCCAGCGCGGCTCCCTGCCGCAGTACCTGGGCGTCATCCTGGTCGTCCTGGTGCTGCTGCCCGGCGGTGCGATGCTCGCCGTCGGCCCGTGGCATGCCCGGATCCCGCTCTGGGACACCCCGCTGCAACCGGTGGTCGTGCTCGTGATCGGGGTGGCCGCGGTGCTGGCGGTCCGCGCCCGCCGCCGGCTGACCGCGATGCTGCTGGTGGGGATTACCGGCTACGGCAGCGCCATGCTGTTCGTCCTGCACGGCGCGCCCGACCTCGCGCTCACGCAGTTCCTGGTGGAGACCGCGACCATCGCCGTCTTCGTGCTGGTGCTACGCCGCCTGCCGAATCGTTTCTCGGTCCGTCCGTTGCGCCGCAGCCGGTGGGTCCGTCGGGCGATCGGGGTGACGGTGGGCGTGGTGGCAGCCGGGCTGGCTCTGGTCGCCGCCGGCGCCCGTCGGGCGCCGGACATCTCCGTCGTCTTTCCGGATCTGGCGGTGGCGCAGGGGTACGGCCGCAACGTGGTCAACGTGACACTGGTCGACATCCGGGCCTGGGACACCATGGGTGAGCTGGCGGTGCTGGTGGTGGCGGCGACCGGGGTCGCCAGTCTGATCTTCGAGCGGTCCCGCACCGGGCCCCGGCCGCGCCGGCCGGAGTCGGCGCGGCCGGCGAACCAGACCGACCGGCCGGTGTGGCTGCGTGGCGGGCCCACGCTGTACGAGGAACGCCGGTCCATCGTGCTGGAGGTGGTCATCCGGCTGATCTTCCACACCGTGGTGCTGTTCTCCCTGTTCCTGCTCTTCTCCGGGCACAACGCGCCGGGCGGCGGCTTCGCCGGCGGGCTGGTCGCGGGGCTCGCCCTGGTGGTCCGCTATCTGGCCGGCGGCCGGTACGAGCTGGCCGAGGCGGCGCCGGTCGGCGCCGGCACGGTCCTCGGCGCCGGCCTGGCCCTGTCGGTGGGCACCGGCGTGGTGGCGCTGCTGGCCGGCGGCTCGGTGCTGGAGAGCGCCAAGGTCGACCGGTCCCTGCCGCTGGTCGGCGACGCACACCTGGTCACCTCGCTCTTCTTCGACGTCGGCGTGTACCTGATCGTGATCGGGCTGGTGCTGGACATCCTGCGCAGCCTCGGTGCCGAGGTGGACCGGCACATCGAGGCGACCGGAACCGCCACCGGCGGGCTCACCGTCGACAAGGGGGGCAGGCCATGACCACCAGTGGCGCCGGTCCCGTGCTGGTGCTGGTGCTCGCCGTCGGGGTGCTGGTCGGTTGCGGGGTGATCCTGCTGCTGGAGCGCAGCCTGACCCGGATCCTGCTCGGCGTGATCCTGATCGGCAACGGGGTCAACCTGCTGATCCTGCTGGGCGGTCGGTCCGGTGGGGCACCGATCGTCGGCACCGGCCCGGTGGACCGGATGAGCGACCCGCTGGCGCAGGCCATGGTGCTGACCTCCATCGTGATCACCTTCGGGTTGACCGCGTTCCTGCTCGCCGTGGCGTACCGGAGCTGGTTCCTCACCGGAGACGATGAGGTGCCTGACGACCTGGAGGACCGGCAGATCATCAGCCAGGCCGAGCGCAACGAGGTGGGCACCGCCGACCGCGGTGGGGAGGGCCCGAACGGCGACCCGGAGCAGGTTGACCCCGAGCCCGCCCGGCGCCGGCTGCGGCGCGGGGACGAGGCGTGATGGCCGGGCCGCGGGGGACGCGATGAGCCGGCTGCTGCCCCTGCCGGTGGTGATGCCGCTGCTTGGCGCGGCGCTGACCCTGCTGCTGGCCGCCCGGCCCCGGCTCCAACGAGCGGTCAGCGTGCTCTGCCTCAGCGGCACCCTCGTCGTGGCGCTGCTGCTGCTGGTGCAGGCGTACCGGTACGGGCCGGTGGTGATGGCGGTCGGCGGCTGGCCGGCGCCGGTCGGCATCGTCCTGGTCGCCGACCAGCTCGCCGCGCTGATGCTGGTGGTCTCCTCGTCGGTCATCCTCTGCGTGCTGCTGTACTCGATCGGCCAGGGCCGCAGCGAGACCGGCGAGACCGCGCCGGTGGTCATCTTCCACCCGACGTACCTGGTGCTCACCGCCGGCATCACAAACGCGTTCCTCGCCGGTGACCTGTTCAACCTCTTCGTCGGCTTCGAGATCCTGCTGGCCGCCAGCTTCGTGCTGATCACCCTGGGCGGCACCGAGATCCGCATCCGCACCGGGTCGACGTACGTGGTGGTCAGCATCCTCTCCTCGATGATCTTCCTGGCCGGGGTGGGGCTGGTGTACGCGGCCACCGGCACACTCAACCTGGCCCAACTCGCCCAGCGCCTCGACGACCTGCCGGCCGGCGTCCGACTGACCCTGGAACTGATGCTGCTGCTCGCGTTCGGCATCAAGGCGGCGGTCTTCCCGCTCTCGGCCTGGCTGCCGGACAGCTACCCCACGGCGCCGGCTCCGGTCACCGCGGTCTTCGCGGGGCTGCTGACCAAGGTGGGCGTCTACGCGATCATCCGCACCGAGACGCTGCTCTTTCCAGGTGGGCAGGCCGACGAACTGCTCATGGTCGTCGCCGGGCTGACCATGGTGGTCGGCATCCTCGGCGCGGTGGCCCAGTCGGACATGAAGCGGCTCTTCTCGTTCACCCTGGTCAGCCACATCGGTTACATGATCTTCGGGGTGGCGTTGAGCACCGTCGCCGGGCTCTCCGGCGCGATCTTCTACGTGGTGCACCACATCACCATCCAGACCACGCTGTTCCTGGTCGCCGGGCTGGTCGAGGAGCGGGCCGGCAGCACCGACCTGCGCCGCCTCGGCGGGTTGGCCCGGATGGCGCCGCTGCTCGGCGTGCTGTTCTTCGTCCCGGCGATGAACCTCGCCGGCGTACCGCCGTTCTCCGGCTTCCTGGGCAAGCTCGGCCTGCTCCAGGCCGGGGTGGCGGCCGGCGGGCCGCTGCCTGCGGTGCTCGTCGGGGCCGGCACGCTGACCAGCCTGCTCACCCTCTACGTGGCCTCCCGGGTGTGGAACATCGCCTTCTGGCGGTCGCCCCGGTTGGCCACCTCCGAGCCGGCCGTCCGGCTGCCCAGGCTGATGGTCGGGGCCACCGTGGCCCTTGTCGCGTTCGGGTTGGCGCTGACCGTGCTGGCCGGCCCGCTCTTCGAGGTCACCGTCGACGCGGCAACCGACCTGCGCTCGCGCACCCCGTACGTGCGGGCCGTGCTGCCGGGCGGCGTGCCGTGACCGCCCCGCGCGGGACGGTCCCGGGCGGCGCCGACGAGCCGGCCGCGCCGGGGCGGCGCCGGCTCGGACGCTGGCGGGACCAGGCACTGGCGTTCGGCTGGCTGGTGGCGGTCTGGTGCCTGCTCTGGGGCGAGGTCAACTGGGCGAACCTGGCCGGCGGCCTGCTGGTCGGCGGCGCGGTGCTGCTGTTCTTCCCACTGCCGGCGGTCACCTTCGCCGGCCGGCTGCGCCCTCGCGCGCTGCTGGTGTTCGCGTTCCGGTTCGGCACCGAGCTGGTCGGCGCGAGCCTGCACGTGGCCCGGATCGCGGTGCAGCCCGGCTACCGACCACGCGGGGCGATCATCGCGGTGCGGCTGCGGGTACCCACCGACCTGAACCTGGCGCTCACCGCGGAGGCGGTCTCGCTGGTGCCCGGCACGTTGATCCTCGAGGTGGACCGGGACTCCGGAACGCTCTACCTGCACGTGCTGGACACCCACGGGCCGGCCGAGCTGACCCTCGCCCGGGAGCGCACCCTCGCCGTCGAGCGGCGGATCGTCCGGTCGGTCGGCTCCGCCGCCGAACTGCGCCGCGTCGAGACCGATGTTGTCGAGAAGGGAACCCTGCCGTGATCACGTTCCTGGCCGTCGTCCTCACCACACTGCTCTCGGTGACCGCGCTGCTCGCGCTGACCCGGCTCTACCGGGGCCCGTCGCTGCTGGACCGGGTGATCGCCGCGGACATGCTGCTCGCCACCATGGTCGCCGCGGTGGGCGCCGAAGCGGCGGTCAACCGGCACGCCTCCACGCTGCCCATCCTGGTCGTGCTCTCCCTGCTCGGCTTCATCGGCTCAGTGTCGCTGGTCCGCTTCGCAGTCCGGGAGCAGGCATGATCGGGACGATCGCGGACTGGCTCGGCGCCGGTTGTCTGGTGGCCGGCGCCTTGCTCGGCCTGGCCGCCGGGATCGGCGTGCTGCGTTTTCCGGACGCCCTGTCGCGGATGCACGCGGCCACCAAACCGCAGGTGCTCGGGGTGCTCCTGCTGCTGCTCGGCATCATGCTGCGGCTGCGGTCCCGGACGGATTTCGGCATGATCCTGCTGGTGGCCGTCTTCCAGCTGGCCACCGCGCCCGTCGCGGCACAGATGATCGGCCGGGCCGCGTACCGGGCCGGCCGGTTCGACAGGGACCTGCTCGACGCGGACGAGTTGGCCGAGCGCGGATCGGGCGGCGGGCCGGCGGGCCCGGGGTGATGTCCCGAGCCGCCGCTCAGGAATCGGACGATCGGCGCCTTCGGCCCACCCTCAGCGGAGTCCCAGCCAGCGCCGATAAAATGGGGGCATGATCGACTCTTCTGCCCAGGAGGGCAGCAGTAGCCAGCCGGGTCGTGCCCGGCATATTCCCGTTCCGACGACCCCGGGAGCCCTGAGCGACCCGTGTTGATCGTCGTCGGTCTCCTTCTGATCATCGTGCTCACCGCCGCCACCGGCTACTTCGTGGCGCAGGAGTTCGGCTATGTCGCCGTCGACCGGGGCAAGCTCCGCCAGCTCGCCGACGACGGTGACGCTGCCGCCGCCCGGGCCCTGACCGTCACCAGCCGGCTCTCCTTCATGCTCTCCGGCGCGCAGCTCGGCATCACCGTCACCGCCCTGCTGGTCGGGTACGTCGCCGAGCCGTACCTCGGCGGCGGCCTCGCCGACCTGCTCGGCCTCGCCGGCGTCGGCGATGCGGTCAGCCTGCCGCTGTCGGTGGCGCTGGCGCTGGTCATCGCCACAGTGGTCCAGATGGTCCTCGGTGAGCTGGCCCCGAAGAATCTGGCCATCGCCCGGGCCGAGCCGCTGGCCCGGGCGCTGAGCCGGTCCACCCTGGCGTACCTCACCGTCGCCGGGCCGGTGATCCGGCTCTTCGACCGGGCGTCGGTGCGGCTGCTCCGTCGGGTCGGCATCGAGCCGATCGAGGAGCTGCCCAGCGGCGCCACCCCGGCCGACCTGGAACAGATCATCGCCGAGTCCCGTGAGGAGGGCAGCCTGGACGTCGAGATGTCCACGCTGCTCGACCGGGGGCTGGATTTCCGCGAGCTGACCGCCGGCGAGGCCATGGTGCCCCGGGTCGACGTGCACACCGTACGGGCGCACGAACCGGTGAGCCGGGTGGTCGAGCTGCTGGACACCGGCCACTCCCGGTTCCCGGTGCGCGGCGCGGAGGGCGTCGACGACCTGCTCGGCATCGTCGGCATCGCCGACGTGCTCGGCGTACCGCCGGGGGAGCGGGCCACCACCCCGGTGAGCGCGGTGGCCGGGCCGCCGCTGCTGGTGCCGGAGACGTTGCCGTTGCCCACGGTGCTCGACCGGCTGCGGTCCGGGCACCGGCAGATGGCCTGCGTGGTCGACGAGTACGGCGGCTTCGCCGGAGTGATCACGTTGGAGGACATCGCCGAGGAGCTGGTCGGCCCGATCCGGGACGAGGACGACCCGCCGGAGCGGGCACCCGCCCGGCAGGACGACGGGTCCTGGGTGGTGCCGGCCCGCTGGCGGATCGACGAGGTCGCCGACAGCACCGGCATCGCGCTGCCCGAGGCCCCGGAGTACGACACCCTCTCCGGGCTGGTGATGCGGGAGCTGGGGCGGGTGCCGGAGGTCGGCGACCGGCTGGAGATCAGTCTGCTGCCGGAGGGAGCCGACGCCGAGGACGGCGAGGCGGAACCGCGGGCGCTGGTCGAGGTGCTGGCCGTCGACAGGCACGTTGCCGACTCGGTGCGGTTGCAGCTGACCAGACCGGGCGTGACCGCATGAGTCCGGGGATCGCGCTGTTCAGCTCGGGGATCCTGCTGGCGCTGAACGGGTTCTTCGTGGCCGCCGAGTTCGCCCTGGTGGCCAGCAAGCGGTACCGCCTGGAACAGGCGGCGGCCAGCGGTGGCCGAGCGGCTCGGGCCGCGCTGGACGGCGTCCGCGAGTTGTCGCTGATGCTGGCCGGCGCGCAGCTCGGCATCACCCTGTGCACCCTTGGCCTCGGTGCGCTGGCTGAGCCGGCGATCGAGCACCTGCTCAGCCCGCTGCTGCACGCGGTGGGGCTGCCGGACGCGGCCAGCCACCTGATCGCCCTGATCTTCGCCCTCGGGTTGGTCACCTTCCTGCACCTGGTGGTGGGGGAGATGGCGCCGAAGTCGTGGGCGATCACCGACGCGGAGCGCTCGGCGACACTGCTCGCGCTGCCGTTCCGTGCCTTCGCCCGGGTGGCCCGGCCGGTGCTCTCCGCGCTCAACGCGCTGGCCAACGCGATCCTGCGGATGGTCGGGGTCAACCAGCAGGATCAGCTGGCCCAGGTGCACGGCCCGGACGAGCTGCGGATGCTGCTGGAGCAGTCCCGCGAGCATGGGCTGCTCGGCGCCGAGCAGCACCAGCTGCTCACCAGCATGCTGGAGTTGCAGGGCACGTCGGTGGCGCAGGTGATGGAGCCGTTCGCCACCATGGTCACCGTCCGCCGGGACGACCCGGCCGAGCGGATCGAGCAGGTCAGCCGGGACAGCGGCCGGTCCCGGTTGGCGGTGCTGGACGCGGCGGGCGACGTCTGCGGCCTGGTGCACGTGCGGGAGGCGGTGCGGGTGGTCACCACAGGTCGCGTCGCCACCGCCGGTGAGTTGATGACATCCGCGTTCACGCTGCCCGCGACGTCCTCGGTCACCGAGGCGGTGGCCGCGATGCGGGCGCGGCAGTCCCAGCTCGCGCTGGTGCGCAACGGCGGTGGCCCGGCCCGGCCGATCGGTTTCGTCGCTCTGGAGGACCTGCTGGAGGAGGTCATCGGCGAGTTCGACGACGAGACCGACACGGTGCCGCGCGGCCGGCGGTTGCGATGAACCGGCGGGCTTGAGGTGACCTCGACCGGGTAGGCGCGGCTGGTGCGGACCAGCAGGGTCCCTTCCCGAGAAGGGGGCGCGCGGTGCGGCTGACCGGGGTGTCCCGGGAGTCCGGCTGGACCGGGCTGTCCGTGCGGACCACACTTTCCAACCCGAGTACGCGTCCGGGCCTGCGCCTGCCGGGGCGAGTGACGCTGGCGGCCGGGCCGGACGACGTACTGGTGCGGCACATCCGGCTCGGCCTGGTCACCACGGTCGAGCCGGATGATCCGGCCGCCGCCCGGCGCCTGGTGCAGTTCTTTCAGCTGCCGATCGCCGGCCGGTTCGTCGTACCGGCTGGCCGGCGGCGGGCGGTCGACTTCGCACTGCCGCTGCCGTGGGAGACCCCGGTGACCATCTTCGGCGGGGTGCCGTTGCTGAGCCTGCGGATGGGGCTGCGTACCGAGGTCTCCGTCGACCCGGAGCTGGATCAGGGGGCCATGGTGCCGGTCTTCGTGCACCCGATCCCCACTCAGCAGCACGTGCTGGCGGCCCTGGAGACGTTGGGTTTCATGATCCGTCAGGCCGGGCTGCAGGAGGGTGGGCTGCCGGGGGTGGAGCACACCCTGCCGCTGCACCAGCGGTGGGGCTACTGGGTGGCGCCGCTCTACGCCGGCCCGGTCACCGAGCTGGAGGTGATCTTCGTGACCAACTCGGCGGGCCTGGAGGTGATCTTCTGGATGGACCGCCGGCTGGCGTTGGCCGGAATCACCCACCAGAGCATCAGCCGGTTCCGGATCTGGCACGCGGGCGCCGACCGGCGGGACTGGATCGCCACGGTGGACGGCTGGCTGCGCCAGGCGATCAACCGGCACGCCATGGCGGCGGCACACGCCGACTGGTCCGCGCAGCTCAACGAGTCCGCCCACGTCAGCCGCCACCCCGACGAGCCGGTCCATCCCGGCTACGGCCTCGGCGGCACCGCCGGCGCCGCCGGAGTCGGTGGGGGCGGTGGCGGCGGTGACGGCACCTGACGTGGCCTGTGCCCCTCAACGCTGTTAACAGGGGCCCCCTCCTCTACCGCAGGCGTTAACAGGGGGCCCCTCCTTACACCGAGGCGGTGGCCAGTTTGAGGCTGAAGGCGAGAAAGAGCGCGGCGACGGCGGTGGTGCCGCCGGCGGCGAGCCTGCGGCGCTGGCGGAACTGCGTGGCCAGGAAGGTGCCCGCGAAGATCAGTGCGGTCAGGTAGATCGCGCTGGTCACCTGGGCGATCAGTCCGAGGAGCAGGAACGACAGCGCCGGCCAGGCGTAGCCGGGGTCGACGAACTGGATGAAGAACGAGATGAAGAACAGGATCGCCTTCGGGTTCAGCAGGCTGATCACCAGCGCCTTGCGGAACGGGCTGCGCATCGCCGCCGGCTCCGCGGCGTCGATGAGCCGCGGCGTGCTCGGGTCGTTGCGGTCGCGCCAGCGCCGCCAGGCGCCGCGCAGCATGGTCACCCCGACATAACCGAGGTACGCGGCACCGGCGTACTTGATCACCAGGAACAGCGGTGGGTACGCCTTGAGCACCGACGCCACCCCGGCGGCGGACAGGAACATCAGCACCCCGTCGCCGACGAACACCCCGCCCGCCGCCCGGTAACCGGCCGCCACTCCCCGCTTGGCGGCGGTGGAGAGCACGAAGAGTGAGTTCGGCCCGGGCAGCAGGATGATGGCCACGGTGCCCAGCACGTACGTCCAGATGTCGGTGATCCCCAGCACGCCCGCCATCATCACGCCACGGGTGCCGTCCGGTGAAGCCTTTCCCGCAGCCTGACCTGTGCGTTCGGCCACTCGTCGACGGTCATCGCGTACTGCACGGTGTCCCGCCAGGAGCCGTCCGGACGCTGCCGGTGCATCCGCAGCACGCCCTCCCGGGTGGCGCCGAGCCGCTCGATGGCCGCCTGTGAGCGTTCGTTGCGGATGTCGGTGTGCCAGGCCACCCGCACCGCGCCCAGCTCGTCGAAGGCCCGGCTGAGCAGCAGCAGCTTGGCCTCGGTGTTGATCCCGGTACGCCACCACGCCCGGCCGAGAAAGGTGTGCCCGATCGCCACCGACCGCCGCTCCGGGTCGATGTCGTAGTAGGAGGTGGTGCCGACCACCGCCCCGGTCGCCGCGCAGCGCTGCACCCAGGCCACCCGCTCGCCGCGGTGCTGGGCGGCGAGCGCGGCGGCGATCACCTCGGCGGTCCCGGCCGGCGTGGTCGGCAGCGTGACGCCGAGGTGCCGCCAGACCTCCGCGTCGGCGGTGGCGGTGTGCAGCTCGTCGGCGTGTGCCAGGTCCAGCGGCTCCAGCCGGACGTGCTCGCCGGCCATCGGAGCGGGGTCGTGCCAGGGCGTGCGGGCCGCCCGCAGGTACGCCGGCAGCGGCGCGGCGACCCCGGCGGCGGATTCCGGCAGCCCGGCGGTGAGCCGCAGCGGCAGCACGCCGGCCCAGTGCGGCAGGTGCAGGTCGTCCTCGTCCTCGCGCACCCCACCGGTGCGGGACCGGACCGACACCTCGTGCAGTGGCAGCGCCAGCACGGCGGTCTCGGCCAGCTCCCGCCGGTTGGGCGGGCGGCTGTCCGCGCTGCGTCCCGCGCCCACCTTCTCCACCAGGGCGGTGAGCATGGCGCTCTTCTCCCGCTCGTCGGTGACCAGCCGGGCGGTGCCCAGCGCGACCACCGAGCGGTAGTTGGCGCTGTGGTGGAACTGGGAACGGGCGTAGACCAGCCCGTCGAGCAGGGTCACCGTGACGCAGACCGGCAGTCCGTCGCCGCGGGCGGCGAGCAGTGGCCGGCTGCCGGTTGAGCCGTGCAGGTAGAGCGTGTCGCCGATGCGTACGTGCAGGGTGGGCAGCACCCGCGGCTGGCCGTCGACGGTGAACCCGAGCGCGCAGTGGTACGCCTCGTCGAGCACGGCGTGCGCGGCGGCCCGGTCGTAGCTCATCCGGTCCCGGGAACGGCTCGGGATGGTACGGGCGGTGGGTGGGTACATGCTCGCCCCTTTGTTCTAGTACAATCTCTTATTTGTGTCAGCACGCTATCAGTTCGCCGGGGCGACGGCCGTCGCGATTTCGGCCAGCATCGAGTCGGGCATCCGTACGGGGGGCCTGCCGCCCGGTGCCGCCCTGCCGCCGGTCCGGGTGCTCGCCGCCGAGCTGGGCGTCAGCCCGGCCACTGTCGCCCGCGCCTACCAGGAGCTGCGCCAGCGCGGCCTGCTCGCCACCGCCGGTCGGCACGGCACCCGGGTCCGTCCCCGCCCGCCGGTGGCCGCCAGGCGCTCGGCGCTGCGTCCGGCGCCGTTGCCCGGGGCCCGTGACCTGTCCCGGGGTGAGCCCGATCCCCGACTGTTGCCCGCCCTCGGCCCGCACCTGGCGGCGCTCGCCACGGAAACCGGCCCGCCGGTCGGCTACTCCGACGCCGGCGTGCTGCCCGAGCTGGCCGCGGCGGCCCGCGCCCGGCTGAGCGCCGACGGTGTGCCGGCCGGGGAGCTCACGCTCACCGGTGGCGCGCTGGACGGCATCGAGCGGCTGCTCGGCGCCCACCTGCGGCCCGGCGACGCGGTCGCGGTGGAGGATCCCGGCTGGGCCAACCTGCTCGACCTGGTCGCCGCGCTGGGGCTGCGCCCGATCGGCGTACCGCTGGACGACGAAGGGCCGCTGGTGGCCGGGGTGGCGGCAGCCTTGGCCGCCGGCGCGCGGGCGCTGGTCGTCACCAGCCGGGCGCAGAACCCGACCGGCGCGGCCGTCTCCGCCACCCGGGCCGAGGCGCTCCGGGCGTTGCTCGCCGGCCGGCGCGACCTGCTGCTGATCGAGGACGACCACGCCGCCGAGCTGGCCCGCGTACCGCTGCACCCGCTGGCCGGCGCGACCGCGAGCTGGGCCTTCCTCCGCTCGGTGAGCAAACCCTTCGGCCCGGACCTGCGGCTGGCCGTGCTGACCGGCGACGAGACCACGGTGGCCCGGGTGACCGGCCGGACGCGGGTCGGCGCCGGCTGGGTCTCCACAGTGCTCCAGCGGCTGGTGCTCGCGCTGTGGGGCGATCCGGCGGTCGGCGAGGTGGTAGAGCGGGCGGCGGAGAGTTACGAGCGGCGGCGCGAGGGGTTGCTGGCCGCGCTGGCGGAGCACGGCCTGGCCGCGCACGGCCGCAGCGGCATCAACGTCTGGCTGCCGGTGGCGGACGAGACCAGCGCGGTCACCGCACTGCGCGACGCCGGCTGGTCGGTGGCGCCCGGAGCCCTCTACCGGATCGCCGCCCCGCCCGCCCTGCGCATCACCGTCAGCCCTCTCACCATTTCGGACCTGGTCCCGCTGGCCGCCGCCCTGGCTCGCGCCGCTCATCCCACCCCACCACCGGGCTTCTCCACCTGACGCATCGGAGTTGGCCCGCCAGGCCCGGCCCCGGTTACCTGGGGCAGAAAGGGCACTATCGAGACGATTCGCAACGGTTGGGGTGGGTATGCGGGCCGCCGGAGGTGGATGACATGGCTTCAGGTGGCTCGCGCAAGGGGCTCTGGATCGCGGTGGCGGTGGTGGTCATCATCATCATCATCGTGCTGATCGCGATCGCGTCCGGTGGTGATGGCGGCGGCAACGGATACTGACGCGGCGCGGCCGAGGGTGCCGGCGCCCAGGCACGGCGTACCCGGCGTCGGGCGGCGAACGGGTATATAACAGTCGGCATGGCCGAGCAGACCGGAAGCGCCCCGGGCGCCCAGCGGTTCATCCCGCCGGACGCGGACACCATCGACGAACTGCGCGCCGCCTCGGGTGGCTGTCAGGGGTGCGAGCTGTACCGGGACGCCACGCAGACGGTCTTCGGCCGGGGCGACGAGAGCGCCCGGGTGGTCCTGGTCGGCGAACAACCCGGCGACATGGAGGACCAGAAGGGACTGCCCTTCGTCGGTCCCGCCGGGCGGCTGCTGCGCAAGGCCGTCGACGACGCCGGGCTCGACCCCGCGCAGATCTATCTGACCAACGCGGTGAAGCACTTCCGCTTCGAACTGCGCGGCAAGCGCCGTATCCACCAGACCCCCGACCGGGTGCACATCACCGCCTGCCGGCCCTGGCTGGTCGCCGAGTTCGCCCGGCTCGACCCGGAGATCGTCGTGGTGCTGGGCGCCACCGCCGCGAAGGCGCTGCTCGGCCCGACGTTCCGGGTGACGAAGCAGCGCGGGGAGCTGCTGCCCTGGCCGGCGTCGGCCCAGCATCCGGAGGACTTCACAGAGGTGCCGGTGGACAGCGCCGGCACGGTGACCGACGCGCCCGAGGCCCGCCTGCTCGCCACCATCCACCCGTCCGCGGTGCTGCGCGCCGACGATCAGGACAAGGCGTACGAGGGCCTGGTCGCCGACCTCACCGTCGCCGCCCGCGCCCTGTCCGGCTGACACCGGCGACGCCGGAGGGACGAGCACCGGCTCGCCCGGTGGCGAAACCCACTGCCGCCGGTCAGCACGGGTGCGCGAGGATGGGTTACCCCCGTCCTGAGGAGCGCCGATGGCCACCGACCTGACCGCGCCACGTACCGTCCGGCCCGACGTCGCGCCGATCCAGCGGCGTACCCTGCGGCTGCTCTTCACCACCCAGATCATCGGCGGCATCGGCGTGACCATCGGCATCGCCGTCGGTGCGCTGCTCGCCGCCCGGATCGCCGGCACCGCGGTGGCCGGGCTGGCGCAGAGCGCCGGTGTGGTGGGCGCGGCGTTGCTCGCCGTCCCGGTCACCCGGATCATGGCGCGGCACGGCCGGCGGCCGGGCCTGGTGGTGGCGTACGTGGTGGGTGCCGTCGGCGGCGTACTGGTGGTGGTGGCCGCCGCCACCCGCTGGGTGCCGCTGCTCTTCCTCGGCATGCTGCTGTTCGGCGGAGGCACCGCCGCGAACCTCCAGGCCCGCTACACGGCGGTGGATCTCGCCGAGCCGGCCCGTCGGGGCCGGCAGCTCTCCCTGATCGTGTGGGCCACCACCATCGGCGCGGTGGCCGCGCCGAACTTCGCCGCGCTGGCCGACCGGGTCACCACCGGCTGGGGCCTGCCGCCGCTGGCCGGCCCGTTCGCGTTCAGCGCGGTCGCGTTCGTGCTGGCTGGCGGCGTACTCCTCACGTTGCTCCGGCCCGACCCGCTGCTCACCGCGCGCCGTCTCGCGGCCGCTGACGCGCCGCCGGCCACCGACGTGCCGGCGGCTGTCGTGGCGGCCGGGGCGGACGACGTCCCGGTCGGTGGCGGTGCGACGCCGGCCGCCGCGCCGATCAAGGTGCGCGCGCCGCGCGGCGCCGGAATGCGGGTGGCCTGGTCGGTGGTACGCGGGCGGCCCGCCGCCCGGCTCGGCATCGCGGCGGTGGCGGTCGGCCACCTGGTGATGGTGGCGGTGATGTCGATGACCCCGGTCCGGCTCGGTGAGTCGCACGCCGACGCCGACGTGCTGCGGCTGGTCGGCATCGTGCTGAGCCTGCACATCGCCGGCATGTACGCGTTCTCCCCGCTGGTCGGCTGGCTCACCGACCGGCTCGGCCGGCGGGTGGTGATCCTCGGCGGGGTGGGGCTGCTGCTGGCCGCCTGCGCGGTCGCCGGCACCGCCGGGCACCACACGCCCCGGCTCTCGGTGGGGCTGGTCCTGCTCGGGCTGGGTTGGTCCGGGACGATGGTGGCCGGCTCGACGTTGCTCTCCGAGTCGGTGTCGGCCGGCGTGCGGCCGAGCGTCCAGGGGTTGTCCGACCTGACCATGGGGCTGGCCGGGGCGGGGGCCGCCATGGCCAGCGGGTTTGTCATGCAGGTGGCCGGTTATCCGGTGCTCACCCTGCTCGCGGCGGTCGCGACGGTGCCCCTGGTGGCGCTAGCGTTGCGCCCGGTGCCGACCGGGGCACCGGACGAGGAGGGCTGATCACGTGCGGCTGACCGACTTCTGGGCGCGGCTGGAGGAGGCGTTCGGCCCCGGCTACGCGGCCAGCATCGCCCGGGACCAGGTGTTGTCCGAGCTCGATGGACGCACCATCGAGCAGGCGCTGGCGTCGGGGGAGCAGACGCACGTGGTGTGGCGGGCGGTCTGCGCCGCGTACCCCGACCGAGTGCCCGCGCGACTACGCTGAGCAGCCTTTTCGGGGCTTCCGCGTGTCGCTCGTCGAGTCGTACACCTGTTCGGCTATTGTCCACAGCGGGGTGCTCGTCCACAGCTCGCGGCCCGTCGGCTGGTTTTCTGTCGGACCCAGCGCCTAGCGTGTCCGCGTGACGCGAAGCTCAGCAAAGACGCCGGCGAAGGCAGGGGTGGCAACCATGGCAGCAGGGCCTGACCGGGAGAAGGCACTCGACCTTGCTCTCGCTCAGATTGACAAGCAGTTCGGCAAGGGCTCGGTGATGCGGCTGGGGGAGCGGCCCGTCATCCAGACCGCCGTGATCCCGACCGGCTCCATCGCGCTCGACGTGGCGCTCGGCGTGGGTGGCCTGCCCCGTGGCCGGGTGGTCGAGATCTACGGCCCCGAGTCCAGCGGTAAGACCACTGTGGCGCTGCACGCGGTGGCCAGTGCCCAGCGGGCTGGCGGCATCGCTGCCTTCATCGACGCTGAGCACGCGCTCGACCCGGATTACGCGAAGGCCCTCGGGGTCGACACCGACGCGATGCTGGTCTCTCAGCCGGACACCGGCGAGCAGGCGCTGGAGATCGCCGACATGCTGATCCGGTCCGGTGCGATCGACATCATCGTGATCGACTCGGTGGCGGCCCTGGTGCCGCGTGCCGAGATCGAGGGCGAGATGGGCGACAGCCACGTGGGCCTCCAGGCCCGGCTGATGAGCCAGGCGCTGCGGAAGATCACCGGTGTGCTCAGCAACACCGGCACCACCGCGATCTTCATCAACCAGCTCCGGGAAAAGATCGGCGTGATGTTCGGCAGCCCCGAGACCACCACCGGTGGTCGGGCGCTGAAGTTCTACGCGTCGGTCCGGCTCGACGTGCGCCGCATCGAGAGCCTCAAGGACGGCACCGACGTGGTCGGTAACCGCACCCGGGTCAAGGTCGTGAAGAACAAGGTCGCGGCGCCGTTCAAGCAGGCCGAGTTCGACATCATGTACGGCAAGGGCATCTCGCGCGAGGGCTCGCTGATCGACGTCGGCGTGGAGCAGGCGATCATCCGCAAGTCCGGCGCCTGGTACACGTACGACGGCGACCAGCTCGGCCAGGGCAAGGAGAAGGCCCGGGAGTTCCTGAAGGAAAACCCGGACGTGGCGGCCGAGATCGAGAAGAAGATCCTGGAGAAGCTCGGCGTCGGGGTCGGCGCGAGTGACGCCGCCGGTGGCCCGGAGCTGCCGCCGGTCGACTTCTGACCGGTCGCTGACCCGTGGCAGGACGACGCGCTCGTACGGGGCGGGGCTGGGATGCTAGTCCGCCCCGTACGGGCGACGCCAGCGATCCGCCCCGCCCCCGTCGGGGTCGCCGTGGCCGGTCCGAGGAGGCCGACGCGGCCGAATCCGCGTCACCACCTCGCGACGAGTCGGAGGTGGCCCGCGAGATCTGCCTGCGCCAGCTCGCCGTCCGGCCACGCACCCGGTCCGAGCTGGCCGGGGCGCTGGCCAAGCGGGGCATCTCCGAGCAGGTCTCGGCCGAGGTGCTCGACCGGTACGACGAGGTCGGCATCATCGACGACGCCGCGTTCGCCAGGGCCTGGGTCTCCAGTCGGCATTCCGGGCGGGGTCTGGCCCGGCGGGCGCTCGCCAACGAGCTGCGCCAGAAGGGCGTGGACGGCGAGGTGGCCACCGAGGCGCTGGGCGAGCTGGACGAGGAGACCGAGGCGGAGACCGCCCGTGCCCTGGTGGAGCGAAAGCTGCGCACCGCCCGTGGTGAGCCCGACGCGGTCTTCCGGCGGCTGGTGGGCATGCTGGCCCGCAAGGGCTACCCACCCGGCGTGGCGATCCGGGCGGTGAAGGACGCGCTCGCCGCGCAGAGCGCCGAGGCGGCCGAGTTCGCCGAGCAGATCGATGCCGACGCGCTCGCCGACGCCGAGGGCGAGTTGGAGCGGGACAACCACCCGGGCGGGTGAGTGCCCCGGTGCGTGCCGGGGCCGACCCGCGCGCCCTCGGCGATGTCCGCAATTCGACGGATGGGTCACACCCCGGAGCCGGCCCGGACGGTCCAGTGTCGCCCAGTGGGCGCTTGGCCGGGGTTGAGCAGGGCTGACATGCTCCCCAAGGGAGCCCGCTCGCGGAGTTTGTCCGCTCGTGTCCGGCCCGACATCAGCACGCGGTGATGCCGCGGCTTCTCTCCGTTCGGGGGGTTTGATCATGAGTTCTTGACCAGACCGCCTCCGGAGACCTAGCCTCGCCATACAGGCTCACATTGCCCGACCAAGCGCAGGCTAAGCGCACAACATAGATCGCGTAACAGAACAGCATCACTTTGGCCAGCGCAACCGGCCATTCATCGCAGCTCCGGGCAGGCCGGTCCGGAGCCGCGCGACAACTGCACCCGGCCGCCGACGATGCCCGCGGGCACCGCCGGCGGAGAGAGCTACCCACGGCCAGTCGCTCCGGTCGGGCGTCCAGAGCCGCAGGAGCGTGCCCTTGGCACGGTCGCTGCGGCGCCGACGTATCCAGGGGGAGGCGGCCATGGCGGGGCGGCACAGGTTCACCGGCGGTCCGCACGAGGTCCCGGCATGAGCAACTTCGACATGGTGCTCCTCGCTGCCGTACTGGTCCTGACCGTGGTGGTGGTCGGCGCGGTGCTCTTCGGCGTCCGGACGCTGCGCCAGGTCGGCACGGCCCCGGTGCCGGAGGACCCGGCCTTCATCGCCGAGAAGGACCGCCAGGAGCAGTCCCTGGCCGCCCTGCGCAGCGCGGCCGACCAGGCCAACAGCACTATCGACGTGGCGAAGTCGGCGGCGTCGGCCGCTCGGGCCGAGGCCGCGGCGGCGAAGGCCGAGGCGAAGGCGGCCCGGGCCGAGGCCCGCCGGGTGCTCGACGACGCCCGCGCGGAGGCCGACACGGTGCTGGAGCGGGCGCACAAGCAGGCTGAGGCGGACGCCGAGCAGTTGCGCACCACGGCCCGGCGCAGTGGCGAGCGGGAGGTCGCGGTGCTCGCCGCCACCACCCGGGAACAGGCGGCCGAGGTGGAACGCCGCGCGGCCCGGATGGACGAGCGCGAGCGGCTGCACACCGAGGAGGTGGAGCGGTTCGCCGAGCGGGAGCGGCAGCTCACCGGGGCCCGCGCGGCACTGGCGGCCCGGGAGGCCGAGCTCACCCGACGGGAAGCCGAGCTGGCCGAGGCGGAGGAGCTGCGCCGCCGGGAGCTGGAGCGGGTGGCCGGGCTCACCGCCGACGCGGCCCGGCTGGAGCTGATCGAGGCGATCGAGACGCAGGCCAAGCGGGAGGCGGCGCTCCTGGTGCGGGACATCGAGTCCGACGCACGCAACACCGCCGAGCAGCGGGCCCGGCACATCGTGGTCGACGCGATCCAGCGGGTGGCGAGTGAGCAGACCGCGGAGAGCGTGGTCAGCGTCCTGCACCTGCCCGGCGACGAGATGAAGGGCCGCATCATCGGCCGGGAGGGGCGCAACATCCGCGCCTTCGAGTCGGTGACCGGGGTCAACCTGATCATCGACGACACCCCGGAGGCGGTGCTGCTCTCCTGCTTCGACCCGGTACGCCGCGAGGTCGGCCGGCTCACCCTGGAGAAGCTGGTGCTGGACGGGCGGATCCACCCGCACCGGATCGAGGAGGTCTACGACCTGGCCCGGCACGAGGTGGAGGAGCTCTGCCACCGGGCCGCCGAGGACGCCCTGGTCGAGGTCGGCATCACCGAGATCCACCCCGAGCTGGTCACCCTGCTGGGCCGGCTGCGCTACCGCACCTCGTACGGGCAGAACGTGCTCAAGCACCTGGTCGAGACCGCGCACATCGCCGGCATCATGGCCGCCGAGCTGCGGCTGGACGTGCCCACCATCAAGCGGTCGGCGTTCCTGCACGACATCGGCAAGGCGCTCACCCACGAGGTGGAGGGCAGCCACGCCATCATCGGCGCCGACCTGGCCCGCAAGTACGGCGAGCACGAGGACGTGGTGCACGCCATCGAGGCGCACCACAACGAGGTGCCCCCGCAGACCATCGAGGCCGTTCTCACCCAGGCCTCCGACGCTTGTTCCGGCGGTCGGCCGGGCGCACGCCGGGAGAGCCTGGAGGCGTACGTCAAGCGGCTGGAGCGGATCGAGGAGATCGCCGCCAGCAAGCTCGGCGTCGACAAGGTCTTCGCCATGCAGGCCGGCCGGGAGATCCGGGTGATGGTCAAGCCGGACGACGTGGACGACATCGGGGCGGCCGTGCTTGCCCGGGACGTGGCCAAGCAGATCGAGGAGGAGCTGACCTACCCGGGTCAGATCCGGGTCACAGTGGTCCGCGAGTCCCGGGTCACCGAGATCGCCCGCTAGTCCGACCCGATGCAGACAGTGGGCGTGCCGGCGACCGCCAACCGCCCGGGCCTACTCCGGATCGTGTTGGTCTGGCTGGCCGGCAACCTGGTCATCGGCCTGCTCACGATCGTGCTGATCGCTGCCGTGGACACTCTCACCTACTACATTCGCGCGATCAATGGTGATGAGGTCGTCGCACCGTACGGCCGGGACGGCGCCCGCTTCGCCGTCTTCGAGATCGCCGTAATGGGCACAGTGCTGCTGGTCGCCGTGGTGCTCTTCAATCGTCGGCAGTGGCGCCGGTTCCGGGCCGTTCGGTTCGTCGGCTCTCTGCCTCTGCTGGCGGCGACCGTCGTAGCGCTGGCCCTACCATTCCTGTGGTTCTGGTTCGGCACCGACCACAGCTTCTGAGGCAAGCCGTCAGCGAAGCGGAAAGGGCCAGCCCGGACACCGGGCTGGCCCTTTCACTGCGAGCTGATTGTCAGATGCCCCCGGCGCCCTCGGCCTGGGACATCAGTGCCGCCGGCGGCGGGTTCTGTGCCGGGGTGTTCGCGGTCTTGCGGCCCCGGGCGAGCCGCCGTTGGACGTACTGGGCGAGCTTCGACAGCGAGTAGTTCACCACGATGAAGAGCACGGCGATCACGACGTAGACCTGGATGGGGTTACCCAGTGCGCCGATGATCTGCTTGCCGATGTTCAGGGTCTCCTCGTAGCTGATGATGAAGCCGAGCGAGGTGTCCTTGAGCACCACGACGAGCTGGCTGATCAGCGCCGGCAGCATGATCCGGAATGCCTGCGGCAGAAGGATCATCCGGGTGGTCTGTGCCGGGGACAGCCCGATGGCGGCGGCGGCCTCGCCCTGGCCGCCGGGCAGTCCCTCCATGCCGGAGCGGAGGATCTCGGCGATCACCACCGAGTTGTAGATGGTGAGGCCAATGACCAGATACCAGAGGTTGTCGAAGGTGATGCCGAACTCGGGAAAGCCGCGGGCCACGAAGAAAATGGTGATCACGACCGGCAGGCCGCGGAACACTTCGACGCAGACCCGGGTGATCGCCGACAGCAGCGTGCTCAGCCCCCGCAGCAGATACGCCAGCGGCGTGGCGAGCCCGGTGAACGTGCGACGGGTCAGGGACTTGAGCTGGATCCGCAGCACCGCCAGCAGCGTGCCGACCACCAGCGAGGCCACGATGGCCATCGCCGCCGCGATCAGGGTGTTCTTGAAGCCGAGGCCGATCCGGTCCCAGACCAGGGAGAAGTTCTCGTTGGAGGGGTCGACCAACGGTCCCCACAACTCCATCGAGAACTGGCCCTTTTCGTCCAGGGGCCGGTAGATCAGGAAGTACGCCCCGACGAGCAGGACCAGCCCGGCGACGATGCTGCTGATCAGCGTGATCCGCCGCTGCCGGGGCCCGGGGACGTCGTAGAGGACGCTGGTCTGCTGACTCATCGGGACACCGCCTGTCGCTTCTCGATCCGGTCCAGCAGGGTGCCGAGCGGCACCGTCATGATCAGGTAACCGATCGAGATGCCGATGGCGACCGGGACGAAGGCGTAGCCCTCGGCCCCGGTGAGCTGGTCGGCAGTGGCCGACAGGTCACCCACCACCCCGAAGAAGCCGGCCAGCGCCGAGTTCTTGATCATCGCGATGATCACCGAGCCGAGCGGCACCACCGAGGCCTGCCAGGACTGCGGCAGCACCACGTGACGCAGGTTCTGCCCGAAGGTCAGACCCAGCGATCGCGCGGCCTCCGCCTGGCCGGCGGGCACCGCGTTGACCCCGGACCGCAGCGCCTCACAGACGAACGCGGCGGTGTACAGCACCAGGGCGATCAGCGCGAACCGGAAGTACGGCAGGTCCGTGCCGAGCCGGGTGAACAACGAGTCGATCACCGGGATGCGGAGAAAGTCCGCGTTGGAGCCGAGCGCCGGCAGGCCGAACGCGGCGAAGAACATCACCACGGTCAGCGGCATGTTGCGGAAGACGTTGACGTACGCGGTGCCGACCGCCCGCAGCGGCGGCACGGGGGAGATCCGCAGTACCGCCACGATCGCGCCCAGGATCAGGGCGCCGATCGCGGCGAGTATGCAGATCTGGAGGGTGAGCCAGAAGCCACCGGCAAAGACGTCGAACTTGTCGATGAGCACGTTCACGGGTCGGTGTTCCTCCCACCCTCCAGATCGAAAGGGTCAGATCAGTAGCGGTTGATGGTGGGCGCCGAGCCCAGCTCCGCGCCGAACTTGCCGGCGGTGTCGTCCCAGGCCTTCTTCCAGCTACCGTCGCCGACCGCCTTGTCCAGGGTGTCGTTGATGAAGCTGCGGAAGTCCGCGTCCTCCTTCTTCACACCGATGCCGTACGGCTCCTTGGTGAAGTTGGGGCCGGCCAGCTTGAAGGACGCCTCGTCCTTGGCGATGTAGCCGAGCAGGATCACGTTGTCCGTGGTCACGGCGTCGACCTGGCCGCCCTTGAGGGCGTCACGGCACTTGTCGTAGGTGTCGAAGAGCACCAGCTGGGTGGCGACGTCCTTGACGTACTTCTTGATCTCCTCGGCCGGGGTGGAGCCGGTGACCGAGCAGACCTTCTTGGTGCCGTCCTTGAACGAGTCCGGACCGGTGATCGCGGTGTCGTCCTTCTTCACCATGATGTTCTGGCCGGCCTCGTAGTACGGCCCGGCGAAGGCAATGCGCTCCTTGCGCTTGTCGTTGATCGTGTAGGTCGCGGCGACCAGGTCGACCGTGCCGTTGACGATCACGTCCTCGCGGACCTTCGAGGGGGCCTCGACCCACTCGATCTTGTCCTCGGGGATGCCGAGCTCCTTGACGATGATCTTCGCGATCTCGACGTCGAAGCCCTCCGGCTTGCCGGACAGGCCCTTCTGACCGAAGCCTGGCTGGTCGAACTTGGTGCCGACCTTGATCTTCTGGGCCTTGTTCAGCTTCTCCATGGTGCTGCCGGCGGCGAAGGACTTGCTGCCGGAGCCGGTGCCCTCCCCGCCCTCGTCGCCGCCACAGGCGGTCAGGCCGAGCGCCAGAGCGGCGACCGCGGCGACTGCCGCAACGCGCTTGATACGCATACTCTTCTCCTTCTTCAACGGGGCCCGCCGGTGGCCGGCGTGCTCCAGTACGAACGCCTAGTGCGTGAGGATCTTGGAGAGGAAGTCCCGGGCGCGCTCACTGCGCGGGTTGGCGAAGAACTCCGCCGGCGGGGCGTCCTCGACCAGCTGGCCGTCGGCCATGAAGATGACCCGGTTCGCGGCGTGCCGGGCGAAGCCCATCTCGTGGGTGACCACGACCATCGTCATGCCGTCCCGTGCCAGCGAGGTCATCACGTCCAGCACCTCGCCGACCATCTCCGGGTCCAGCGCGCTGGTCGGCTCGTCGAAGAGCATCGCCTTGGGCTGCATGGCCAGCGCCCGGGCGATGGCCGCCCGCTGCTGCTGGCCACCGGAGAGCTGGGCCGGGAACTTGTCCGCCTGGTTGGCGATGCCGACCCGGTCGAGCAGAGCCAGGCCGCGCTCGCGGGCCGCGGCCGGCTTCTCCTTGCGGACCTTGATCGGGCCGAGGGTGACGTTCTCCAGGATGGTCTTGTGGGCGAAGAGGTTGAAGGACTGGAAGACCATCCCGACCTCGCTCCGCAGCTTCGCGAGGGGCTTGCCCTCGGCCGGCAGCGGCTGGCCGTCGAAGGTGATGGTGCCGGAGTTGATCGGCTCCAGTCGGTTGATGGCGCGGCACAGCGTCGACTTGCCGGAGCCGGACGGGCCGATCACCACGACCACCTCGCCCCGGCCCACCGACAGCGAGACGTCGTCCAGCACGTGCAGCGGCCCGAACCACTTGTTGACCGCGTCCAGCACGATGAGCGGTTCGCCCGTCGTCACGTCGTCCACCGTCCCTGTCGTCTCCCGGATAGGGGTCGGTTGACCCCCGGTGCGGCCACTGTAGGCGGCGTGATGTGGCGGAACGCAACCTGGCGGGTCACGGAGCGGTAACACCGGTCGCGTTCGTCGCCACGAGTCCGATTCCGGTCACCGTGCGGGCCGCATCGCTGGCGTCGGCGGCGGGTTGCCGAGATCATGGGGGGATGACCGAACCGGTACGCCTGACCCGGTACGCCCGCGGCGGCGGATGCGCCTGCAAGATCCCTCCAGGTGAGTTGGAGATCATGGTGGCCGGTCTCGGACCGGCCACCGGCACCGCGGAACTGCTGGTCGGGTTGGACCACGGTGACGACGCGGCGGTGGTCCGTCTGGATGAGCGGACCGGCCTGGTGAGCACCGCCGACTTCTTCACGCCGGTGGTCGACGACGCGTACGACTGGGGTCGGATCGCCGCGGCCAACGCGCTCTCCGACGTGTACGCGATGGGCGGCGTCCCGCTGGTCGCGCTCAACCTGCTCTGCTGGCCGCGCGACGTGCTGCCGCTGGAGCTGGCCCGCGAGGTGCTGCGAGGCGGTCAGGACGTGGCCCGGGAGGCCGGCTGTCACCTGGCCGGCGGGCACAGCGTCGACGACGACGGTCCGAAGTACGGCCTCGCGGTCACCGGCACCGTCCGGCCGGAGGAGCTGATCACCCTCGACGCGGGCCGCGCCGGGGTGCCGCTGTCGTTGACCAAGCCGCTCGGGGTGGGCGTGCTGAACACCCGGCACAAGGCCACCGGCGAGATCTTTCCGGAGGCGGTGGCCACGATGAGTGCGCTCAACCGGGACGCCGCCCGGGCGGCGGTCGCGGCGGGCATCCGCTGCGGCACCGACGTGACCGGGTTCGGCCTGCTCGGGCACGCCTCGAAGCTGGCCCGTGCGAGCCGGCTGACGGTGGCCATCGACACAGCGCGGGTGCCCTACCTGCCAGGCGCGCGGGAGGCGCTGCGCGACGGGTACGTCAGCGGCGGCAGCCGGCGCAACCTGGACTGGGTCACCCCGTGGACCGACTTCGGCGCGGTGGGCGAGGGCGAGCGGCTGTTGTTGGCCGACGCGCAGACGTCCGGCGGCCTGCTGGTCGCCGGTGAGCTTCCGGGCGCGCCGGTGGTGGGTGAGTTGCTGCCGCGCGGCGAGCACCTGCTCGTCCTGCGCTGACCGACGGCCGACGCGGGTCGCGGTTCGGAACACCCGTCGCCGATCGCGCGGAGGGGGCACCATACCCGATAAACTGTCACCTTCCCGCTACTCCGAGCATTGGCGCTCAGGTAAATTTTGCCCGGAATGGTCACAGACCGGTAACTTGCCCCCGGCTGAGGTCATATGCCCCCCACCATCGTCAGTAAGGCCCGATCCGGAGGCCGGTGGGACGAACGCAGCGAGGAGGCGGAATGACCGAGCTGTGGAACTGGAGAATCGACCGGGTACGACCCGTGGAGGTCTACCCGGCGCTGGCCGAGGCGCTCGGCCGTGTGGTGATGCCGCTGGCGGTGGCCGACCCGGCCCGGCTGCCGGCGTACGCCGTGGTCTGCGACGTCTGGCAGGCGCCGGGCGAGTTCGCGACGATCGTGGACTGCTACGGGGTGCCCGAGCGGCTCCCCGAGCATGCGAGCATCGCCGCGCTGGCCCGTTTGCTGGACCGCAACTGCCTGCTGCGCGACGACACGCTCGACGCCGGCCGCCACCTGCTCGTCGCCCCGGACGGCACGGTCCGCCCGGTGCACTTCGACGTCCGGGACACCGACGACGGCGAGGTGCTCAGCAGGCAGCGGCTCTGCACGCTGGCCGACCCGGGCTGCCGGGGCTGGTCGCAGTGTCACCGCTCGCGCTGGGCGCCCGACACCATCGCCCCGGCGCTCGCCGCGGCCTGACCCCACGGGTCGGGCCGTGCGCCGGCGGCACCCTCCCTGCTCGTCGATCTAGGGAAGATCGTTGCTCAGGGAGATCCACTGGCAGCAACATGCCCTAGATCGACGCGGCGGGGGACGCGGGGGCGGTGGGGGCGGTGGGGGCGGTGCCGCGCACCACTAGTTGGTTGAGCAGGGTGCGGGTGGCCTCGGTTACGGCGGCCACCGCGGCGTCGAACGCGGCGGCATTGTGCGCGGCGGGTGCCCGGAAGCCCGAGATCTTCCGGACGTACTGCAACGCCGCCGCCTCGATGTCCGCCTCGGTCACCTGCGGGGTGAACGGCTCACGCAGCGTCTTGATGCTCCGGCACATGTGACACTCCTCGTCTGCAGCTGTCGACACCGGTGCTGCCACCGGGGGTGCCGGCGGCTGCACCGACGGTGACATTGAGTCGATATTTGTCTATCCTGGTCACGGACCAGAGCCTTTCGAGCCATTGTCGCCGCTCGCGCTCCCGCGCCCCGGGCCCCCGGAGACTCATTGTGGACCATGCCCCCACCCGCCCATCCCGTCCCGCGCTCGACGATCTGACGCGTAGCCTGCACACCCCGCTGGAGCGGATCGCCGTCGAGCATGCCGACCTGGTCGCTACGGTTCGGCAGCGCGTCCTCGCCGGTGAGGCGATGCCCTCGGGCGCCGTTCCCGTCGCCGCCTTCAACTCGTCCATCTGATCGATGGTCTGCCGGTGCGGATCGCCCGGTTCGGGCGGATCCTGCCGGCGGATCAGCCAGTTCGTGCTGAAGGTGCACAGCAGGTGTGACCTCAGCTGCGACCACTGCTACGTCTACCAGCACGCCGACCAGACCTGGCGTGGCCGACCGGTCCGGATGTCAGCGGCCACCGTCCGGGCCGCCGCGAAGCGGATCGCCGAGCACGCGCGCGAGCACGAGCTGCCGGTCGTGCACGTGGTGCTGCACGGCGGCGAGCCACTGTTGCTCGGTGCCGCCGGGTTACGCGAGGTGGCGGCCGAGCTGCGGGCGGCGATCACACCCTGGACCGACCTCGACCTGCGCATGCAGACCAACGGCGTGCTGCTCGACGAGGCGCTGTGCGGCGTGCTGGTCGAGCACGACGTGAAGGTCGGCGTGTCGTTCGACGGCGACCGCGCCGCCAACGACCGGCACCGCGTGTTCGCCCACGGAGGCAGCAGTCACGACCACGTCCGGCGGGCTCTGGCCCTGCTCCGTCAGCCGGCTCATCACGCCAGCTACGCCGGCATCCTCTGCACCGTCGACGTCCGCAACGATCCCGACCGGGTGTACGAGGCCCTGCTCGCCGAACACCCGCCCCGGGTCGACCTGTTGCTGCCGCACGCCACCTGGGACCGCCCCCCGGACCGCCCCGGCGTCACGGCCACCCCGTACGCGGACTGGCTGGGGCGGCTCTACCGGCGCTGGGTGGACGACGGGCGGCCCGTGTCGATCCGGCTGTTCGAGGCGCTGCGCCCGGGGGGAGGCGGAACCGAGGCGTTCGGCCTCGCCCCGGCCGACGTGCTGGTGGTCGAGTCGGACGGCACCTGGGAACAGGTCGATTCGCTCAAGACCGCGTACCACGGTGCGGCCGGCACCGGCTTCGACGTGTTCGGTCAGTCGGTGGACGAGGCCGCCCGGCACCCCGGGGTCGCCGTTCGGCAGGCCGGCGTGGCCGGGCTCAGCGCCACCTGCCGGGCCTGCCCGGTCGTCGACCGGTGCGGCGGCGGCCTGTACGCCCACCGTTGGCGCACCGGCTCCGGTTTCGACAACCCTTCGGTGTACTGCGCGGATCTGCGCCGCCTGATCGACACGGTGGCCGCGTACCCGGCACCGGGCCACGCCGCCCGGCCCACGCCACGGGAGCGGGACGACTCGCCCGTCGACGAGCTGCTGGACGAGCTGGCGAGCGGGCACGAGTCGGAGCAGACCCGCAATCTGCTCGCCGCCACCCAACTCTCCATCACCCGGGCGCTGCTGGCGGCCTGGCGGGAGAAGACCGGCCCCAGCGACGCCTGGGAGCTGCTCGCACACCTCGACGGCACGGCACCGGACGCGGTCCGGGCGGTCCTGACGCATTCCTTCGTCCGCCCGTGGCTGGTGCACCGTCTCCGTTCGTCGACCCGGTCCGGGCCCACCCGTGCGGGAGACCGGTTACCGGCCCTCGCCATCGTCGCCGCTCTTTACGCGGGCGTCCCGACCGCGCTGAGCGTCCCGGTGCGGTCCGGCACGATCACGCTGCCCACACTCGGCAGCCTGGTGTTGCCCAGCGGTAGCGGGGAGAGTGCCGAGGTGACAGTGGCCCCGGGCGGGTTCCGGGTCCACGGCGGGCGGACGGAGCAGGTGGTGTCAGTCGATCCGGCCGGGCCGCCGCCGGCCGGCTGGCGACCCACGCGTCGCGTACCGGTGCCCGGGCGCCACCTGCTCGTCGAGGACGGCGACCCGTACCGGGACTGCTACGGCCAGCCGGTCGCGTCCCGCCTGGACGACGCGGAGGCGCGTGCGTTCGGCCATACCCTGGCTGACGCCTGGCGTGTCGTGCACCGCGACGTGCCGGCCCACGCGGCGGCGCTCGACGCCGGCCTGCGCGCCGTCGTGCCGCTGGCCCCCGATCCGACGAGACCGCTGCGCAGTGCCACCGCCCGGGACGCGTTCGGTGCGGTCGCCGTCACCCCCGTCGCGGACCCGGAGGCGATGGCGGTGCTGCTCGTGCACGAGTGGCAGCACGCGAAGCTCGGCGCGGTGCTCGACCTGTACGACCTCGTCGAGCCCAGCTCGGCCACCCGGATCCCTGTGCCCTGGCGGTCGGACCGCCGGCCGCCCGAGGGAGTGCTCCAGGGGGTGTACGCGCACCTGGCGGTCACCCAGGTGTGGCGCTCCCGGGCGGATGCCGACCGGCCCGAACATCGGGACGCGCCGGCGCACGCGGCCCGTTACCTGTCCTGGACGCGGGACGGCGCCGACGCGCTGCTGGACAGCCGCACGCTCACCACGGCGGGGGAGCGGTTCGTGGGGCGGATACGGCACGCCCTGGAGGAGACCCGTGTCGGGCCCGGATGAGCCGCGACACCTGCCCGCGCTGGGTCGCGCCGGCCTCGCCGCGGACCTGCGGGCGCTGGGCGTCCGTGCGGGTGCGTGCCTCCTCGTGCACTGTGGCCTACGTCGGGTGGGCCCGTTGGAGCACGGTCCGGCGACGCTCGTCGGCGCGCTGCGCGACGTCCTCGGCCCGGCCGGCACGCTGCTGGTCCCCACCCAGACCGACGGCAACTCGACAACCTCCCGCACGCACCTCTCGGCCACCGCCGGCATGGACGCGGCGCAGCTCGCGCGATACGAGGCGGCCCTGCCGGGCTGGGACCGCCGGACCACCCCCTCGCAACGGATGGGGGTGCTCGCCGAGTACGTCCGGTGCGCCGCCGGCGCGGCGCGCAGCGACCATCCGCAGACCTCCTTCGCCGCGCTCGGTCCCCGGGCGCGGCAGCTCACCGACGGCCACGACCTCGACTGCCACCTGGGTGAACGTTCACCGGTGGGCGCCCTGTACGCGGCGGACGGGCAGATCCTGCTGCTCGGCCTCGGCTACGAGGCGTGCAGCGCGCTGCACCTGGCCGAATACCGCCTCCCGGTGCCGCCGCCGGAGCGGGACTACAGCTGTTTCCGGCTCGTCGAGGGGCGTCGGGTCCGCCTCGACTTCCGCGCCCTCGACCTGGACGACACCGACTTTCCGAGGGTGGGAGCGGCGCTCGACGCCGAGCCGTTCGTCCGGCACGGGTCGGTCGGCCGGGCGAGCGCACGACTGCTCCCACTGCGCGCCACTGTGGACTTCGCGCTCGGTTGGTTCGCCGCGAACCGGTTGACGGTACGGCGTTGACGTGGGGACTACGCTGATGTTCCGGCCGCGTGGGGAGGGCGGAGGGACTGCGGTGAGCACAGTGGACCCACGCTCCGGCGCGCGCGCCCCGCTCTTTTTTCTCAGCTATTCCCTGCCGCCGATCCACTGGGTGACCGGCAACCCCGCCGAGAACATCTCCCGCTTCTACAAGGACCTGTCGGTCCACGTCAGCGAGCTGGTCGGCCCGGTGACCGGTGTGGATCCCGGCTTCCTGGACAGCTCCATCGCCGGTGGGGAACGCTGGAGCCCCGAGCTTCTCCAGGCCGCCGGCACCTGCCAGGTCTTCGTTCCGCTGGTGTCCAGCACGCTGCTCGGCAGTGACTGGTGTGGCCGGGAGTGGGACGCCTTTGCCCGCCGGCGGATCGTCCCGCGATCCGGTGCCTCGTCGGCGCACGAGACGGCGATCGTGCCGGTCACCTGGTCGCCGACCAACGGCACGCCACTGCCCCGGGTGCTCCGCGACATCCAACGGTTCTCCCCGACCGCGATGCCGGATCCGGACATCGCGGTGCACTACCAGCGGGATGGGGTCTACGGATTGCTGACCATGCAGTGGGAGAACGCCTACCGGGCGGTGGTCTGGCGGCTCGCACAGCGGATCGTGGCCATCCACCGGTCGTACCTGGTGGAGCCGTGGGTGCCGGCGAGCGTGGACGAGCTGTGCAACCGGTTCACCGAGGAGCCCGGATGAGCCCGCCGGCGGGCCGACGCAGGGTGGCGGCCCCGGGGACGTACTTCTTCCTGAGCTATGCCCACTCCGCTCCGCCGCAGGGCGCCCAGGCCGACACCGACGTCTGGGTCGGCAAGTTCTTCGCCGACCTGACCGACGAGGTGACCCGCCAGGCGAAGCCGGTGGCCGGGATGCGGATCGGGTTCTTCGACCAGCACATCCCGTTGGGCGCCGACTGGAAGGCGGCCCTCGCCGAGGCGCTCGGTGCCGCCGAGGTCTTCGTCCCGCTCTACTCGCCCGGCTACTTCAGCCGTCCCTGGGCGCTGGGGGAGCAGGAATCGTTCCGGGCCCGGCTGACCGCCGCCGCGCCGGCCCGGGCCGCCGCCGGCCACCTCACCCCGGTGCTGTGGATCCCCTTCCCGCCGTGGGAGACCCATCCGGAGCTGGACGGCGCGCTGGACCTGGGCCGGGACGTCCCGGAGTACGCCGAGAACGGCCTGCGCGCGCTCTGCATGCTGGCCTCCTACCGGGCACAGTACGAACTCCTGCTGAGCCGCTTGGCCGGCCGGATCGTGCACACCGCCGAGCGGCGCCCGCTCGGCCCGTCCCGGGCACCCGGCCTGGACGAGGTCACCCGCCCGGCACCGGCCGACCCGGACTTCGTCGTCGCCGTCCTGGCCCCCACCCGGGACCACCTCCCCGCGCTCCGCGATCCCGCCGGCTACGCCGCCAGCGGCCGGCTCTGGCGGCCGTACGGCCGCCGTCAGGAGCTGCCCGCCGCCGAGTACGCGGCCAGCACCGCCGAGCGGCTTGGGCTGTCGGCCCGCACGGCGGACTTCGCGCAGGCCGCCGGGCTGCTCGAGCGCCGCCCGGCCGTGCTGCTGGTCGACCCGTGGATCGTGGCGGCACCGGACGCGCTCGGCGCCGTCGCAGACCTGCTGCACGGCCTGCGGGAGTGGGTCGTCCCGCTGGTGGTCACCGACGACGACGATGCGCAGGACGCCGCCAGATGGGCCACCGAGGTGACCGAACTGCTGCACGACGCCGGCCTGCCCCAGGTGAAGCAGGCGTGCACCATGCGGGAGTTCGTCGACCTGATGCCGGCGCTGGTCACCGAGGCCCGCCGCCAGTTCCTCAAGCACGCCCCGGTCGTCGCCTTCCCCCCGCCGGAGCCGGTGCCCAGCCTGCGCGACGGGCCGCCCAACCCCGGCCCGGCGACTCCGCCCGACCCTGCGTCCGCGCCCGATGATCCGGCGACACCGCGTCCCCACGGAGAGACCCCATGAGCAACGATCGCGACGGCCAGGTCGTCACCTTCTACTCGTTCAAGGGTGGAACGGGCCGGACGATGGCGCTGGCCAACGTGGCCTGGATCCTGGCGGCCAGCGGACGGCGGGTCCTGGTCGCGGACTGGGACCTCGAGTCACCCGGCCTGCACCGCTTCTTCCACCCCTTCCTCGACGCCGAGGCGATCCAGGGCACCAGCGGCGTCATCGACCTCATTCGCGACTACGAGTGGGAGACCACCCGGGCCGACGACCGCCCCGAGCGGTGGATGGAGCAGTACGCCCGGGTCGGCCGCCACGCGTTCTCGCTGCGCTGGAACTTCCCCGACGGCGGCGGCCTCGACTTCCTCTCCGCCGGCCGGCAGAACAGCGACTACGCCGTCTCGGTGAGCGGGCTCGACTGGGACAACTTCTACAACCGGCTGGGCGGGGCGCAGTTCTTCGAGGCGCTCCGGGCGGACATGAAGCGGCAGTACGACTTCACCCTGATCGACAGCCGGACGGGGCTGAGCGACGTCGCCGACATCTGCACCCTGCACCTGCCGGACACCCTGGTCGACTGCTTCACCCTCAGCGACCAGGGCATCGACGGTGCGGCCCGGGTCGCGCACTCGGTGCGGGACCGCTACCGGCGGCGGGACATCCGGGTCCTGCCGGTGCCGATGCGGGTGGACCCGGCCGAGAAGGAACGCGCCGAGGCGGGCCGCCTGCTGGCCATGCGCCGCTTCGCGGGGCTGCCGACCGGCATGACGGAGGCGGAGCGGCGCCGGTACTGGGCGGCGGTGGAGGTCCCGTACCGGCCGTTCTACGCGTACGAGGAGACGCTGGCGACGTTCGGCGACGCGCCCGGCTCGCCGACGTCGCTGCTGGCCGCGTTCGAGACGTTGACCGGGATCCTCACCGACGGCGCGGTGACCGCGCTGCCGGTGATGGACGAGTCGGTGCGGGAACGGGGCAAGGCCCGCTTCCGACGGCGCACCGAGGCGATCGACGACCAGATCGTGCTGCGCTGCGCCCCGGAGGACGCCATCTGGGCCGAGTGGCTGGAACGCGTGCTCACCGCCGCCGGTATGCGGGTGGTGGACGCCGCGTCCGCCGTCGGGTCCGCCGGTACGCCCGCCCCGCGCACGCTGACGGTGGTCTCGCCGGCCTACGTGGCGACGCCGTCCGGTGGCCTGCCGGCCCGCGACACCAGCACCGGCTCCACGGCCCTCGCCGTGTACGTCGCCGATCTGCGCCCGCTGGCGGAGTTCCCGGCCCAGAGCTCGACCAACCTGGTCAACGTGAGCGCCGCGACAGCGGTGGAGCGGGTGTTACGGCTGGTCGGCCGTCCGGTGCCGGCAGCAGCGGACGGCCCGGCGGGCGGGGGCGCCCGCTATCCCGGCGCCGAGCCGCTGATCTTCAACGCGCCCAACCGGAACGCCCGGTTCACCGGCCGCGAGGACGACCTGGCGCAACTGCGCAGGCAGTTGCAGAGCGGCGGAAGCGCGGTGGTGCTGCCGGTCGCCCTGCAGGGCATGGGCGGCGTCGGCAAGACACAGGTCGCCCTGGAGTACGTGCACCGGTTCAAGGCCGCGTACGACGTGGTCTGGTGGATCGTCGCGGACCCGCCGCAGTTCGTCGACACCGCGCTGGCCGACCTCGCCAGTCGGCTCGGCATCGCCGCCGGGCCCACCCTGCCCGACACCGTCCGGTCCGTGCTGCAGGTCCTGGGTCGGGGCGAGCCGTACGAGCGGTGGCTCGTCGTGCTCGACAACGCGGAGGAACTCGACCAGATCGAGCCGTTCCTGCCACAGGGGCCCGGCCATGTCCTGCTGACCTCGCGCAACCGCGCCTGGGGTGATCGGGCGAACCCGATCCAGGTCGACGTCTTCGACCGGACGGAGAGCGTCGCCCACCTCGCCCAGCGGGTGCCCACGATCAGCGCCGAGGAAGCCGACCGGGTGGCCGAGGCGCTCGGCGACCTGCCGATCGCCGTGGCCGCCGCCGGCGCCTGGCTCGCCGACACCGGCACATCGGTCGCCGACTACCTGCGGCAGATCGAGCGGCACGGCCCCAGCGCGCTCTCCGTGGCGGCCACCTGGGACCTGTCGTTGAACCGGTTGCGCGATCAGGCACCCGCCGCGTACCGGCTGTTGCAGCTCTGCTCGGTGCTGGCTCCGGAGATCGCCCTCGACCTGATCTACAGCGACGAGATGGCGTCGGCCCTCGTGCCGTTCGACCCGTCGGTGTCGGAACGGCTCGTGCGCGGCGCCCTGATCCAGCAGATCAACCGGCTGGCGCTGCTCAAACTGGACGTCCAGGGCGGTCGGGTCCAGGTGCACCGGCTTCTGCAGGCGGTGGTTCGGGACCGGATGACCGACGACGAGATCGTCACTGCTCGGCACCAGGTGCACCTGGTGCTGGCCGCCTCCCGACCCCGCGGCGACGTGGACGATCCGACCACCTGGCCGCGGCTGCGCATGCTCTGGCCACACCTGGAGGTCTCCGAGGCGGTGGCCTGCCCCGACGAGTCGGTGTGTCAGCTGCTCATCGACCGGGTCCGCTACCTGTGGCAGCGCGGCGGCCTGGAGCAGGCTGACGGGTTCAGCCAACGGGTGGACGACACCTGGTCCGCCCGGCTGAGGGATCTGGACGACGAGGGTGCGGCCACGGCGCTGGGTCGACAGTTGCTGCACCTGCGTTTCAACCGGGCGAACATCCTGCGCAGCCTGGGTCGGTTCGAAGAGTCCCGGGACCTGGACGAGGCGGTGCTGGCCGAGCAACGCCGGCTGTTGGGCAATCTGCACCCGCACAGCCTGATGACCGCCGGCAGCCTCGCGGGTGACCTGCGGGCGCTCGGCCGGTACGCCGAGGCGCTGGAACGGGACCGGTCCACCTACGCCTCCTGGCTCCAGGTGTTCGGCGAGGACCACCCCCGGACGCTGAGCGCGGCCAACAACCTCGCCGTCTCGTACCGGCTGGTCGGCGACTACCGGTCGGCCCGCCGCTGGGACGACGAGGTGCACCAGCGGCGGCGGCTGGTGCTCGGCCCCACAAATCCGTACACGTTGATCTCAGCTGTCCGCCTCGGCAGCGACCTGCGCGAGGCCGGCGAGTACGAGCGGTCGGCGACCCTGTTGCGCACCGTCTACGACGCGTACTGCGAGGTGCTCGGGCCCGACGACGGCCTCTCCCTCGGCGCACAGGTCAACCTGGCGGTGTCCCTGCGCAGTGCCGGGCGGGCCGGCGAGGCCGCGCCGATGTTCGAGACGGCCTACCGAAAGCTCGAAGAACGCTTCGGGCCGGACAACCCGGACACGGTGGCGTGCCGGTCGAGCCGGGCGGCGAACCTGCTGTCCGTCGACGACGCGGCCCGGGCGCTCGCCGAGATGATCGCGGTCAGTCGGGCGTACGAGGAGGAGCTGCGCCTGGGCCCCACCCATCCGCACACCCTGGCGACGTTGAGCAACATCTCCGCCGCCGAACGTGCGGTCGGCCGTCGGTCGGCGGCCCTCGCGTCGGCCACGCGTGCGGTCGGCGAGCTGCGCAAGGTGCTCGGCCCCGAACACCCGCACACCCTGGCGGCCGAGGTGAACCAGGCGGTGTGCCTCGCCGAGGAGGGCGAGTGGATGCCGGCGCGGGACCGGCTGCGGGAGACCGCCGACCGGCTGTCCGGGGTGATCGGCGCGGACCACCCCGACACGCTGCGCTGCCTCGGCGATCTCGCCCTGGTGTCGAGGCACGCCGGCGACGGCGCTCCCGCCGAGGCCGTCACGGCGGTCGCCGACCGGCTGGCCGAGGTGCTCGGCCAGGAGCATCCGACCGTGCAGACCCTGCGTGAGCGGCGGTTCGTCGTCCGGGTGATCGACCCGCACCCGTTCTGACCGGGCCGGGAGGTGGCTCGGCGGCGGTCCGGGCGTCCGGGCCGCCGTCGTGGCCGTGTTCCGGCTCCGGCTTACAGCTGCGGGCTTGCCGCGAGTTCCGGCGTGGCCAGCCAGGCCAGGGTCTGCGGCAGGATCTCCACCGCGCCGAAGTGCGCGGCGCCGGCCTGCACCTGGACCTCCGCGTGCGGGATCCGCGCGGCGAGCCACCGGGAGTGCTCCACCGGGGAGAACCGGTCCTGCTCGCCGTGCCACAACCGGACCGGCGCGCGGATGGCGCCCAGGTCGAACCCCCAGCCACGCCGCATCGCCAGCACGTCGTCGATCCAACCCTCGGGGCCGTGCCGTAGCGCTTCGGCGTACATGTCGGTCAGCAGTCGGCGGATCGCGACGTCGTCGACCACCCGGATGTCCGCCTCGGGCAGTTGGGGGCGGAGGAATTCCAGCAGCGTCATCGGGTCCCGCCGGGCCTGCTCCGCGCGTACCTGCAAACTGAGCGTGAGTTCGGCCAGGTCCTCATCGGCCTGCCCGTAGTCCTCGACGTTGGTCTCGGACATGCCGGCGTACCAGTCCAGGTCGGGCGCGCCGGCCGGGGCGAGCCCCACCAGCACGGCGGCCCGGGTGACCCGGTCCGGCAGCAGCGCGGCGCAGGCCAGGGCGTGCGGCCCGCCACCGGAGCGGCCCACCACCGCGAACCGCTCGATGCCGAGGTCATCGGCGATCGCCGCCACGTCGGCCGCCGCGTCGGCCACCCGGCGCCCCTCGTGCCGGCAGGAGTCGCCGTAACCGGGCCGGTCGTAGCAGACGAGTTGCACGCCGAGGCGGTAGAGGACGATGCCGCGAGGGCGGGGGCCGCTGCGGCTGCCCGGTGTACCGTGCAGCAGGAAGACCGCGGGCCCGTCCGGCGAACCGGAGGTCTCCACCGCGAGGTGCCGGCCGTCCGGAGTGGCGACGGAGCGCTGTGCCGCATGTTGTCGCGTCACGGTTGCCTCCCGCGGGTCGTCATGTGCTCCCCCGAGTACGGAGCCGCGCATCGGCGGCACCGAGTGCAAAGCCCCCGAAATCGCCCAGAACACATTCTTGTTGTGCAGCGTACTGCCCGTCGTGGACCCCCGCCATGGGCCACCGGGTCAATGCCGGTCCGCTGGGCCCGCCGACCGGGCCGCTACCCTGGTAGCCCGAGGGGAAGGGGCACCAAGAGGGTGGCTAGGACCTACAACGTCGTGACGTACGGCTGCCAGATGAACGTGCACGATTCCGAGCGCATCTCCGGCCTGCTCGAACAGGCCGGCTACGTACGCGCGGCGCCGGCCGACGACACCCCCGACATCGTCGTCTTCAACACCTGCGCGGTGCGGGAGAACGCCGACAACCGGCTCTACGGCAACCTCGGTCGTCTGCGCCCGGTGAAGGACAAGCACCCCGGGATGCAGATCGCGGTCGGCGGCTGCCTGGCCCAGAAGGACCGCGGCGAGATCGTCCGCAAGGCGCCCTGGGTGGACGTGGTCTTCGGCACGCACAACATCGGTGCGCTGCCGGTGCTGCTGGAGCGGGCCCGGCACAACGCCGCCGCCGAGGTGGAGATCCTGGAGTCGCTGGACGTCTTCCCGTCCACGCTGCCCACCCGGCGCGAATCCACGTACGCCGGCTGGGTCTCGATCTCGGTGGGCTGCAACAACACCTGCACGTTCTGCATCGTGCCCGCCCTGCGCGGCAAGGAGAAGGACCGCCGCCCCGGCGACATCCTCTCCGAGGTGCGCGCCCTGGTCGACGAGGGCGTGCTGGAGGTGACCCTGCTCGGGCAGAACGTCAACTCGTACGGCGTCGAGTTCGGCGATCGGTACGCGTTCGGCAAGCTGCTGCGCGCCTGCGGCGACATCGACGGGCTGGAGCGGGTCCGGTTCACCAGCCCGCACCCGAAGGACTTCACCGACGACGTGATCGCCGCGATGGCCGAGACGCCGAACGTCTGCCACTCGCTGCACATGCCGTTGCAGTCCGGCTCCGACGACGTGCTCCGGGCGATGCGCCGGTCCTACCGGTCCGACCGCTACCTGGGGATCATCGAGAAGGTCCGGGCGGCGATGCCGGACGCGGCGATCACCACCGACATCATCGTGGGCTTCCCCGGCGAAACCGAGGCCGACTTCCAGCGCACGCTGGACGTGGTCCGCGAGGCCCGGTTCTCCTCGGCCTTCACCTTCCAGTACTCCAAGCGCCCCGGCACCCCGGCGGCGACCATGGCCGATCAGCTGCCCAAGCAGGTCGTGCAGGAACGCTACGAGCGGCTGGTCGCCACCGTGGAGGAGATCACCTGGGCGGAGAACAAGCGCCTGGTGGGGGAGACCGTCGAGGTGCTTGTCGCGGTCGGCGAGGGTCGCAAGGACGAGCGGACCGGTCGGATGTCCGGCCGGGCCCGCGACGGCCGGCTGGTGCACTTCGCGACCACCGCGTCCGATGGCGGGTCGCTGGCCGATCAGATCCGGCCCGGAGACGTCGTGCACACCGCGGTGACGTACGCCGCCCCGCATCACCTCAACGCCGACGGCGCGCCGCTGGCACACCGGCGGACCCGGGCCGGCGACGCCGCCGAGGCGGGCCGCTCCCCGCGTACCCCCGGGGTGTTGCTCGGCCTGCCCACGATCGGCGCCCCATCCCCATCCCCCGCCCCCACCACCGGCTGCACCACCCACTAAGTCCCCGCCCCCCCGCCCCCGCCCCCGCCCCCCCGCCCCCGCCCCCCCGCCCCCGCCCCCGTCGATCTAGGGAAAATCGTTGTGGATGGAGATCCACTAGCGACGATTTCCCCTAGATCGACGCGGGTGGCGGGTGCGCGGAGGGCGCGGGAGGGCGCGGGGTGGGGTGGGTTAGCAGGACGTTGTGTTGAGTTTTGTTGTGGTGGGTGGGGTGGCGGTGCCGTTGGCGGTGAAGCCGACAGTGACGGATCCGCCCGCCGGCAGGGACGGAGCGTGGCTCGGGGCGGCGGCGGTGACGGTGGTGCCGGACTGGGTGACTGTGGCGTTCCAACCGCTGGCCAGCGTCACGCCGGACGGCCAGGTCCAGGTCACTGACCAGGGGTTCAGCGCGGCGGAGCCGGTGTTCGTCACCGTCAGCTCGCCCTGGAAGCCGCCCTGCCAGGCGTTGACCTGCCGGTAGCTGGCGGTGCAGCCGCCGGTCGGCGCCGGCGTGGTCGGGCCGTCGGTCGGGTCCGGGCCGGTGCTCCCACCACCCGTGGGGGCGATCAGGTACGGCTGGAGGATCGCCTGCTTGGTGGTGTTGATGCTGGTCCAGTCGTCCAGCGCGATGCCGCCGGTGTCGCCCGAGTTGGGGTTCCACGACCAGTAGGTGAAGGACATCCCGGTGACCCCGGTGCCGGTGTAGGCCATCAGCTTCTCCAGCCACACCCGGTCCTTCGGATCGGCCAGCGTGCTGCCGAACTCACCCATCATGATCGGCGCGATGTTCTGCTTGTGGAGGTAACCCCAGTACCTGTCCCAGATGGCTGTCATGTTCGCCGGATAGTCCGGCGCGTCGAACCAGCTCTGCCGGTAGACCGAGGTGGCGTACTCGTGCGGTGAGTAGACGAGCCGATTGGCCACGTCCAGCCGTACCGGGAACTGGCCGGCCTTCGACAGGTTGCCACCCCACCAGCCGCAGTCCTCGTCGTTGCTCGGGTCGTTGTCCCAGATGTTGGAGAGGCCGCCACTCGGGCAGCTCACCCCCTCCACGAAGATCAACCAGTTGGGCTGGACGCCGAGGATCGCGTTTCCGGCCCGCTCGGCGGCGAGCCGCCAGTCCCGGGCCGGGTCGGCACAGCCCCAGCAGGCGCCGGTGGCCGCCGGGTTGGTGCCCTCGGCGTGCGGCTCGTTGTGCAGGTCCGCGCCGATCACCGTGGGGTTGCCCGCGTACCGCTGGGCGAGCATCTTCCAGTCGTTGATCCAGGTCGCCTCGGAGACGGTCGAGGTGTACCAGAGCGGCGACTGCCCCGCCGACGTCGGCCGGTGCCGGTCCAGGATGACCCGCATCCCCTTGCTCCCGGCGTACCCGATCACCTTGTCCAGGATCTGCAACGGGGAGAGCCCGACCAGGTCCGGGTTGACGAAGTCGTTGATCCCGCTGGCGGTCGCGCCCGGCTTCAACGCGTCGTTCGAATACGGCACGCGCAGGGTGTTGTAGCCGAGCCGGGCCATCGTGTCGAGCTGCCCCCGCCAGGGGTTGCTCGACCAGAGCCCGTGGAAGGTCTTGTTGTCGGTCTCCATGCCGAACCAGTTGATACCGGTCAGCCGGACCGTGGTACCGGTGCTGTCCACTATCTGGTTGCCGCTGGTGTGCAGGTACCCGGTGCCGGTTCCAGCGGCGGCTGCCGGGCTGGTGCTGACGGCGGCGGCGATGAACACGCCGGCCGCGGCGGTGGCGAGCGCGGTCAGCGCGCCGCCAAGTGCGGTGGGACGGAACATACGAGCTCCACTTCGGAGGCCCGGCGCCCGCCGTGGGCGGCGGCGCGGGCGGGCGGCCGTCCGCACGTCACGGTCCCTTTGGGGGTACGCGGACAGTGCGCGACGGTCGAGGTCACGCGGACGGGGACACTCGCGGAAGCGCACCGACGACCCCCGACAGCGGTGTCCCGCCGTCGTCGCCCTCGTGCCGGTGGCCCAACCTGGCTCCGGCGCCCATTCTCATCAGCTCAGCTCGATGCGTCAACAATCCCCGGGTGGGGATACGCGGGAGCCCCGGTCCCGCACGGGACCGGGGCTCCGGAAGGCTCAGCTCAGCTCAGCCAGCCTGCTCGGCGAGCTGGAGGAACTGCCGCTTGGCGGCGAGGGCCTGCTCGGCCTCCTTGATGCGACGAGCGTCCCCGGCGCTCTGGGCCCGGGCCAGCCGGTCCTCGGCCTCCGCCACCTGCGACCGCATCTGGGCGAGCAGCGGGTTGTCCTCCTTGGTGGTCCGGCGCCAGGCCGAATCCATCACCTCGCGGACCTTGTCGTCGATGACACGCAGCCGGCGCTCCAGCCCGGCGGCGGCCTCCCGGGGCACCCGGCCGGCCTCGTGCCACTGGGCCTGGATCTCCCGCAGCTTGGCCTGGGCACCCTTCGGGTCGGCGTCGATGTCCAGTGCCTCGGCCTCGGCCAACAGGGCCTGCTTGCGCTCCAGGTTGGCGCGCTGCTCGTTGTCCCGCGCGGAGAAGACCTCGCTACGCCGGCTGAAGAAGGCGTCCTGCGCGGCCCGGAACCGTTCCCAGAGCTTCTGCTCGGCCTCCTTGGAGGCGCGCGGCGCGGCCTTCCACTGGGTCATCAGCTCCTTGAGCTGGTTGGCGGTTGCCGCCCAGTCGGTGGAGTCCTTGAGCTTCTCCGCCTCGGCGACCAACTCCTCCTTGGCGGTCTGCGCCTGCTTGCGCTGCGCGTCCAGGGAGGCGAAGTGGGCGCCCCGGCGACGGGTGAAACCGTCCCGGGCGGCGGCGAACCGCTTCCACAGCTCGCCGTCGGTCTTCTTGTCGACCCCCCGGATGGTCTTCCACTCGTCGAGGATCTCCTTGAGCCGGTCGCCGGCGGTCTTCCAGCCGGTGGACTCGGCCGCGAGCTTCTCGGCCTCCTCGACCAGCGCGGTCTTGCGGGCCAGGGCCTCGCCGCGAGCGGCGTCCCGGGCGGCACGCGCCTCGCCGGCCTTCTCCTCGGCGAGGGTCGCGAGTTTGTCCAGCCGCGCGGCCAGCGCGTCGATGTCGCCGACCACGTGGGCCTCGGGCAGGGAGGCGCGGATCCGCCGGATCGTGCTCAGCGAGTGCATGGCATCCGCCGCACCCGAGTTGAGCCGCGCTTCGGTCAGGTCCACCTCGGTCACCAGATCGGCGAAGCGGCGTGCGAAGTGCGCGAGGCCCTCCTCCGGTGCTCCCGCCTGCCAGGATCCGACCACCCGCTCGCCCTCGGTGGTCTTGACGTACACGGTGCCGTCCGCGTCCACCCGTCCGAAGGCAGTCCAGTCGCTCATGTGCCCATCCTCGTTCTCCCGGCGTCGAGGGAACCGTCCCCCGTCGCCGCCACGGCGCAGCCAAGTTGCTTCCGGCATTGTCACAGGTCCGACCCGGTCCGCGTCGAGCGCCTATCGCCGACCGTGACCATACGGTGTCCTAGGGCCCGATTGACCGGATCAGCGCGGAGACGCACCGGGGGTTCCCGCTACGGTAAACGGGTGCCACTGGTCGCCGCCGCCGTCTGCCCGCATCCGCCCCTGCTCGTGCCCGAGGTGGCGGGCGCCGCCGCGCCCGAGTTGGACGATCTGCGGGCGGCCTGCGACACCGCCGTGGGCCGGTTGTTCACCGCCTCCCCGGACGTCGTTGTCCTGCTCGGCGCGGGTCAGGCGACCGGCCCGATCTTCGCTCCGGCCACCGGCTCGCTCCAGCCCTGGGGCGTGGACCTGGACGTACCCCTGATTCCCGGTCAGCCCGACCGGGGTGCCGTGCTGCCCTTGAGCTTGACCGTCGGCGCGTGGCTACTTGCCCGCCAGGACGTGCGCGCGCCGGTGGCCGCCGTGCAGGTGGCCGGCGACGCCGGCGCGGCCGAGTTGGCGGCCCTGGCCGAGTCGGTCGCCGGGTCGGGTGCCCGGGTGGCGTTGCTGGTGCTCGGTGACGGGTCCGCCTGCCGGGGGCAGAAATCCCCGGGGTACGACGACCCGCGCGCCGAGGCGTACGACCAGCAGGTCGCCACGGCCCTGGCCGAGACGGACGTGGACGTCCTGCTCGACCTCGACCCGGTGGTGTCCGCCGAGCTGAAGGCCGCCGGCCGGGCGTCCTGGCAGGTGCTCGCCGGCGCGGCCCGGTCGGGCGGCGGGAGGTGGCGCGGCGAGCTGCTGCACGACTCGGCCCCGTACGGCGTCGCCTACTTCGTGGCGTCCTGGGAGCTGGTGTGACCGGCACGGTCGTCGCGGTGGTCGGCCCGACCGCGGCGGGCAAGTCGGCGTTGAGCATCGCGTTGGCGCACGCCCTGGACGGGGAGGTGGTCAACGCCGACTCGATGCAGCTCTACCGCGGCATGGACATCGGCACCGCCAAGCTGACCCCGGCCGAGCGGGACGGCGTGCCGCACCACCTGCTGGACATCTGGGACGTCACCGAGCCGGCCAGCGTCGCGGAGTACCAGCGTCTGGCCCGCGCGGCGGTGGACGACATCCTGTCCCGGGGCCGGGTGCCGCTGCTGGTCGGCGGCTCAGGGCTGTACGTGCGGGCGGTGCTGGAGCGCTTCAACTTCCCCGGCACCGACCCGGCGCTGCGCGAGCGGCTGGAACGGGAGCTGGCCGAGGTCGGCCCGGCCCCGCTGTACGCGCGGCTGCGCGCGGCCGACCCGGCCGCCGCCGAGGGCATCCTGCCCGGCAACGGCCGGCGGATCGTCCGGGCCCTGGAGGTGATCGAACTCACCGGCGCCCCGTTCACGGCGTCGTTGCCCGAGCCGGTGCCGTACTACCCGTCGGTGCAGCTCGGAGTCGACCTGGACACCGGGCTGCTGGACGAGCGGATCGCGCTGCGGGTCGATCGGATGTGGGCCGACGGCCTGCTGGCCGAGACCCGCGAGCTGGTCGGGCGGGGGCTGCCCGAGGGGCGGACGGCCAGCCGGGCGCTCGGCTACCAGCAGGTGCTGCGATTCTTCGCCGGTGAGCTGACCGAGACACAGGCGCACGACGAGACGGTCCGGGCCACCCGGCGGTTCGTCCGCCGGCAGCGGTCCTGGTTCCGGCGCGACCCGCGGATCCACTGGCTGGATTCGGCCGCCCCGGACGTGATCGAGACCGCCCTGCGCCTGGTGCCCGCTCCTGCGCGATGATTGAGGCGTGGAGTTCACCAAGGGCCATGGCACCGGCAACGACTTCGTCGTTCTCCCCGACCCGGACGGTCAGCTCGACCTGACCCCGGAGCTGGTCGCGGCGCTCTGCGACCGGCGGCGGGGCATCGGCGCGGACGGGGTGCTGCGAGTGGTCCGCGCGGCCAAGCATCCGGAGGGTGCCGGGCAGGCCGGTGAGGCCGAGTGGTTCATGGACTACTGGAACTCCGACGGCTCGCTGGCCGAGATGTGCGGCAACGGCGCCCGGGTCTTCGTCCGCTACCTGATCGACACCGGGCTGGCCACGCCGGCCGGCGTGGCGTTGCCGGTGGCCACGAGGGCCGGCGTCGTGCGCGCCCGGG
This sequence comes from Micromonospora coriariae, assembly GCF_900091455.1. NCBI lineage: Bacteria > Bacillati > Actinomycetota > Actinomycetes > Micromonosporales > Micromonosporaceae > Micromonospora > Micromonospora coriariae. The sequence goes on along the minus strand of NZ_LT607412.1, from coordinate 1,115,691 downwards.
TCGAGGGGGACGTCGTCGCCGTCGAGATGCGCCGCCCCCGGCTGCACGCCGACTCGACCGCCACGCTCGGCGGGCTGACCCTGTCCGGCACCGCCGTGGACGTCGGCAACCCCCACCTGGTCTGCGTCCTGCCGGCCGGTCTGGAGCTGTCCGCCCTGAATCTGACCACCGCGCCCGGATTCGACCCGGCACTCTTCCCGAGCGGGGTGAACGTGGAGTTCATCGTGCCGGGCGATCCGGTCGACGGCACCGACGAGCACACCCTGATGCGGGTGTACGAGCGCGGCAGCGCCGAAACCCTCTCCTGCGGCACCGGTGCCTGCGCGGTGGCCGCGGTGGCCCTGCGCGACGCTGCCCGGGACACCGGCAGCGTCGCCGTCGATGTTCCCGGCGGCCGGGTCACGGTGACCGTCACCGAGGACTCCTGCTGGCTGTCCGGCCCCGCCCTCCTGGTGGCCACCGGCGAGGTCGACCTCGCCGCGCTGCCCGCCTCCGCCTGACGCCGGGCGGCGCTGGCCCGTCTGGTCTGGCTGGCGTCCCGGCGCGTCTGCTGGCGCCCGTGTGCCGCGCCCGACCGGGGCCGTCGGTCACCGCGACGCCTTTGCTCTGCTTCACCCCACGCACCGGCTGATGTCCGATAATCGGGCACCGACCGTTGCGCTGGTTGAAGCAGAGCAAAGCGGGGGAGACGACCGGTTGGTCGTCTCCCCCGCTCACGGCGATACCACCGAGTACCGGGCCGGCGTCGCGTCAATCAGCCCGTCAGGGGGTGGCGCTGGCGTTGGCGGCGATCTCGGGGAGGTCGGCGGGGCCCGGGTCGGCGGCCGGCAGCGGGCTGGGGTTGTGGGCGGCGGCGCGCACGGCCGCGGCGACCGCCGGGGCGACCCGGGCGTCGAAGACGCTGGGCACGATCACCGTCGGGTTGATCTTCTCCTCGCCGACCACGTCGGCGATGGCCCGGGCGGCGGCGATCGCCATCTCCTCGGTGAACTCCTCGGCGTGCGCGTCCAGCATGCCGCGGAACACCCCGGGGAAGGCGAGCACGTTGTTGATCTGGTTCGGCTGGTCCGAGCGGCCGGTGGCCACCACTGCGGCGTGCTTGCGCGCCTCCCGCGGGTCGACCTCCGGGTCCGGGTTGGCCAGCGCGAAGACGATCGAGTCCTTGGCCATCTGGGCGATGTCGTCGCCGGTGAGCAGGTTCGGCGCGCTGACGCCGATGAAGACGTCCGCACCCCGGATCGCGCCCGGCAGGTCGCCGGAGTAGTTGTCCTTGTTGGTGTTGTCCGCCAGCCACTGCCACGCCGAGTTGAGCCCGGTCTGCCCGCGGTGCAGGGCGCCCTCCCGGTCGTACGCGATGATGTCGCCGACGCCCTGGCGCAGCAGCAGCTTCATGATCGCCGTGCCGGCCGCGCCGGCACCGGAGACCACCACCCGGACGTCCGCGAGCTGCTTGCCCACGACCCGCAGCGCGTTGGTCAGCGCGGCCAGCACGCAGATCGCGGTGCCGTGCTGATCGTCGTGGAAGACCGGGATGTCCAGCAGCTCACGCAGCCGGGCCTCGATCTCGAAGCAGCGCGGCGCGGCGATGTCCTCCAGGTTGATCCCGCCGTACGCCGGCGCGATCGCCTTGACGATGGCCACGATCTCGTCGGTGTCCTGGGTGTCCAGGACCACCGGCCAGGCGTCCACCCCGCCGAAGCGCTTGAACAGCGCCGCCTTGCCCTCCATCACCGGCAGCGACGCGGCCGGGCCCAGGTTGCCCAGGCCGAGCACCGCCGAGCCGTCGCTGACCACCGCGACGGTGTTGCGCTTGATGGTCAGTCTGCGGGCGTCCGCCGGGTTCTCGGCGATCGCCATGCAGACCCGGGCCACCCCGGGGGTGTACGCCCGGGACAGCTCGTCACGGTTGCGCAGCGCGACCTTCGAGGTCACCTCGATCTTGCCGCCCAGGTGCAGCAGGAACGTCCGGTCCGACACCTTGCGCACGTCCACGCCGTCGAGCGCGGTCAACGCGTCGACCACCTGGTCGGCGTGGCCGGCGTCGGCGGTGTCGCAGGTCAGGTCGACGATCACGTGGGTCGGATCGGAGTCCACCACGTCCAGCGCCGTCACGATCGCCCCGGCTTCGCCGACCGAGGTGGTGAGCCGGCCGATCGAGGAGGCGTCCGCGGTCACGGCGATCCGGATGGTGATCGAGAATCCGGCGCTCGGCAGTCGGGTGATGGCCACGGGGTCCCTCCGTCACGGCTGTGCGGCCGTTCGGCCGCCGCCCAGCATTTCTACCGGGTTGTCGAGGTCGACCGGCATTCGCCCCCGCTTTTGGCGACCTTCAGCACGGGCATATAGCAGGTGCGTTAGGCGTTGCCACATGTCAGGATTACGTTCTACTTATCAAAACGGACAGGAGAACCGCTTGCGAGACCAGGAGAGCTTTGTCCCCGTCGAGGACGAGCTCGACGACGTCACCACCGGCGAGATGGAGCTGTCGGAGCGGCAGTCGCTACGACGCGTACCGGGCCTGTCCACCGAGCTCACCGACGTCACCGAGGTGGAATACCGGCAGCTGCGGCTGGAGCGGGTCGTCCTGGTGGGTGTCTGGACCGAGGGCTCGGTGACCGACGCGGAGAATTCGCTGACCGAGCTGGCCGCGCTCGCCGAGACCGCCGGCTCGCAGGTGCTCGAAGGGCTGATCCAGCGCCGTACGCGGCCCGACCCGGCCACCTACATCGGTCGGGGCAAGGTCGACGACCTGGGCGCGGTGGTGCTCTCCAGCGGCGCCGACACGGTGATCTGTGACGGTGAGCTGTCCCCGTCCCAGCTGCGGAACCTGGAGCAGCGCACCAAGGTCAAGGTGGTCGACCGGACGGCGCTGATCCTCGATATCTTCGCCCAGCACGCCAAGAGCAAGGAAGGTAAGGCGCAGGTCGAGCTGGCCCAGCTCCAATACCTCCTGCCCCGGCTGCGCGGTTGGGGCGAGACGCTCTCGCGGCAGACCGGTGGTAGCGGTCGCGGCGGCGGCGCCGGCGGCGGCGTGGGTGTGCGTGGCCCGGGTGAGACCAAGCTGGAGACCGACCGGCGGCGCATCCGGCACCGCATCTCCCGGCTGCGCCGCGAGATCAAGAGCATGAAGACGGTACGCGTGACCAAGCGCGCGCGGCGTTCGCGTAACGCCGTCCCCGCGGTGGCCATCGCCGGCTACACCAACGCCGGCAAGTCCAGCCTGCTCAACCGGCTGACCGGTGCGGGTGTGCTGGTGGAGAACGCGCTCTTCGCGACGTTGGACCCGACCACCCGTAAGGCCACCGCCGCCGACGGGCGCCTCTACACCCTCTCGGACACTGTCGGCTTCGTCCGGCACCTGCCGCACCAGATCGTCGAGGCGTTCCGCTCGACGCTGGAGGAGGTCGCCGAGGCGGATCTGGTGGTGCACGTCGTCGACGGTGCCCACCCGGACCCGGAGGAGCAGGTGCGGGCGGTGCACGAGGTGCTCGCCGAGGTGGGCGCCGACCGGCTCCCCGAGCTGCTGGTGGTCAACAAGACCGACACGGCCGACGAGGACACGCTGCTGCGGCTCAAGCGGCTCTGGCCGGACGCGATCTTCGTCTCCGCGCACACGGGGCGGGGCGTCGACGGGCTGCGCGAGGCGATCGAGGAGCGACTTCCCCGACCGGCCGTGGAGGTCCGGGCCGTCCTGCCGTACGACCGGGGTGACCTGGTGGCACGGGTGCACCGCACGGGCGAGGTGCTCAGCACGTCGCACCTGCCGGAAGGCACTCTGCTGCACGTGCGGGTCGGCGAGGCGCTCGCCGCCGAGTTGGCGCCGTTCGACGTCGAGCGACAGGGGCAGACAGCCGGCAGCCGGCGCTGAGCGGCCCCGGCGTCATATCCCGGAAACGCGCGGCATGCGACACTGGCCGAATGCGCCGCGTTGTTTCCTCGGTCACGGTTGCCCTCGGCCTGTTCGGGGCAACCGTGGCGCTCGCCGGAGTGGCTGTCGCCGCCCCCGCCCCCGCATCTGTCGAAGCGCCCGCCGCCACTCCCGGTAAGAAGCGGTGCACGATCGCCGATGAGCGGCTGCGCGAGCTGTCCGGGCTCGTGGCGACCAAGAGCGGCTACATCGTCATCAACGACAGCACCGAGGACCCGGCACGCAAGCGGGTCTTCTTTCTGGACACCAAGTGCAAGATCTCCAAGGACCCGGTCCGGTACTCGGGGGATGGGCCGTTCGACACCGAGGACCTGGCTCTCTCACCGAACGGCGCGACCCTCTGGATCGCGGACACCGGCGACAACGTCTTTGCCAAGGAACGCCGTAAGCGGGTCGCGCTCTGGTCGATGCCGGTCACCGGCAAGAAGGAGCCGGTGCTGCACCGGCTCTCCTACCCGGAGGGCAAGCCGCACGACGCCGAGGCGCTGCTCATCGGCGACGATGGCAAACCGCTGATCATCACCAAGGTGACCAGCGGGAAGGCCGAGATCTACACCCCCGCGGCGGCGCTGAAGAACGGCGACACCGACCCGGTGCCGATGCGCAAGGTCGGCGACATCGCGTTGCCCCGGACAGAGACCGAAAACCCGCTCAACACGTTCGGTCGCGTCGCGATCACGGGCGCGGCGCGGTCGCCGGACGGCGGCCGGGTGGTCCTGCGCACCTACGCGGACGCCTTCGAGTTCGACGTGACCGGTGGCGACATCGTCGGCGCGCTCACCACCGGCAAGCCCCGGGTGACGGCGCTCACGGACCCGTTCGGTGAGGCCATCAGCTACACCACGGACGGCAAGACCTTCCTCACCGTCTCCGACGGCCAGCAGTTCACCGAGGAGGAGACGGTCGACATCCTCAGCTACACGCCGTCCACCTCGACGGCGCAACCGCTGGCGGCCAACGCCGGTGACCCCAAGTCGGCAGCTTCCAAGTCCTGGACCGACGGGCTGAGCTTCGACGACATCACGTACCTGGTGGGCGCGATCGGGCTGATCGGCCTGCTGCTGGTTGGCGCGGGCATCCTCGGCATCCTCCGGGCCCGTCGCCGACCGCCGACCGCCGACGGGTCCGACCGGTCGGACCCGGATGGCGATCCTCTGGGCCCGCCCGGCACCCGTGCCGACGACGGGTTCCCGGCCGGTGACCGTGCCGGTGGCGTCTACGGTGGCGGCGCCCCGGCCGGCGGGGCGGTCTACGGCGCCGGCGGCGGGACGTACGGCGGCGGCGCGGGTCGTGGTGGTCCCGCCCCGGCGGGCGGCGCGGTGTACGGCGGTGGCCGTCCCGCGCCCGCCGACGGTGGTTACGGCCCTGCCCCGGCGGGCGGCGCGCCCGGCGTCTACGGCGGGGGTCGTCCCCCGGCGGGTGGCGGTCGGCCGGCGGGTGGCGGTCGGCCGGCGGGTGGCGGCGGCCGTCCTCCGAGCGGTGGGCATCCCGGCGGAGGCGTGTACGGCGCCGGTGGCCAGCCCGGCGGCGGTCGGGCCGAGCCGCCACGGCGTGGTGGGCCGGAGCCGGACTACCGCGGCCAGCGGCCCGGCCGGCGGCGTGAAGAGGACGCGCCCGTCGACCCGTACGGGCAGTATCCCGGGGGCGGTCGCGGCCACCGGGGCGACCGCTACTGACGCCTCCCGGCCGCCTGCCCTCACGCATCCCGCAGTGCGGGTGAGTGCCGGGGCACTCACCCGCGGACCGGTCAGATCCGGCGCAGCACCGCCACGACCCGGCCCATGATGGTGGCGTCGTCACCGGGGATCGGGTCGAAGGCCGGGTTCTGCGGCATCAGCCAGACGTGCCCGTCGCGCCGCCGGTAGGTCTTGACGGTCGCCTCGCCGTCGAGCATGGCGGCCACGATCTCGCCCGAGTCGGCGGTCGGCTGCTGCCGGACGACCACCCAGTCGCCGTCGCAGATCGCCGCGTCGAGCATCGAGTCGCCCTTGACCTGGAGCATGAAGACCTCGCCCTCGCCCACCAGCTCGCGGGGGAGGGGGAAGATGTCCTCCACCGCCTGCTCGGCGAGGATCGGCCCACCGGCGGCGATCCGGCCGAGCATCGGCACGTACGCCGGGGTCGGCCGCTGCGCGCGGGACAGCTCGTCGTCAATGGCCTCGCTCGGAGCCCGGACGTCCACCGCGCGCGGTCGGTTGGGGTCGCGGCGCAGGAAGCCCTTCTTTTCCAGCTCCTTGAGCTGGTAGGCGACGCTGGACGGCGACACGAGGCCGACCGCCTCGCCGATCTCCCGGACGCTCGGCGGGTAGCCGTGGCGCTCCACCCAGGTGCGGATGAACTCCAGGATGCGGCGCTGGCGGGCGGTCAGGTCGACCGTCGCCGGGTCGGGGAAACTGCTGACCACCGGGGTGACCGGGCGCACGGCGGGCTGGCCCGTCCGGCTGCGCGCGGCGCTGCGGCGTCGGGTGGCCGGCGGGCCCGCCTCGGTGATCTGCTGCGGGCTCTTCGGCCGGCTGGCCCGGTCCTCGGTCACGTCCGTCCTCCCTGGTCGGCGCTGGGTGCCTCGTCGGCTCGTGGTGCGTGCGGTGGTGCCACGGCGGTGCTGAGGGTGGTGCGTCGCCGCGTGTGGTGAAGATCCATCGCACCCGGCTGTTCCTGACCGTATAGGTGAGATCGGTCATTTTCAAACATCTGTACGACCTCTCACCGGCGTGTCGGGGTGAAAAAACACTTCTGTCGTACGGATGTTCTGATAAATGGTACGTCGGGGTAGCACGGGTGTTCGATCCTCGGCCGTTTTCCGGGCTACTTCGGCCCGCTGGCCGGTAACCGTGGCGGGGGCACGGCGTTGGGTCTTCCGGTGGAGCGCTGGGGGCGGATGACCGGATGGTCCGTGACGCGCCGGACACGCCGGCCAACTTGACCCGGGTTCGCCAGCGACATACGGTCAACCCCTAGATGTAGTAGTGACACGGGCGTAAGTTGCCTACAGGTTGGGTCCGACTACCGACCGCACTTCCGTAACGTCGACCACGGCGGGCGCCATCTCCGGACGGCACCGTCGTGGCGAGCCGTGCCCGGAGGTGCCCGGCGCAGCCGTGGTTGATCATGATTAGGAGGTAGGCGATGCGGTGTCCGTACTGCCGGCACGCCGACTCCCGGGTGGTCGACTCGCGGGAGGCCGACGACGGTCAGCTCATCCGGCGGCGACGGTCCTGCCCGGAGTGCGGCAAGCGGTTCACCACCGTCGAGGAGGCGGTCCTCGCGGTCGTCAAGCGCAGCGGGGTGACCGAGCCGTTCAGCCGTACGAAGATCATCGGCGGGGTGCGCAAGGCGTGCCAGGGCCGGCCCGTCGACGAGGACTCGATCGCGCTGCTGGCCCAGAAGGTCGAGGAGACCGTGCGGGCCAAGGGTGCGGCCGAGATCCCCAGCCATGACGTGGGGCTGGCCATCCTGGGCCCGCTGCGGGACCTGGACGAGGTGGCGTACCTGCGGTTCGCCAGCGTCTACCGGTCCTTCGACTCGCTCGCCGACTTCGAGCAGGAGATCGAGACATTGCGGGCCGCTGCCCGCGCCCGGGAGGGCGCGAGCCAGGCCGGGGCGGCGGGGACCGCCGGCCGTACCAACTGAGGTTTGTGTTGCTGACAGGTGGAAGCGCGGCGGGTGGCCGCGTGGACGAGGGGGCGGATGAGATGTCGGGGGATGGTGTGACGACAAGCAGGTCACGGAGCAAGGCCAGCGCGAGCGCCGGGCTGAAGATCGAGCGGGTGTGGACGACCGAGGGGGTCCACCCGTACGACGAGGTCACCTGGGAGCGCCGCGACGTCGTGATGACGAACTGGCGGGACGGCTCGATCAACTTCGAGCAGCGCGGGGTGGAGTTCCCGGAGTCGTGGAGCGTCAACGCGGCGAACATCGTGACCACCAAGTACTTCCGGGGCGCGGTGGGGACCCCGGAGCGGGAGTGGTCGCTCCGGCAGTTGATCGACCGGGTGGTCGGCACCTACCGCACAGCGGGTGAGGAGTACGGCTACTTCGCCAGCCCGGCCGACGCGGAGATCTTCGGGCACGAGCTGACCTGGATGCTGCTGCACCAGGTGTTCAGCTTCAACTCGCCGGTCTGGTTCAACGTCGGCACGCCGTCGCCGCAGCAGGTCAGCGCCTGCTTCATCCTCTCCGTCGACGACTCGATGGACTCGATCCTCGACTGGTACAAGGAGGAGGGGCTGATCTTCAAGGGCGGCTCCGGCTCCGGGGTCAACCTGTCCCGGATCCGCTCGTCCCGCGAGCTGCTCTCCTCCGGCGGCAACGCCTCCGGCCCGGTCAGCTTCATGCGCGGCGCGGACGCCTCGGCCGGCACCATCAAGTCCGGCGGCGCCACCCGGCGGGCGGCCAAGATGGTCATCCTCGACGTGGACCACCCGGACATCCAGGAGTTCGTGGTCACCAAGGCGCGCGAGGAGGACAAGATCCGCGCGCTGCGCGACGCCGGGTTCGACATGGACCTGGGCGGCTCCGACATCGTCAGCGTGCAGTACCAGAACGCCAACAACTCGGTCCGGGTCTCCGACGAGTTCATGACGGCGGTGGAGAACGACGGCGGTTTCGACCTGCGTGGTCGGCTCGACGGGGCGACCATCGAGACGGTCGAGGCGAAGAAGCTGTTCCGTTCCATCTCCCAGGCCGCCTGGGAGTGCGCCGACCCGGGCCTGCAGTACGACGACACCATCAACGACTGGCACACCTGCCCGGAGACCGGCCGGATCACCGCGTCGAACCCGTGCTCGGAGTACCTGCACCTGGACAACTCCTCGTGCAACCTGGCCTCGCTGAACCTGATGAAGTTCCTCAAGGCCGACGGTGGCTTCGAGGTGGAGAAGTTCGTCAAGTCGGTCGAGTTCGTCATCACCGCGATGGACATCTCGATCTGCTTCGCCGACTTCCCGACCGAGAAGATCGGTGAGACCTCCCGCGCCTACCGGCAGCTCGGCATCGGCTACGCCAACCTCGGCGCCCTGCTGATGGCCACCGGCCTGCCGTACGACTCGGAGCAGGGCCGCTCGGTCGCCGCGGCGATCACGTCCCTGATGACCGGCACCGCCTACCGCCGCTCCGCCGAGCTGGCCGGCGTCGTCGGCCCGTACGACGGCTACGCCCGCAACGCCGAGCCGCACAAGCGGGTCATGCGCAAGCACGCGGCGGCCAACGACGAGATCAAGCCCACCAGCCCGGTGGCCACCGCGATCGTCCGCGAGGCGACCAAGCAGTGGACCCAGGGCAACAAGATCGGCGACAAGAACGGCTGGCGTAACTCGCAGGCCAGCGTCCTCGCGCCGACCGGCACCATCGGCTTCATGATGGACTGCGACACCACCGGCGTGGAGCCGGACCTGGCGCTTGTCAAGTTCAAGAAGCTGGTCGGCGGCGGCTCGATGCAGATCGTCAACCAGACGGTCCCGCGTGCCCTGCGCAGCCTCGGCTACCCCGAGGAGCAGGTCGAGGCGATCGTCGAGCACATCGCCGACCACGGTCACGTGGTGGACGCCCCCGGTCTCAAGCCGGAGCACTACGCGGTCTTCGACTGCGCGATGGGCGAGCGGTCGATCGCCCCGATGGGCCACGTGCGGATGATGGCGGCCATCCAGCCGTTCGTCTCCGGCGCCATCTCCAAGACGGTCAACATGCCGGAGGCGGCCACCGTCGAGGACGTCGAGAAGATCTACTTCGAGGGCTGGAAGCTCGGCCTCAAGGCGCTGGCGATCTACCGGGACAACTGCAAGGTCGGCCAGCCGCTCTCGGTGGCCAAGTCCAACAAGGCCACCGAGCCGGTCGCCGTCGAGGCCGCGCCGGTCGTCGAGAAGGTCGTCGAGTACCGGCCGGTGCGCAAGCGCCTGCCGAAGAAGCGGCCGTCCGAGACGGTCTCCTTCTCCGTCGGCGGCGCCGAGGGCTACCTCACCGCGTCGTCCTACCCGGACGACGGCCTGGGCGAGGTCTTCCTCAAGATGTCCAAGCAGGGCTCGACCCTGGCCGGGGTGATGGACGCCTTCTCGGTGGCCATCAGCATCGGTCTGCAGTACGGAGTGCCGCTGGAGACGTTCGTCAGCAAGTTCACAAACATGCGCTTCGAGCCGGCCGGCATGACCGACGACCCGGACGTGCGCATGGCGGCCTCGGTGATGGACTACATCTTCCGTCGCCTGGCGTTGGACTTCCTGCCGTACGAGCGCCGCGCCGAGCTGGGCATCTTCACCGCCAGCGAGCGGGCCGCGCAGCTGCGGGCCGAAGCCGACGCGGAGAGCGCCGCCGTCACCGGTGCGGAGCTCACCGCGATGGCGTCCTCGGCGCCGGTGGAGACCCCGGCCAAGCCGGAGCCCGTCGCCCAGCCGGCGCAGGAGATCGCCGAGGTGGCCGCCGCCAAGCCGGCCCCGAACGTGGGCTCCAGCACCGAACTGCTCGAGGCCGTGATCGGCAAGGCCGCCGACGCACCGCTCTGCTTCACCTGCGGTACGAAGATGCGCCCGGCCGGTAGCTGCTACGTCTGCGAGGGCTGCGGCTCCACCAGCGGCTGCAGCTGAGTGTGACCATTCTCAGCGTGTCCCCTCCAGGGGTGCGTTGAGATCCAAGGGTCATCGGCGAGTCTGACCAAAGGGATGTCCCCCGGACGATAGCGTCCGGGGGACTTTCCGTTGCTCACGACGCGGACACGACCTGGGTTCGGCGGGCAACGACACCTGACGGAGCTGTCCAGCAGTTGGCCGAGCCGGGCGGCGGCCTCGCCGGGCGACGTGTCCGCGTCGCCCGCTCCCATGGCGGTGGTGAGGCTGCCCGGATGGACAGCCCAGCACCGTACGCGACCAGCAAGTTCCCGAGCGGGGGCGACCGTCAGCATTTTCTGAGCGGCTTTGGAGATGCGGTAGGCGTAGCTGGTCCGTCGGCCGGCGAAGTCGCCCGCGGCCTGCGCAGCCAGCGAACCGAGCCGGGGACGACACGTTGATGATCAGCGGTGCGGGCGCGGCCAGCAGCATCGGCAGCATGGCCTGAGTCAGACGCATCGGACCCGCGACGTTGACGTCAACGGCGTTCAGGATCGTCTGCGGGTCGCAGTCCGCCAGCGGGCGGGCCGGAGCTCCGATGCCGGCGTTGTTGATCAGCGCATCGATCGGCCGTCCCCGGACAGCCGCCAGAAGGGCCTCGCTCACCGGTGCCCGGACGTCCTGCAGAACAGGTTCAACGCCGGCCCGCTTGATCGACACGGCTGCGGACTCTGTGCGGACACAGGCGACGACGTTCCAACCCTGGTCGGCGAGATGCTCGGTCAGGGCCGCGCTGAGCCCTCGGCTGCTGCCGGTGACCACTGCCAGCCGGGTGGTCACCGGAGTACCAGCAGGTCGAGGGCATCGACGACCGGGCCGGACTCGGTTCGTGCGGCCTCCTGCAGACGGGCTACGCCCGCCGCATAGGCTTCGTCGCTGATCAACTGCAGCGGCGTATGCGCCTCGCGCTGCAGGCCGGCGGCGGCATCGGCCACCGACTGGGCGGTCACTTGTGGGACTGGTTCGCAGCCGGTCGTCGTGAAGCCGGCGGTGGCGAACGCCGCCTCGACGTTGGGGATGCTCGGGTAGCGGTCCAACACGGCGACGGCTTCCGGGAACCAGCGGAACAGGTTGATCGCTTCGTGCCGGCCGGCGAACGCGGAGCGGATCAGCACCGGTGCGCCCGGCTTCAGCACCCGCCGGATCTCGCGGGCGGCGGCTTCCAGGTCGGGAACGTGGTGGATCACGGTGGAGAGCCAGACCCCGTCGAGGCTTGCGTCCGGGAGCGGGATGTCGTCGGCCGCGCCGGCCGCGACTGGCTGAAACATCGCCCGCTCACGCATCGCTGCCGAGGGCTCGACTGCCATGACGTCTATGCCGGGCCACCAGGTGCGGAACGCCCGTGCCCAACTGCCGGTGCCGCATCCAAGGTCGAGCAGGCGCGCCCCGGATCGGGGCTCGAAGTGCCGGCCGATCGCGGCACGCCAGGTAGCGAGGTCATCATCTCGCAGGTGCCGGGTCTCCTCGAACGCCGCTGCGTCCACGTTGTCGTATGCGATGAGAGCCATGCGCCGACCCAACCCGGCCGACCACACGGTGAGCAAGACTGAGTGCACCGGTTCACATCGATCGAGGTCTCCGGGCGCGTGAAAACGCAGACGACTTCGCACGTCAGCGGTTCACTCGGACGCACTGTGATCTATCAGGCAGCGCCAGGGAACACCCCTGTGCGCGTTGACGCGCTTAGGGTCACGCCTATGACCTTCGGCAGCGCGGCGCGGGCGTTTCTGCGAGAGCACGGCACGGAAGCGATCGAGCATCCCGGCGGCACTCTCTACTCCCACCTGTGTCGCGTCGAACAGCGCCTCGCGGCAGCCGGTGCTGCCCCACCCGTGCAGCTGGCCGGTCTCACCCATGCTGCCTACAGCACGGATGGTTTCGACCTGGCGCTGATCCCTTGGACCGATCGGGACCTGCTCCGAGCCGTGATCGGACTGGAAGCCGAGGCACTCGTATACCTGTACGGGGCTTGTGACCGTGACCGTACCTGGCCGGCTTTGGCCACCACCTCCACCGTGCATGATCGCTTCACCGGGCAGAGAAGGGTTCTCGAGTCCCATCTCATTGGGTCGTTCGTGGATCTGAGCATCGTCAACGAACTCGACGTCATCGAGCAGAGTCCGGCGCTGCTTGTCAAACACGGCGACTACTTCCGCGACCTCTTCGCCCGCTGGGCGCCACTGACGTCGCCCAAGGTGGCCGACGAGATCCAGCGGCTGATGGGACCGCGTAAGTGAACTCGACGGCCTAACCATCGAGCCTCGGCGCCGGGCATGGCCGGCAGCGCTCAGGTCGAACGCGGATCTACGCGATGATTGATTCCGGCGGCACCGTTGCATGGATCGTCCGCATGTCTTGCTTCCGCGAGACGCAAGGGGACAGTATGCTGGGCCGTGCCGACCCGGTGATCAAGGACGCGACCTCCGCATAGAGGGACATGCGCCGCACCGGAGGGGACCCCGAAGTCAGGGGGACACCTCAAGATCGGTCAGGTACAGTTGACATACGCGAACCGCGGCGCTGCCCCGACCTCCGTGATCGGAGGTCGGGGCAGCGCCGTTTCCAGGTCCTCGCGGACTCTGGCGGAGGGCATGTTGCCGTTGCCCATGATGCCTGTGAGTCATATTTATGGGTCTCGTGCTGGGTGTGTGGGTCGGGTGGTCATCGGCGGGGGAGTTGGGGTCGGTGGCCGCCGCGGTTGAGCATGTCCAGGGCGATGAGGGCGTTGGGTGAGTGGGATCCGAAGGCCATCCGGGTGATCAGGCGGATTTGGCGTTGACCGACTCGATGCGTCCGTTGGACAGGCCGTGTCCGATGGAGGCGAGGATGGCGTCGCGGTGACGGCTCACGCGGCGTTGCAGGTCGACGAACACGTCGATGCGGCTGCGGCGGGCCCATCCGATCCACCGGTCAGGGGCTTCGACCCGCTGCTGGCGCGCTGGTCTTGGCCAGGGTGAACACGAGCTGAGACGCCGGATCAGCGGTCTTCGTCGCCATCGGTTGGGCGTGGTGGGCGGTTGTGTTTGGCCCACTCGTCCACCTCGTCCGCGTCCCAGATCGTCGTTCCGATCAGGCGAGCGATCGGCTCAGGGAAGCCGGGTCGGCGGGTGATCTGTAGTACCCGCTGCCGCGACACGCCGAACAGGGCGGTCAACTCGCCAGGCCCGTACAAGCGCGGTCGCTTCACGGCCTGAAAATAGGCGCGACTTGTGGTTGACTATTGCTCATTACAGATTGACAAGCCATCAGTGGGCACAGCGATAGCTGCGAGGTCTGATGCCGGATCGGGTGCCGTACGACGACTACCTGCTGGCGGTGGCGCTGACCCTGGCGCGGCGGCACCGGCCGGTCTGGTCGTGGCGACGGTGGCGGCGAACCTGTCGCTGCGGTGCGGACCTGCCGTGTCGAGCCCGGCACCGCATCCCGATCCGGCGAGGCCACTGGCCAGGGGAGGAGCAGCCGTGACCACCCATGGCCCGGTCCTTCCGGTGTGGACATGTGGTGGCCGCGACGCGCCCTGGCCCTGCCAGACACCGGCGCACCGAGCGGCGCGCCGAGTTCGACGGCGCACCGGTGTCGTTGGGTCTCTACATGGGGTCCTACCTGGTCTGGGCCGCTGAGGATCTCACCTGGGTGCCCGCCGGGCTGCTGCACCGGCGCTTCCTGGGCTGGGTCCGGTGAGTCTGATCCGGCGGGGCGACGAGCGGTTCCACTACAGCGACAACTCGCACAGGTGGATCCCGCCGGACCCGGACTACGACCAGGAGGTCTGGGACGAGATGGTCCGGCAGCACCAGCGCCAGCACCTGGAGGAGATCTCCCGGCGCAGGAAACCACGCCATTGATCGTTAGGGCTGGGTGAACAGCGGCCCGTAGTTCGACCGGAACATCTGCTCGCCAAGGCGGCGCAGCACCAGGTCGCGCAGCGCGGGCGGCAGCCCGGTGGCCTTGTCCCGGCGGTGCGTCTGGCTGAGCACCCAGTCGGTACGCGGGCGGCGGCGCATCTCGTACCCGTGCAACGCCTCGGCGATGTTCCCGGCGGCGGCCAGTGAATCGGCGAGCACGACGGCGTCCTCCAGGGCCATCGCCGCGCCCTGGGCCATGTTCGGCGAGGTGGCGTGAGCGGCGTCGCCGATCAGCAGCACCGGCCCTCGGGACCAGGAGTCGAGGACGACCTCCTGGTTCGGCCCGGCGTGCAGGGTGCTGGTGACGTAGTCGAGGGCCTTGAGCATCATCGCGGCCGGCTCGGTGAACGTTGCCCCCAACTCGTCGCGCCAGCCGGGCCGGTCGGCCACCGGGCCGTCGTTGTAGTAGCAGTACGTCTGCTCGTCGCTGATCGGGATCGTGAGGAACTGCCTACCGCGCCCCAACTGCACTGACCAGACCGGCTCGTCGTCGATTCGGGGAGCGACCCACCGGTACGCGTACTGGCCGAGGTCGCGGGCCGTCCGACCGTTGAAGGCGAGCCGCCGGACCGTCGAGTTCACGCCGTCGGCGCCGATCACCAGGTCGTACCGTGCGGTGCTGTCGTCGTCGAACTCGACGGCGATCACGGCGCCCTCCTCGGCGAGCGCGACCGGCTGGCGGCCCCAGCGGATCGGCGCGTCGCCGACGCCCGCGAGCAGGGCTCGGTGCAACTGCGCTCGCGGCAGGGAGGCGCAGGGCCCGACGCCCTGCCACAGTGCGGCCACGTCGATGTCGAAGAGGCGGCGTCCGCGCTGGTTGGCGCTGCGCTGCCGCGTGATCTCCACGGCGACGTCGAGGATCGGCTCCCGCAGACCGAGTACGTCGAGCATCCGGGTCGCGTTGCCGGTGAGGTAGATGCCGGTACCGGAGTCGTCCGGCCCAGGTGCCCGCTCAACCACGTCGACCGTCGCGCCCCAGTCCCGCAACGCGGCCACCGTCGCCAGCCCGGCGACACCGCCGCCGACGATCAGTACCCGGACACCGTCACCCCGCACGACCAGTTCCTCCCCTTTGCGGCCAGCTGAGCTGGGGATCAGCGTCCCGGCCGCCGCGGAACTCTACGAGGAGGCGCGGAGCATTGGTGACACGGGCCACGGGAAACGGGGTGTGAATCACCCGTGGGTGGCTGCGACGATCAGGGCATGACGACCGCTGAGGCGTACGCCACGTTCGCCGGCCGCGAGGTGCGCGGGGTCTCGCCCGCGTACGAGCGGCTGTCCCTGGCGGTGTCCCGCGACGATGCCCTGCTCGCCCTGCTCGACGGGCTTCCGCCGGCCAAGCGGCAGCCGAACCTGTTGTTCGGTGTTGTCCGGTGGCTCGGCGGCCCGGTCGAGGACCCGGCCGCGTTCCACGAGTACGCGGTGGCGAACTGGTCGGCCATCGAGGCGCAGATGCGGACTCGGGCCACCCAGACCAACGAGGCCGGTCGGTGTGCGGTCCTGCTGCCGGTGCTCGCCGCGCTGCCGCAGCCCCTCGCTCTGCTGGAGGTCGGGGCGTCCGCCGGGCTCTGCCTCTATCCCGACCGGTACGCCTACCGCTACGGCGAGCATCGGGTGGGCTCCGGCGAGCCGGTCCTGGAGTGCGCGGCCACTGGGTTTGTCCCGCCGGCACGCGTACCCGAGGTGGTGTGGCGGGCCGGCCTGGACCTCAACCCCCTCGACGTGACCGACCCCGACGACGTGTCCTGGTTGGACGCGCTCGTCTGGCCGGAGCACGAGCACCGGCGGGCCCGGCTGCGGGCCGCGGCGGCGGTCGCCGCGGCCGATCCGCCGTTGCTGGTACGCGGCGACCTGGTGGACGACCTGCCGGCGCTGGCGGCGCGGGCGCCGGCCGGAGCGACCCTCGTGGTCTTCCACACCTCCGTGCTCTACCAGGTGTCCGCGCCGCGTCGGGAGGCGTTCGTCCGGCTGGTCCGTGGGCTGCCCGGGCACTGGGTCGCCAACGAGGCACCGGAGGTGCTGCCGCATGAGGTGCTGCCGGAGTCGCCCGAGGAGGGGCTGTACAACGTCCTCGCGCTGGACGGCACGCCGTTGGCCTGGACCCGGGGACACGGCCAGGCGATCACCTGGTTCGCCTGACGCCGCGAGCCGACCCGGCCGTGCTGCGGCCGCCGAACAGTTCAGCGGGCCGGCGACGGCATTCGGGCGCGCAGGGCACGGCTGAACCAGTCGAGTGCTGGTGCCACCGCGCCGCCGCCCGACCAGCCGTTGATCACTGCGAGCAGGTCGAGGTACCGGTCCCGGCGGGGGTCGTTCGCGGCGTCCAGCCGGTCCAACAGCCGCTTGCGCAGGTCGGCGTCGTCGGGACTGGCTCGAAGGCCCGCGTAGCGGGCGGTGACGGCCCTGATCACGGAGTCGGCTTCGGGCCCGGCCGGGTCCAGGCCGGCCGCCAGGGCGGGGGCCACCGCGTCGCGGACCACCGCGACGGCGTCCGGGCGCGGCAGCCCCGGGACGTCGTGGTCGGCGGCGTACTGCCGCACCAGCCGCCGCATGCTGGCGCGAAAGTCCGCGTCCTGGGCCAGCTCGGCCAGCTCCACCCACGCCTGCACCTGCTCGGTGCTGGGATCGTCGGGCAGCTCCGGGGTCAGCGACCGCATGATCCCCGGGTACGCCGGTGCGGTGGCCAGGCCGTCGAAGACGGCGTCGAGGAAATCGGCGACCAGTCGTCGACGCTCCTGCCCGGAGAGCCGGGCCAGGGTGTGCAGCAGCTCTATCTGCTCGGCTCCTCCGCCGCCCCGAGCGGCTGCGGTGAGCACCGCCTGGCGCAGCCGTAGCACGCGGATCTGCACCGCCAACGCCTCGGCGTGCGCGGCGGCCACCTCCGCCAACGGCACCTCGCGGTCCACCACCCGCCGGATGGCGGCGAGGTCCACGCCGAGGTCGCGCAACGTCCGGACCAGCTCCAGCCGGGCGACGGCGTCCGGGCCGTAGTGGCGGTAGCCGGCCGGGGTCCGCCCGGTCGGCGGCACGATCCCACGGTCGGCGTAGTACCGGATGGTCTTGACGCTCAGGCCGGTCCGCCGGGCCAGCTCGCCGATCGAATAGCGCGTTTCGTCGTTCATGCCCCCACCCTGCTGTCTCCCCCCACTGGAGACTCAAGCCAACACCAGCGGCAGTCGACGGCCACATCCCGGCGGTACCCTGCTACGCGCCCTAATGCTCTGCTTCAGTCCACGCAACGGTTAGCGCCGAAAAGTGTTGCGTCCGATGAAGCAGAGCAAAGGACCACAACTGGGGGCCGGGGCCGCCCGCCACGGCGGCCAGGTCGGCCCCGCCGAGCGCAAGGTCGCCTACGACGAAACCGTCGGACCCTTCAGCGGCACCGCCGGCAGGTCCCGCATCCGGCGCAGCGGGGAGCACACCACGAACAGGCAGGCGGCCCAGGTGCCCAGTACGCACACCCACAGCGCCCCGCGCAGTCCCAGCGCGGTGCCGAGCGCGCCACCGGTCAGCGCGCCGAGCGGAATCACCCCGAAGCAGATCCACAGGAACGCCGCGTTGACCCGCCCGAGGATCGCCGGCGGGGTGATGCGCTGCCGGTACGACATCGCCGCCACGTTGAACAGCACCGCGTTTGCCGAGAACGCGGCCAGACCGACCCCGTAGAGCAGCACCCCCCAGCCGGGCTGCGCCAGTGGCATGAGCAGGTAGAACGGGCCCGGCGCGGCCATCGCCACCCAGATCACCCGGGCCGAGCCGAGCCAGGCCGACAGTCGGGCGGCCAGCACCCCCACGATCAGCCCGCCGACCGCGCTGACCGAGAAGACCAACCCCACCTGCACCGGGTTGGCGTGCAGCACGCGAACCAGGAAGGTCACCTCGATCGACGCGGACGCCATCACGAAGAAGTTCGACCAGGTGGTGCAGGCCAGAATGCTGACCAGGATGGGTTGCCGCCGGATGAAGCCGATCCCGTCGGTCAGCTCCACCGCCAGTGGCACGCGGGGGGCCGGCTCGCGGCGTACCGGCTCGTCCCGGATCAGGATCAACGTCAGCGCGCTGACCAGGAAGGCGAATCCGTTCGTCAGGAACGTCCGGGCGGCGCCGACCAGCCCGATCAACGCGCCGCTGACCGTCGGGCCGACCAGTTCGGCGGCATCCTGGCTGATGGTGAGCTTGGCGTTGCCGTCCACCAGCAGGTCCGCCGGCACCAGCCGGGGCAGCAGGCTCTTGTACGCCACGGTGAACAGCACGGTGAGCACCCCGCCGAGCCCGACCACCAGGTACAGGAAGGGCAGGGTGAGCTGGCCGACCAGGGCAGCCACCGGCAGCGACAGCATGAGCGCGGCCCGACCCAGGTCACACCCGATCATCAGCCGCCGCTGGTCGACCCGGTCGGCGACGATGCCCGCTGGCAGCGAGAAGAGCAGGTACGGCAACCAGGCCAGGACGGTCAGCAGGGAGACCTGGAAGACGCTGGCGTTCAGGGTGTCGGCGGCGAGCAGCGGCACCGCCACTCCGGCGAGCCGGGTGCCCAGTTCGCTGACCGTCTGACCACCCCAGAGCAGCAGGAAGTTCCTGCTGCGCCACAGCGACGGGCCGGGCCCGGTCGTGTCCGCCGGGGTCCGGGTCACCTGTTGGGTCACGAGGCGCTTCCTGTCTGTGCGGTCACACGTACCGCCGGACGGCGGCCCGCGGACGCTACCCGGGCCGCGATCGCACACGACACCGCTTTTCGCGCAGCCAGGTCGGGTCGCCGAGCCGGTCGGCCGGGCGGGTACGGTCCCAGGGCCGCCGGCGCCCCGGCCGCGGAACGGAGGTCCACGAGTGTCCATCGCCCTGATCACCCTCGGCGGCACGATCGCGATGGGCGGCGTCGACGCCCGCCGGACGGGAGTGGTCACCCGGCTCACCGGCGCGGACCTCACCGCCGCCGTGCCCGGCCTCGCCGAGCTGGGCGTACCCGTGGACGTGCGCGACACCCACGCGGTGCCCAGCGCCCACCTCACCGGCCGCCAGCTGCTCGACGTGGTCAGGGAGGCGTCCCGGGCGGTGACCGGCGGCGCGACCGGCGTGGTGGTCACGCAGGGCACCGACACGCTGGAGGAGATGGCGTTCCTGGCCGATCTGGTCTGGCCGCACGCCGCCCCGCTGGTGTTCACCGGCGCGATGCGCAACCCCACCCTGGCCGGCGCGGACGGGCCGGCGAACCTGCTCGCGGCACTGCGCGTGGCCGCCGCGCCGGCCACCCGTGACCTGGGTGTGCTGGTCGCCGTCAACGACGAGGTGCACGCCGCCCGCTGGCTGCGCAAGACGCACAGCACCAGCACCGCCACCTTCGCCGCGCCCAACGCCGGCCCGATCGGGCAGGTGATCGAGGGGGTGGTGCGGGTGCTGACCCGGCCGCAGCGGCACGAGCCGCTGCCGCGGGTCGACCCGGACCGGCTCGACGCGACCCGGGTGGCCCTGTACGTGGTGACGATGGACGACGACGGGCTGCTGCTGGACGGGCTCGCCGACACCCACCAGGGCCTGGTGGTCGCCGGTTTCGGGGTGGGGCACGTGCCCGCGACCCTGGCTCCCGTGCTCGGGGGTCTCGCCGGCCGGATGCCGGTCGTGCTCACCTCCCGATCCGGGGCCGGGTCGGTGCTGCGGCACACGTACGGGGCGGTCGGCTCGGAGACCGACCTGCAACGGCGCGGGCTCCTCAACGGCGGGTTGCTCGACCCGTACAAGGCGCGCGTGCTGCTGCGCCTGCTGCTCGCCGCCGGTGCCAACCGGGACGAGGTGGCCGCCGCGCTGGTCGGGCACGGCTGACCACGGGGCGCGCGTTCCTACGGCGTCCCTAGACTGCTGCGGTGACCGGAGAGCGACGACCCCTGGCCGACCGGCCGCTCACCGAGCCGCACCCGTCCCGGCTGCCGCCCGAGCACCCGGACCGGGCCCGGATCCTCGCCGCGCACTCGGCCGCGCTCGCGGCAGGGGAGGCCGGCTACCTCGACCCGGCGACCGGGCTGTTCGTGCTCAGCGCCGGTTTCCTGGCTGCCCGCGGCACCTGCTGCGGACGCGGCTGCCGGCACTGCCCGTACGTGGATGACCAACCGGCCGGATGAGCGCCGGCCGGGCCGCGGCGGACCCGCCGAACGAGGGCTTCCGCCGGACCGGGACACCCCGTACGGTGTCCGACGGAGATCTGGCGGGCACCTTCCGCCGTCGGTCGGCGAGAGGGTGGAGCGTGCGCGGGCGGATCGTGGTCGCCGGGCTGGCGGGGCTGCTGCTGAGCGGCTGTGCAGCCAAGGCCGAGCCGGTGGCGGTGCCGCCTCCGGCGCCGATCGCGGTGGACGTGGCGGCGGCCTCCTCGGGCGGCGCCTGCCGGCTGCTGGACTTCGCGCTCATCGAGCAGCTGTTGAAGGTCCGGTTCGACGTGGCGGCCGCCAGTGAGCGGAGCGACACGTACGCCTGCGTGGTCCGGGCCGAGGGCGCGACGCTGCCGGAGCTGACGCTCAGCGTGACCGACGCCAAGATCGACAAGACCACCTTCGGCGCGGACGTGGTACCCGACAAGGCGACGAAGGTGACCGGGCTGGGTCAGCAGGCGTACCGGCGGACCATCGCGGCGGCGAGCGGGCGCGGGCCGGTCGCCGAGGTGGGGTGGCTGGCCAGCGAGGGGCGGCTGGCCACGCTGAGCTGGACGACGGCGCGCGGCGCCCAGCGTTCGGCGGCCGAGAAGCTGACCGGCGATCTGATCGCGCTGGCCAAGAAGGTGGACACCAAGGCGCTGTGACGCCGGCGCCGCCCTCCTGGCCGGCGGTTGGTCAGCTGGCGGCGACGAAGACCCGGGAGGCGACCTCGCGGGGCAGCCGGACCCGGTCGCCGGAGCGGTCGATCGACACCCCGTCACGCTCCTGGGCCACCGTCACCGTGGCACCCGGGTCGACGCCGGCGGCGTGCAGCTGGCGCAGCACGTCGGCGTTGGTCTGCACGCTCTCGCAGATCCGGCGCACCACGACCGGCCCGGACAGACCGGGGAAGGCCAGGTTGCGCTCACCCTCGCCGGCTTCGGTGGGCGCCGCCTCCGGCGAGCCCAGCTCCTCCAGGCCCGGGATCGGGTTGCCGTACGGGGAGCGGGTCGGCCGGTTGAGCAGGTCGTACACCCGCTTCTCCACGGCGTCGCTCATCACGTGCTCCCAGCGGCAGGCCTCCTCGTGGGCCTCCTCGTAGGGCATCCCGATGACGTTGACCAGCAGCAGCTCGGCGAGGCGGTGCTTGCGCATCACGGACACGGCTGTGCCGCGACCCTGTGCGGTGAGCATCAGGTGCCGGTCGCCCTCGACCGTGAGGAGGCCGTCGCGCTCCATCCGGGCGACGGTCTGGCTCACGGTGGGACCGCTCTGCTTCAGCCGCTCGGCGATCCGGGCGCGTAGCGGGGGCACACCTTCCTCCTCCAACTCGAGGATGGTGCGCAGGTACATTTCGGTCGTGTCGACCAGGTCGTGAGACTTCATGACGTCAGCGGCCCTCCGGTGCACGATGCTACCTCGGAGAACGGGCGATCGACCGCCGCCGACCCGCGAGCCGACGACCAGGATGGTGTTGGATGGTCGCCATGTCCGGTAATCAGGAGCCGCTGATCGAGGTCGAGCGGCTCGCCGCCGAGCTCGACAGCGCCGACCCGCCCACCCTGCTCGACGTCCGCTGGCGGCTCGCCGGCCCGCCCGGCCGCGACGACTACCTGGCCGGTCACCTGCCCGGTGCGGTCTTCGTCGACCTGGACACCGCGCTCTGCGGGCCGCCCGGCGCGGGCGGCCGGCACCCGCTGCCCGACCCGGCCGCGTTGCAGGCCGCGCTGCGGGCCGCCGGCGTCCGGGCCGGTCACCCAGTGGTGGTATACGACGGCGGCGACGGGCTGGCCGCCGCCCGGGCCTGGTGGACGCTGCGTTGGGCCGGGCATCGTCCCGTCCGCGTGCTGCACGGGGGCTATCCGGCCTGGGTCGCCGCCGGTCGATCCGTCTCCACGGCGGCGCCGACCCCGGCCCCCGGCGACGTCGAGGTGCGCCCCGGGGATCTTCCGGTGCTCGACGCCGGGCAGGCCGCCGCGCTGGCGGCCGCGGACGACGCCGTCCTGCTGGACGTCCGGGCCGCCCCCCGCTACCGGGGTGAGGTCGAGCCGATCGACCCGGTTGCCGGGCACGTCCCGGGCGCGGCGAACCTGCCCGCCGGGGAGTACGTCGGCCCGGACGGGCGTTTCCCGTCCGCCGACGTGCTGCGCGAACGGTTCGCCGCCGCCGGGGTGACCGGGGCGCGGTCGGTGGGGGCGTACTGCGGCTCCGGGGTGACCGCCGCGCAGGCCGTGCTCGCGCTGCACCTGGCGGGCCGGCCGGACGCGGCGCTCTACGTCGGATCGTGGAGCAACTGGGTGGCCGACCCGACCCGGCCGGTCGCCTCCGGGCCGACACCTGGCCGCTGAGCAGCGCGTGTGGTGGGCCGGCGACGGTCCTCGTGCGACGATGGGCTCATGTCCGACGACACTGTGGTGGTGTGGGACGAGTCGCTGCTCGCCTACGACATGGGTGACCATCCGCTCGACCCGGTCCGGGTGGAGCTGACCGTCGCGCTCGCCCGCGAGCTGGGCATCCTGGACCGTCCCGGGGTCCGCCTGGTCAAGCCGGAGCCCGCCGACGACGCCCTGCTCACCCGGGTGCACCACCCGGCCTACCTGGCCGCGGTGCGCGCCGCGCCGCACGACCCGCTCTTCGCCGGGTACGGGCTGGGCACCTCCGACAACCCGGTCTTCGACGGGATGCACGAGTCCAGCGCGCTGGTCGCCGGTGCCACGGTGGCCGCAGCCGAGGCGGTCTGGCGCGGTGAGGCGCGGCGGGCGGTGAGCGTGGCCGGTGGCCTGCACCACGCGATGCCCGCCCGGGCCTCGGGTTTCTGCGTCTACAACGACCCGGCGGTCGCCATCGCCCGCCTGCTCGACCTGGGCGCCGAGCGGATCGCGTACGTGGACGTGGACGTGCATCACGGCGACGGGGTGCAGCAGATCTTCTGGGACGACCCTCGGGTGCTCACGGTCAGCGTGCACGAGACTCCGCTGGCGCTGTTCCCGGGCACGGGTTTCCCGGACGAGACGGGTGGTCCGGGCGCGCAGGGCACGGCGGTCAACATGCCGCTGCCGCCGGGCGTCGACGACACCGGCTGGCAGCGGGCGTTCCACGCGATCGTGCCGTCGGTGCTGCGCGCGTTCCGGCCGCAGGTGCTGGTCAGCCAGTGCGGCGCCGACGGGCACCGGCTGGATCCGCTCGCCGACCTGAACCTGACGGTGGATGGGCAGCGGGCCACCTACGTGGCGTTGCGGGCGCTCGCCGACGAGTTGTGCGGCGGCCGCTGGGTCGCCACCGGCGGCGGCGGGTACGCGTTGGTCGAGGTGGTGCCCCGGGCCTGGAGCCATCTGCTGGCCGTGGCCACCGGTGACCCGCTCGACCCGGCCACGCTCACTCCGCCGCGCTGGCGGGAGCTGGCCGCCGCCCGCCATCCCGGCCGGGAGGTGCCGCTGCGGATGACCGACGACGCCGACCCGTCGTACGAGCCGTGGCAGCCGACCGGCGAGCCGAACGCGGTGGACCGGGCGATCGCGGCCACCCGCAAGACGGTCTTCCCGCTGCTCGGGCTCGACCCGTACGATCCGCGGGACTGAGCCGGGCCGGGGGAGGACCGCGCCGGTGACCACCGTGGACCAACCGCTGGACGTGCTGCTCAGCGACGGCAGCACCGTCCAGTTGCGACCGATCAGGCCGGAGGACGCGCCGGCCATCGTGGCGATGCACGGGAGGTTCTCCGAACGCACCCGCTACCTGCGCTACTTCTCGCCGTATCCGCGTATCCCCGAGCGGGATCTGATCCGTTTCGTCACGGTCGACCATCACGATCGGGAGGCGTTCGTGGTGCTGGCCGGCGACCGGATCGTCGCGGTCGGCCGCTATGAACGGCTGGGACCGCAGGCCCCGGAGGCGGAGGTCGCCTTCGTGGTGGAGGACGCCCACCAGGGTCGGGGCATCGGCTCGGTGCTGATGGAGCACCTGGCCGACGCCGCCCGGCGTAACGGCATCATGAGCTTCGTGGCCGAGGTGCTGCCGGCAAACGGGCAGATGCTGCGGGTCTTCGCCGATTTCGGCTACCAGGTCCAGCGCGAGTTCGCCGACGGGGTGGTGCACCTCAACTTCCCGATCGCGCCCACCGAGGCCACCCTGGAGGTGCAGCGCGGCCGGGAGCACCGCACCGAGGCCCGCTCGATCGCCCGGCTGCTCGCCCCGCGTGGTATCGCCGTCTACGGCGCGAGCGCGACCGGCCAGGGGGTCGGCGCGGCGGTGCTCGGGCACCTGCGTGACGGCGGCTTCACCGGCGCGGTGGTGCCGGTACACCCGAGCGCGTCGACCGTGGCGGGGCTGCCCGCGTACCCGTCGGCGGTCGACGCCGGGGTGCCGGTGGACCTGGCGGTGGTGGCGGTGCCGCCGGAGGTGGCGACCGCGGTGGTGGCCGACGCGGCGGTCGCCGGCGTGCACGGCCTGGTGGTCATCTCCGCGGGCTTCGCCGAGGCCGGCGCCGAGGGTGCGGCGGCGCAACGGGCGCTGGTCCGCGCGGCGCACGCCGCCGGGATGCGGGTGGTCGGCCCGAACTGTCTCGGCGTGGCCAACACCGACCCGGCGGTACGCCTCAACGCCACCCTCGCCCCGGCGCTGCCGCCGGCCGGGCGGGTCGGCATCTTCAGCCAGTCCGGCGCCTTCGGGGTGGCGTTGCTCGCCGAGGCTGACCGGCGCGGCCTGGGGTTGTCCAGCTTCGTCTCGGCCGGCAACCGGGCGGACGTCTCCGGCAACGACCTGCTCCAGTACTGGCAGGACGACCCCGGCACGGACGTGATCATGTTGTACCTGGAAACCTTCGGCAATCCGCGTAAGTTCGCCCGGTTGGCGCGGCGGATCGGCCGGGCCAAACCGGTCGTGGCGCTGGCCTCGTCGGCCCGCCCGGTGGGGGTGGGCGACACCGCCGGCCCGGACGAGGTGGCCGTGGCCGCGCTCTTCGCCCAGTCCGGGGTGATCCGGGTGGACACCGTGCCGGAGCTGCTCGACGTGGGGGTGCTGCTGGCCAACCAGCCGCTGCCCGCCGGTGGCCGGGTCGGCGTGGTCGGCAACTCCTCAGCACTCACCGGCCTGGCCGCCAGCGCCTGCGCGGGGCAGGGCCTCACCGTCGTGGACGGGTACCCTCGCGACGTCGGGCCGCAGGCCGGAGCTGCCGAGTTCGCGACCGCCCTGGCCGAGACGGCCGGCGACGACCGGGTGGACGCCCTGGTGGTCGTCTTCGCCCCGCCGCTGCCCGGCCAACTGACAGGTGTGGACGCCGACGTCACTGCCGCGCTGCCAGCGGTGCTCGCGTTGGGCAAGCCGACCGTGGCCACCGTCCTGGTCGGCCGACTGCCGGCGGGGGTGCCGGCGTACGGCGGCGTGGAGGAGGCGGTGCGGGCCCTGGCGCGGGTGCACCGGTACGCCGAGTGGCTGCGCCGGCAGCCCGGGGTGGCACCCGAGCTGCCCCGGATCGACCGGGCTGCCGCACAGGCCGCGCTGCGCGCCGACGCCACCGACCCGACCGCGCTGCTGGCCGCGTACGGCATCGACGTGGTGGCGTCGGTGCCGGTCGACTCGGTCGATGGCGCGACCGACGCGGCGGCGCGGTTGGGCTTCCCGGTGGCGCTCAAGGCCGCCGCCCCGGGGCTGCGGCACCGGCTCGACCTCGGCGCCGTCCGGCTCGACCTGCCCGACGAGCTGGCGGTACGCCGGGCGTACGCCGAGCTGGCGGTGGTCTTCGGCGCGGACGTCCTGGTGCAGCTGATGGTTCCGCCCGGTGTGGCCTGCGTGGTGGAGCTGGTGGAGGATCCGGCGTTCGGGCCGGTGGTCGGCTTCGGTCTGGGCGGCGTCGCCACCGAGTTGCTCGGCGACCGGGCCTGGCGTGCGGTGCCGTTGACCGACCGGGACGCCGCCGAGCTGGTCGACGAACCCCGCGCGGCGCCGCTGCTGCGCGGGCACCGGGGTGCCGCCCCGGTCGACCGGGCGGCCCTGGCGGACCTGCTGCTGCGGGTCGGTCAGCTCGCCGACGAGCAGCCCCGGGTGCGTTCGCTGACCCTCAACCCGGTGCTCGCCCGCCCGGACGGCATATCGGTCCTGCACGCGCAGGTGCGGGTCGGCGGCGCAACCGCCCGCCCCGACACCGGCCCCCGCCGCTTGTAAGGAAGGGCCCCTTCTTAACGCCTCCGGTAGAGGAAGGGCCCCTTCTTAACTGGGGCCGTCGTGCGAGGGCCGGCGTGCGGCGGATCAGGCTCGGCTGGAGATCTGCTGGATGGCCCAGGCGTTGCCGTCCGGGTCGGTGAAGAAGACGAAGCCGACGTTGTCCAGCGGGTGCGGCGTGGGGCTCGGGCTGGCGCCCAACACCTGGATCTCGCTGACGTCCACACCCCGTTCGACCAGCTCGGCGCGGGCCCGCTCCAGGTCGGGCACCACCAGTTGCAGTCCCTTGAGCGAGCCCGGCGGCATGTCCGGCACGGCGCCCTTGCCGATCACGACCGAGCAGCCGGAGCCGGGCGGGGTCAGCTGGACGATCCGCGCGTCGTCGCCGATCACCGTGTCGTGGTCGACGGTGAAGCCGAGTTGGTCGGCGTAGAACGTCTTCGCCCGGTCCACATCGGAGACCGGCACGATCACCACTTCGAGCGTCCAGTTCACGGTGTCTCTCCTCGCGTCGTCGTTGTCAGGTGCAGCAGGTCGGCGAGCCGCGTATAGCTCTGCCCGACGCCACGGGCCATCGGGTAGCGCAGCACTGTGTCCCGTCCCTCGGGGGTGGCGTAGCGCAGTGTGGTGGTGACGGTCGTCCGTCCGGCCAGCTCGGTGAACGCGTGGCTGACCAGCGTCTCGCCGGGGTAGGACTGGTCGTCGAAGAGTTCGGTGCAGACCAGCCGGTGCGGTGGCTCGATCTGCCGGTAGACCCCAGCCTGGACCATCCGGGCCCCTTCCGGCCCCAGTGACACGAACCGCCACCGGCCGCCGACCCGCAGCTCGACGTCGCACTCCGCCAGTCGCCAGCCGCGCGCGCCGTACCACCGGACCAGCAGTGCGGGCTGGGTGAAGGCGGCGAACACCAGGTGTGCCGGTGCGTCGAACAGCCGACTCAGCACGATCTCCCGGTCGTCGGGGGTGTGTACGACGAGCGGGTCGTCGATGCCGGTCATCCGTCGGTCCCGTCCGGTTGGGGGCGGCGGCGCTCGGTGGCGGTTTCGTCGACGGCCTGGAGTTCGTCCAGCAGGGCGTCGAGGCGCTGATAGCTCTCCGCCCAGTAGTCGCGGTAATCGGCGAGCCAGGCCGTTGCCTCCCGCAGCGGTCGGGCCTCCAGCCGGCAGGGCCGGCGCTGGGCGTCCCGCCCCCGGCTGACCAGGCCGGCGCGCTCCAGCACCTTGAGGTGCTTGGAGATGGCCGGTTGACTCATCGCGAAGGGTGCTGCCAGCTCTGTCACGGTCGCCTCCCCGGCCGCGAGCCGGGCGAGGATGGCCCGTCGGGTCGGGTCGGCCAGCGCCGCGAAGGTCGCGTCCAGCAGTTCGGTGCCCACTACGTATAACCTCCTGGTTTTATAACCACATGGTTTTACCGTGGATGCTGCCACCGGTCAAGCACCCCGACAGCATGGAAGGCCCCGGCGAACCGCCAGGGCCTTCCATGAGCAGGTGCGTCAGCAGGCGTACGCCTCCAGGCGCTGGGCCCGCTCCGGCGCGCGCAGCTTCAGCAGCGTCACCTTCTCGATCTGCCGGATCCGCTCCCGCGACAGGCCGAACTCCCGGCCGACCTCGTCCAGGGTGCGCTGCCGGCCGTCGTCCAGCCCGAACCGGAGCCGGATGACCGCCTGCTCCCGCTGGGAGAGAGTGGCCAGCACGATGCTCACCTCGTTGCGCAGCTCGCCCTGCGCGGCCGCGTCGCCCGGCTCACCACGCGGGTCCACCGAGGCCACGAAGTCGCCGAGCGCGCTCTCGCCGTCGTCGCCGACGGCCTGGTCCAGGCTGACCGGCTCCCGGTCGTAGGAGATCAGCTCGATGACCTGGAACTCGGGGATGTCCAGCGCCCGGGCGACCTCGGCGACGGTCGGTTCGCGGCCGAGCGTCACCGCGAGTTCGCGGCGGGCCCGGACCATCCGGTTGACCTGCTCCACCATGTGCACCGGGATGCGGATGGTGCGGGCCTGGTCGGCCATCGCGCGGGTGATCGCCTGCCGGATCCACCAGGTGGCGTACGTGGAGAACTTGTAGCCCTTGGCGTAGTCGAACTTCTCCACCGCCCGGATCAGGCCGAGGTTGCCCTCCTGGATCAGGTCGAGAAACGCCATCCCGCGCCCGGTGTAGCGCTTGGCGATGCTGACCACCAGCCGCAGGTTCGCCTCCAGCAGGTGGTTCTTGGCCGCCCGGCCCTCCGCGACGATCAGCTCCAGATCGGCCCGCAGCTCCGGTGAGACGGGGGTGCAGGTGGCCAGCTTCTCGTCGGCGAACAGGCCGGCCTCGATCCGCCGGGCCAGGTCGACCTCCTGCGCCGCGGTCAGCAGCTTCGTCCGGCCGATCCCGTTGAGGTACGCCCGGACCAGGTCGGTGGAGATGCCGCGCTCGTCGGTGGCGTCCAGGTCGACGAGGACCTCGGTGACCCCGTCGGTGTCGGTGCTGGCGGCCGGGCGCGTCCGGTTTTCCGTCATCTGCAGGACCATCTCTGTCTCTCCCCGTGTCCACGTCTGTGCCGTGTCTCCGGCCCAGTGGTGCCGGTGTGACACACAGCTTGGCGGGCGGGACGTAAAACGGGAGTGAGGCGATCGGGCACCCGACAGGAATCCGGTCGGGTAGCGGGCCCGGTGTGTCGCCCCGGTGCGTCGTTGCCCGCCCCGGCTACCGTGCCGACGGTCGGCCAACCATGGCCGACGACGACAGGAGGGGGAGGACCGCGTGGTCTTCAAGCGGCTCATGAAGGCGATGGGGGTCGGCGGCCCGTCGGTGGAGACGGTGCTGGCCAACCCGAACTGCCGCCCGGGCGGTCAGTTGGAGGGCCGTATCCAGGTGGTCGGCGGCGACCACCAGGTCGACATCGACCACGTGACGCTGGGGCTGGTCACCCGGGTCGAGGTGGAGAGCGGCGACAACGACTACGACACCACCCAGGAGTTCCACCGCCAGCGGGTCACCGGCGCGTTCCGGCTGGAGCCCGCGCAGCGCCACGACATCCCGTTCCGCTTCGACGTGCCCTGGGAGACGCCGGTCACCGAGCTGTACGGGCAGCACCTGCACGGTATGACGATGGGGCTGCGTACGGAGCTGGAGGTGGCCCGCGCGGTCGACAAGGGTGACCTGGACGCGGTCTCGGTGCACCCGTTGCCGGCGCAGGAGCGGTTGCTCGACGCGTTGCTGCGGCTGGGGTTCCGGTTCGCCCGCGCCGATGTGGAGCGTGGGCACATCTACGGCGTCCGGCAGACGTTGCCGTTCTACCAGGAGATCGAGTTCAGCCCGGCGCCGCAGTACGCGCGCTCGATCAACCAGTTGGAGGTCACCTTCATCGCCGACCAGCAGCAGATGCAGGTGGTGCTGGAGGTCGACAAGCGCGGCGGCGTCTTCACCGAGGGCCGGGACGCCTTCGGTCGTTTCACTGTCGACCACGCCACCGCTGACCGCACCGACTGGACCGCCGAACTCGACGGCTGGCTCCGCCAGTCCCTCTCCCGCCGCGGCCTCTTCTCCTGACCCACCCCTCGGCCCGGCCTCCGGTGATCATGAGGTAGCGGCAGGGGCGGCGGCACGGTCTCACCGACGCTCGGTGGGCGGGGCCGAGGGCATCCGCCGCCTTCGCCGTTGCCTGCCGTCCGCCAGGCGGGTCAGGCGGGCCGGGCGCGGGCGTAGACGTCGCCCGAGTTGGCCTCGTGGGGCAGCGCCCGCAGGTACGCCGCCACCTCGCCCGCCGGCCGCCAGCCATCAAGGGCGAACGCCATCTCGTCGCCGAGCGCCACGGTGAACGCGGTGAAGCCCAGCCGGGTGAGCCGGTCCAGACAGTGCGCGGCCAGGTCCCGTTCGATGGTGGTGAACTCGAAGGACAGCGCCGGCAGGGGGCGGCTCAACCCGGCCAGCACGGCGTCCTCGAACCCCTCCACGTCGATCTTCACGAAGTCCGGCACGCCGTGCGCCGCGACCAGGTTGTCGAGTGTGGTTCCGGCCACCTCGATCTCGACGTCCCAGATCTCGTCCTCCCAGCCGCCGGCCCCCTCGGCGGCCTGCAGGAAACCCGCCGACGCCGTGGAGATCGTCGGGTTCGCCGAGTTGACGTGCAGCCGCACCGGCCCGGCACGCGCCCCGCACGCCGCCTCCACCACGGTCACCCGGTCGTCATCCGCGTAGAGGGCGCGCAGGGCCCGGGCGCAGAGCGGTTGCGGCTCGACGGCCACCACGCGGGCGCCCAGTCGCCGGAAGCTGCCGAGCCGGTCGCCCACGTGCGCGCCGACGTCGAAGACCAGGTCCCCTGGGCGGACCAGGGGCGCGTAGAACGCGTCCATCGCCGCGTCGCGGGCCGGGTCGCCGTAGTACGCCTCCAGGGAGCGGCGCAACCCGGACAGGGTCGGGTCCGCCTTGAGTGCCTCCACCGCGCTGAGGTCATCGGCCACTGGTCTGACCGTAGTCGCGTCCGGAGCAACGCGAGGGCGATTCGCGTCCATTTGTCGGGCACCTGAATGCCCCGCGATCTAGGGCATATCGTCGTTGTTGGAGATCCACTAGCGACGATATGCCCTAGATCAGCGGGGAAGAGGGACGCGCGGCATGCGGTTACAGGTCGAGCAGGATCGTGCGGGGGCCCACGTTGACGCTCTCGACGAGCATGTGCGCGCGGAAGCGGCCCGTCTCCACCTTGGCGCCGCGCTCGCGAAGCGCCTCGACGACCGCGGTCACCAGCGGCTCGGCCACCTCGGCCGGGGCGGCGGCCGTCCAGCTCGGACGGCGGCCCTTGCGGGCGTCGCCGTAGAGGGTGAACTGGCTGACCACCAGGACCGGGGCACCGTTGTCGGCCGCGGACCGCTCGTCGTCGAGGATCCGCAGCTCGTGCACCTTGCGGGCCATCGTCCGGGCGGTCTCCGGCGTGTCGGTGTGGGTCACCCCGAGCAGCACCAGCAGCCCGTCCTCGATCGCGCCGACCACGGCGCCGTCGACCGTCACGCTGGCCCGGCCGACCGTCTGGACCACCGCCCGCATCAGCCGGTCACCGGCGCGATGAAGCCCCGCTCCACCAGGTGCGCGACGATCGGCCCCGCCGCCTCGGCCAGCTCGTCCGGCTCGACCTCGTGCGCCGCCGCCAGCAGGGCGAGCTGGTCACGTAACGGCAGCCGGCCGTCGGCCCCGCCGACCAGCGCCAGCACCAGCGGGTCGACCTCCTCGGTCCACCGCAGGCCGTCCGGCATCGCGAGGACCTGCCGGTCCACCGCCCAACCCTCGTCGCCCATGGTGGCCTCCTGGCGCAGCTGGAGGCCGTCGGCGGCCCGGTAGCGCTCGGCGAGCAGCGCCTCGGTGTCGCGTACCCGAAGGAAGTCCTGACGGTCGAACCAGGCGCCCACCTGGTCGCCCAGCGGCGGCTGCACCCGCTGGCGCAGGTCCTCCACCCGGACCACCGGCTCGTCGTGCCCGCCGCGGCGCAGTGACACGATGCCGAAGCCGATCGCCTCCACCTTGTGCGCGTCGAACCAGTCCAGCCAGGCGGCCATCCGCTCCGGGTCGGCGCTCTCGCCGACGTCGGTGAGCCACAGGTTGACGTACGCCATCGGGTCGGCCACCTCGCGCTGGATCACCCAGGCGTCCAGGCCGGTCCCGGCGAACCAGCCGGCGACCCGCTCGTCCCACTCCTCACCGGCGACGTGCACCCAGTTCGCCAGGTACTGCATGGTGCCACCCTCGGTGAGCAGACCGGGGGCGGCGGCGGCCAGCTCGGCGCCGATCGCGTCACCCACCCGGCCGGAGTCGCGGTAGACGTGCGTGGTGGTGCCGGGGCCGACCACGAACGGCGGGTTGCTCACCACCAGGTCGAAGCGGCGGCCGGCGACCGGTGCGACCATGTCGCCGCGCAGCAGCTCCCAGTCCTGGCCGTTCAGGGCGGCGGTCGTCGCGGCGAAGCGCAGGGCCCGCTCCGAGAGGTCCGTGGCGGTCACCGAGCCCGCGTGGGTGGCCAGGTGCAGGGCCTGGACGCCGGAGCCGGTGCCGAGATCCAGCGCGGTGCCGACCGGCCGGCGGACGGTCGCCCCGATCAGGGTCTGGGTGGCCCCGCCGATGCCGAGCACGTGCTCGGAGTGCAGCGGTCGGCCCGGTCGGGCGCTGGCCGGCACGTCGGCGAGCACCCACCAGTCGTCGCCGTACGGCTCCAGGTCGACGCCGGCGCGCAGGCCGTCGCCGTGCCGTTCGACCAGCCCGCCGGCCACGGCCTCCGCCACACTCAGCGGCGCCAGCGCGGCGGCCACTGTCGCCTCCGACTCGGTCTGGTCGCAGATGAACACCCGGATCAGGGTGCCGAGCGCGTCGCGGTCCTCGGTGGCCCGCAGCGCGGCCCGGTAGTCGTTGCGCGCGACCCCGCCGGTGGCCTGCGAGCCGAGCCGGCCGGCGATGCCGTTGCTGGTGAAACCGGCCCGGGTCAGCGCGGTGCGCAACGCGTCGACGCCGGCAGGGGAGAGCAGCATGTCGTGTTCGTCCACTCCGCCATCCTGCCCCCCGCCGCGCGCCCGGTCCGCGCCACCCGCCGGATCGAAGCCGGAGCGTCGGTGTTCGTCCCTGGTCGGCGGCCGGGCAGGATGGGGTCATGACGCTCGTGCTGCCCATCGACCCCGAGGCCAACCGGCTGCTGGAGCGCAGCCCGCTGGCCAGGCTCCTTGGTATGGTCCTCGATCAACAAGTGCCGATGGAGAAGGCCTTCTCCTCGCCGTACGTGCTGGCGCAGCGGCTCGGCCACGACCTGGACGCGGCGGAGCTGGCCGGGTACGACCCGGAGGCGCTGATCGCGCTCTTCGCCACCCCGCCCGCCCTGCACCGGTTCCCGAAGGCGATGGCGGCCCGGGTGCAGGACGTGTGCCAGGTCCTGGTGGACCGCTACGACGGGGACGCCGAGCGGCTCTGGTCGGACGTCGCCGACGGGCCGGAGCTGTTCCGGCGGGTCGCCGAGCTGCCCGGCTTCGGCAAGCAGAAGGCGCAGATCTTCGTGGCCCTGCTCGGCAAGCGGTTCGGCGTGACCCCGCAGGACTGGCGGAAGGCGGCCGGCGGCTACGGCGACCCGGGCGCGTACCGGTCGGTGGCCGACGTCACGGATGCCGACTCGCTGCGCCGGGTGCGCGAGTACAAGCAGCAGATGAAGGCTGCCGCAAAGGCGAAGGCCTCCGACGGCTGACGACCCCGAAGGCGCGTTCGCTCAGGCGGCGGTGGGGTGGGCCAGCGAGGCCAGCGCGCGCCGGACGTCGGCGAGCGAGACGGTGGCGGAGTCGTCCAGGTCGGCCAGGCCGGCCTCGATCCACTGCCGCATCAGCGTGGTGACCCCGATGCCGCGGGCGTCGGCGGCGGCCCGCACCCGCTCGTAGGTCTCCAGCGGCAGCCGGACCGACCGGCTCACCATCGGCACGTCGGTGTCGGGCGTGGGCAGGTCCACCGCCGGGCTCTGGTCGATCAGCTCGGCGATCCGGTCGTCGCCGCCGTGGAACTGCTTGGTCGCGTCGTTACGGTGCATCGTCACGGCCTCCTCATCGGCGAGATCTCCGCACGGCCTCGTCGTAGCGCTTGGACTCGACGTCGCTCAGCTCCCGGGCGGAGAGGATGTCCCAGTCGTTGTCGGCGCCGTCAGCCTCGGCGAGCAGCACCGCCAGTCGGCGGCCCCGACGGGCGGCGGCGTAGACCACCATCACATCGTCTCCCAGGTGGCGGATCACCCGTCGGGCGCTGTGCAGCGCCTCCCAGACTTCCCCGGGTGTGACGTCGTAGACCCTCAGGTTGGCCAACGCCTCGTCGGTGAAGCTGAACCTGCTGCCCACGAGCGGAGCGTACCACGCGCGTAACACGCACCGGCATGAGTCATATTTCGCTGATCACGGCCCCGCGGTGACAGGATGGGTCGTAATCCCCTCGAGGAGGTTCATGGTGAAGCATCAGGCGTACCAGCCGATTCTGATCACCGACGCCTCGCGCAGCCAGAACGACCAGCTCACCAGCCGTCAGCGTCGCTATGTGCTGATGATGGGCATCCGGGTGGCGTGCATCATTCTCGGCGCGATCCTGGTCGGCGCGAAGGCCCCACTGCTCTGGCTATGGCTGCCGTTGTGCGCCCTCGGCATGGTGCTCATCCCGTGGCTGGCCGTGCTGCTGGCCAACGACCGCCCGCCCAAGGAAGAGCACCGGCTGGCCAACCGGTTCCACCCCCGCCTGAAGGACGACACCCCGCCGATGAGCCTCACCGCCGAGGAACGTTCACACAAGGTCATCGACGCCGAACCCTGACCCGCGTGCCGGGCCAGGGTCCGGCAGGTCACGGCCGGGGCCGGGCTCCGGCGGTGGAGACGGCCAGGGCCCCCAGGTCGGTGGCGCGGTTCAGCGCCGCAGTCGGGGCGGCCCCGCCGAGCCAGGCGGTGAGCAGACCGGCCGCGAAGGCATCGCCCGCCCCGGTGACGTCCACCACCGCCACCCTCCGGGCCGGGGCCACACAGACCGGGGCCGAGCGGTCCACCCAGACCGCGCCGGCCGCGCCCCGCTTGACCACCACCCGACGGGCTGTCGCCGACAGCGCCCGCCCCTGCGCCGCCGGGTCCAGCCCGCCGGCCAGCACCGTCGCCTCGTCCGCGTTGACCAGCAGCAGGTCGACGTCACGTACCCAACCCAGGAAGGCCGCCGCGCCGAGCCGCCGCAGCGGCGCCGCGGAGGCCGCGTCGACGCTGGTGGTGAGCCCGCGCTCGCGGGCGACCGCCAGCGCCCGCAGCCCGGCGCCGCGCGACCCGGCGTCCAACAGGGTGTACGCGGACAGGTGCAGGTGCCCCGCGTCGGGCACCGCCGCGAGGGCCCGTTCGACGTGCTCGGCGCTGAGCCGCAGGTTCGCGCCCCGCTGGCTGACCATGGTGCGCTCGCCGTCGGTGGCCAGCACGATCACCGTGCCGGTCGGGACGTCCTCCACCCGGTCGAGCGCGCAGTCGACACCCGCGCCTTCAAGCTCGACCATCCGGTCACGCCCCGCGTCGTCGTCGCCGACCGCGCCGACGAGGGTGACGTCCACCCCCTGCGCCGCGATCCAGGCGGCGGTGTTGGCCGCCTGCCCGCCGCCGCCGATGCTGATGTCGGCCGCGGTGTCCGAACCCGCCGCGAGCGGCCCGGACAGCACCGCGACCACGTCGGTGATCACGTCCCCGACGACGACCACCCGGGCCGGTCGGGTCATGCCGGGTCGGCGTTGGCGCGGGTGGCGGCTACCGCGATCCGCGCGGCCAGATCGGCGTTGCGCAGGAT
This sequence comes from Micromonospora coriariae, assembly GCF_900091455.1. Classification (NCBI taxonomy): domain Bacteria; kingdom Bacillati; phylum Actinomycetota; class Actinomycetes; order Micromonosporales; family Micromonosporaceae; genus Micromonospora; species Micromonospora coriariae. The sequence continues at coordinate 1,079,703 of NZ_LT607412.1, read as the reverse complement.
GATCCGGACGTTCACCGCCAGGCTCGCGCCCTCGGTGGCCGAGTGGAAGTGCGCCAGCAGGTACGGGGTGACGGCCTTGCCGGTCACCCCGTCCCGCTCCAGCAGGGCCAGACCCTCGGCGAGGGTCCGGTCGTGCAGCTCCGGGTCGAGCTGCTCGTCGACCGGCAGTGGGTTGGCGACGATCAGGCCACCGGCGTGCACGGCGTGCCGGTCACGGGCGGCGAGCACGGCGGCGACCTGCTCCGCCGACTCGACCGACCAGTCCAGGTCGAAGCCGCCGTCGGTGAGGTAGAAGCCGGGGAACCGGTGGGTGCGGTAACCGACCACGGCGACCCCGAGGGTCTCCAGCCGCTCCAGGGTCGCGCCCACGTCGAGGATCGACTTGACCCCGGCGCAGACCACCGCGATCGGCGTCCGGGCCAGTGTGATCAGGTCCGCCGACTCGTCGAAGGTGTGCGCGGCCTCCCGGTGCACCCCACCGAGCCCGCCGGTGGCGAACACCCCGATCCCGGCCGCGGCGGCCACCGCACTGGTCGCGGCCACGGTGGTGGCGCCGTCCGCGCCGGTCGCCGCCGCGACCGCGAGATCGCGGACGGAGAGCTTGGTCACGCCATCGACGGTGGCCAGGCGGGTCAGCTGCGCGTCGTCCAGGCCGACCACCAGCTGGCCGCCGATCATGCCGATCGTCGCCGGGACCGCGCCGGCGTCCCGGACCGCCTGCTCGATCTCCCGAGCTACCCGAAGGTTCTCCGGCCGGGGCAGGCCGTGCGAGACGATTGTGCTCTCCAGGGCGACGACGGGCCGGCCGTCGTGCAGGGCGTCGGCCACCTCGGTGCCGTAGCTGATGCGAAAGTCAGTCACGGGGGGCACGGTACGGGGTGGGGCCTCGGCCGGCCTCAAGTGGACCCGGCCGTGATGACCTGCCAAACTTGACGGTTGGAGGTGCAGACGTGAGCACAGAGGTTCTCGAGCGTCCGGAGCTGAAGGACGCCGATACCGGTCCCGAGATGTTCCACTACGTCCGCAAGGAGAAGATCGCCGAGAGTGCCGTCATGGGCACCTTCGTCGTCGCGCTCTGCGGCGAGACCTTCCCGGTCACCAAGGCGGCCAAGCCGGGTTCTCCGGTCTGCCCCAAGTGCAAGGAGATCTACGACTCGTACCGGGAGTGAACGACGGCCGCTGTCCCGGCCGGCGACGTAGCCTGCGGCGGTGACCACCTCCACCGCCCTGCTCCTCGCCGACCTGACCGGGGTGGCGGTCTTCGCCGCGTCCGGGGCTTCGGCCGCGGTGGCCAAGCGGCTCGACCTCTTCGGCGTCGCGTTCGTCGGCTTCGTGGCCGCCCTCGGCGGCGGAATCTTCCGGGACCTGGTCATCGACGAGGTCCCGCCGCTGGCCTTCGCCGACTGGCGGTACGTGGCGACCGCCGCCGTCACCGCGCTCGCCGTCTTCTGGCTGCACCCGCAGCTGGCGCGGCTACGCACCACTGTGCTGGTGCTGGACGCCGCGGGCCTCGCGCTGTTCACCGTGACCGGCACACTCAAGGCGCTCGACGCCCGGGTGCCGGCGGTCGGCGCCTGCCTGATCGGCATGCTCACCGCGATCGGCGGGGGCCTCGCGCGGGACCTGCTCACCGCCGAGATCCCGGTGGTGCTGCGTCGGGAGATCTACGCGGTCGTCGCCCTGGTCGGATCGGTCGCGGTGGCGCTGCTGTACGTCGCCGACCACACCGGGCCGCTGCCGCTCACCGCCGCCGCCGTGCTGGTCTTCGGGCTGCGCCTGATCGCCCTGCGCCGGCGCTGGTCCGTTCCGGTGGCGCCGCTGCGCCCGCCGCGTACCGGCGGGGTGGAGCCGCGCACCGACCGGGACTGGTGAGGGCTCAGGCCGACGGGTCGGCGGGGCTTTCGGGTACGGCCGGGCGGCCTGGTTCGCCGGTGGTGGATGTGACCAGCGTGGCGTCGCCTGGGCCGTGGGGCCCGCGCTGGTTATGCTGAGTCGGCCTTCGCGGCAGCTTCTGCGCGGAGGCGTTTTCATGGGCGGCGGTACTCGTGGCCCTCGCCCGGGGTCCGCCGTCGTGCGGTCGGAGAGGAGCTTCGCGTGGCAGCCCGGACGCCGGTGCTCGAGACGTTCCCGGCACTACGTGCCTGGCAGCGCAAGGCCCTGGTGGAGTACCTGCGCCGGCGCAGCGAGGACTTCACCGCGGTCGCCACGCCCGGCGCCGGCAAGACCACGTTCGCCCTGCGGATCGCGGCCGAGCTGCTCGGTGACGGCACGGTGGAGGCCGTCACGGTCGTCGCCCCGACCGAGCACCTCAAGAACCAGTGGGCCGAGGCCGCGGCCCGGGTGGGCATCCAGCTCGACGCCGCGTTCCGCAACGCCGACGTGCACTCCGCTGCCGACTTCCACGGCGCGGTGATCACCTACGCGCAGGTGGGGATGGCGCCGCAGGTGCACCGGCGGCGCACCATGACGCGACGGACCCTGGTCATCCTCGACGAGATCCACCACGCGGGCGACTCCCGGACCTGGGGCGACGGGGTGAAGGCGGCATTCGAGCCCGCCGTACGCCGGCTGATGCTCACCGGGACGCCGTTCCGCTCCGACGACAACCCGATCCCGTTCGTCAGCTACGAGCGCGGCGGTGACGGGCTGCTGCGCTCCCGCGCCGACTCGGTGTACGGCTACTCGGACGCGCTACGCGACGGCGTGGTCCGGCCGGTGCTCTTCCTGGCGTACTCGGGGGAGACCCGCTGGCGGACCAACGCGGGGGAGGAGTTGGCGGCCCGGCTGGGCGAGCCGATGACGCAGGATCTGGTGGCGCAGGCGTGGCGTACCGCGCTGGACCCGGCCGGGGACTGGATGCCGCAGGTGCTGCGGGCCGCCGACGCCCGGCTCACCGTCCTGCGCAACGCCGGGATGGCCGATGCCGGCGGGCTGATCATCGCCACCGACCAGCAGTCCGCCCGCTCGTACGCCAAGCTGATCGAGCAGGTGACCGGCGAGAAGGCCGCCGTGGTGCTCTCCGACGACCTGGGCGCGTCCGCCCGGATCGCGACGTTCGCAGCGTCCGACCAGCGGTGGTTGGTCGCGGTGCGGATGGTGTCCGAGGGGGTCGACATCCCGCGACTGGCGGTCGGGGTCTACGCCACAAGCGCCAGCACCCCGCTCTACTTCGCCCAGGCGATCGGCCGGTTCGTCCGGGCCCGCCGGCCCGGGGAGACCGCGTCGGTCTTCCTGCCCAGCGTGCCGCACCTGCTCGGGCTGGCCAGCGAGATGGAGACCGAGCGGGACCACGTGCTCGGCAAGCCCAAGGAATCCGACGGTTTCGACGACGACCTGCTGGAGCGGGCGCAGCGCGACGATCAGGCCAGCGGTGAGCTGGAGAAGCGGTTCGCCGCGCTCTCGGCCACCGCCGAGCTGGACCAGGTGATCTTTGACGGCGCGTCGTTCGGCACCGCGGCCCAGGCGGGCACTCCGGAGGAGGAGGAGTACCTCGGCCTGCCCGGCCTGCTCACCGCCGACCAGGTCTCCCTGCTGCTGACCAAGCGGCAGGCCGAGCAGTTGGCCGCCCAGCGCCGCCGCAGCACCGAGCGGGCCGCTCAGCCGGCCGGTACGCCCGTCGCGGCGCCGCCGGCACCAATGAGTGCCGCCCAGCGCCGGGTGGCGCTCCGGCGCCAGCTGAACGCTCTGGTGGCCGCCCGGCACCACCGCACCGGCCAACCGCACGGCAAGATCCACGCCGAGCTGCGCCGGCTCTGCGGCGGCCCGCCGAGCGCCCAGGCCACAATCGAACAGCTTGAGGAACGCATCGCCACCGTGCAGACCCTCTGACCCACCCACCGCGTCGGCACCACCCACCCGTCCAGACCGGATCGGCGATCTGCCGGCCCTCCGCGACGGCATCACCTCGCCAAGATCGTGCTGGATCCAGGATGTAGTGGCGTCGGCGCGTCGATGAGACCACTACATCCAGGATTGAGCACGATCTTGGGGCGCGGGCGCGGGCGCGGGCGCGGGGGCAGCGAAAAGCCGGCCGGAGACACCCTCGGGGTGTCTCCGGCCGGCTATGTCGGTTTACGGATTTAGTTCGCCATCAGATCGGCGCCACGCCAGCTGAAATCGGGCTCCGTTGCGAACCGCTCGGTGATCTTCACGAGATCCTCCGCGTACTTGTTCGCGTGGTGCCCACAGAACACCAGCTCGCTCCCACCCACCAGGGTGATCCGGAGCTTGCCGGCAGCATTGCAGCGGTCGCACCGTTCATCGGCGGCTGGGGGCGCCACCGTCTCGGGCGGCGGCGTGAGGGTCGAGTTCATCGCCTTCCTCCTCTGGTCGTCACCGATGAACAATCTCTTCGGTCGTTGCTCACCTATCGTGCAACACCCTTACTAGGAACTGCCTTCCCTGTGTGCCCGCGGGGGACCGAGGTCACACCTGGCTGGGACAGTGTGCCGTGCACCAAGGGTGCCACGTCAACGATCACATTCGTGCATCCGGACGATCACCATCTGGCGTTGCACACCAGGTGGTCAAAACGACACGTTCGGTTGACGAACCTCGCTCAGTCCAGGTAATCCCGGAGGACCTGCGACCGGGACGGGTGACGCAGCTTGGACATCGTCTTGGACTCGATCTGCCGGATCCGCTCCCGGGTCACCCCGTAGACCTGGCCGATCTCGTCCAGCGTCCGCGGCTGGCCGTCGGTCAGGCCGAAGCGCAGGCGTACCACACCCGCCTCACGCTCGGAGAGCGTCTGCAGCACCTGCTGGAGCTGGTCCTGCAGGAGCGAGAACGAGACCGCGTCGACCGCGACCACGGCCTCGGAATCTTCGATGAAGTCGCCGAGCTGGCTATCGCCCTCGTCGCCGATGGTCTGGTCCAGCGAGATGGGCTCCCGGGCGTACTGCTGGATCTCCAGCACCTTCTCCGGTGTGATGTCCATCTCCTTGGCCAGCTCCTCCGGCGTGGGCTCGCGGCCCAGGTCCTGGAGCAGCTCGCGCTGTATGCGGCCGAGCTTGTTGATGACCTCCACCATGTGCACCGGGATGCGGATGGTGCGGGCCTGGTCGGCCATCGCGCGGGTGATCGCCTGCCGGATCCACCAGGTGGCGTACGTGGAGAACTTGTAGCCCTTGGTGTAGTCGAACTTCTCGACCGCGCGGATCAGGCCGAGGTTGCCCTCCTGGATCAGGTCGAGGAAGGCCATGCCACGCCCCGTGTACCGCTTGGCCAGCGACACCACCAGTCGGAGGTTCGCCTCCAGCAGGTGGTTCTTGGCCCGCTCGCCGTCGCGGGAGATCCAGCCCAGGTCGCGGACCATCTCCCGGGTGAGCTTCTCCTCGCCCTCGTCGGCCGCGCGCAGCCGCTCGGCGGCGTAGAGCCCGGCCTCGATCCGCTTGGCCAGCTCCACCTCCTGCTCGGCGTTGAGCAGCGGGACCTTGCCGATCTGCTTGAGGTACGCGCGCACCGAGTCGGCGGAGGCGGTCAGCTCGGCGTCCCGCCGGGCCTGCTTGAGCGCCTCGGACTCCTCGTCGTCCCACTCGAAGTCGTTGTCGGTGGCCGAGGCGGCGGCGTCGGTCTCGGCGGCCTGCGTCAGCTCGGCCGGCTCCTCGACCACCACGTCCTCGATCGCGGCGGCCAGCTCCTCCGGGTCGATCTCACCCTCGGCGCCCTCGCCCTTCTTGCCGCCGGCCTTGGCCGGCTTGGCGCCGGCGGCCGCGGCGACCGTCGCCTTGGTGGCCCGGGTCGACTTGGTCGCGGCCTTCGCCGGCGCGGCGGCGCCCTCGGCGGTGCTGCCGGCCGCCTTGCGCGCGGCCACCTTGCGCGGGGCCGGCGTGGACGGGCCCTCGTCGGAGGCGGGCGCCTGCTTGGGCGCCGGTGCGGCGGCCTTCTTGGTGGTCTTGGCGGTGGTGGCCCGGGACGCCGGCGTGGTCGAGCGGGCGGCGGCGACCCGGCGACGGGTGCTGGCCGAGCCGTCCACCACCACGGTCACTCCCGCCTCGGAGAGCGCCCGCAGGATCTTCTTGGCCTGGGCCGGAGTCACCTCGGCGGACTCGACGGTGCGCGCGAGCTGAGCCGACGTGAGCTGACCGCCGGCGCTCTGCGCGTGGGCGATCAGAGTGTCGGTGAGCGAGCGAACGTCGGCGCCGGGCTGGCGGGGTTCTGTCACGAATGACCTTCCGGAGGCGAAGAGCGGGTACGGCCGGGTCGTCCGGCACAGCGTGGGGCGACTGGCCGGGCGATGTGGTGAGGGACCCCCGTGTCCCGGACCGGCCGGTGGTCGGCGGTCCGTGGCGCGTGGGCGCAGTGGTGAATTGTAACGCCGTCTGCGGCGATCATCCTGCGCCGCACGGCGTAACGACGGCGGGGACCGCCGATTCGGCGCAGATGTGGACTTTGTAAGGATGATACTCACGCGTGGCCCGGAACGGCCCGGTCGTGCGGGAAGGGGACGTGGGATGGACCGTTCGGTGCCGTCGCCCGAGGATTTGTTGGCTGTCGCGCTCGACGTTACGCGGGACGCGGCGGCCACCGCGTACCGGATGCGGGCCGAGGGCGTCGCCGTGGCCGCGACCAAGAGTACGGTCACCGACGTGGTCACCGCGGCCGACCGGGCGGTCGAGCGGCAGGTGCTCGACGCGCTGCACCGGCTGCGGCCGGGCGACGCGGTGCTCGGCGAGGAGTACGGCACGGGGGACACCGGGCCGGTCGGGCCGAGCGGCGTGCGCTGGATCGTCGACCCGATCGACGGCACCGTCAACTACCTCTACGGGCTGCCGTACTGCGCGGTGTCGCTCGCCGCCGAGGTGGACGGCGTGGTGGTCGCCGGCGTGGTGCGCAACGTCAGCACCGGCGAGGAGTGGACCGCCACGGCCGGCGGTGGCGCCTGGCGTGACGGCGTCCGGTTGCGCTGTTCCGGCGAGACCGACCTGGGGCAGGCGCTGGTCGCGACCGGCTTCGGCTACGACGCCGGTCGCCGGGCGCACCAGGCCCGGGTGGTGGCCGGGCTGATCGCGCACGTGCGGGACATCCGCCGGCTCGGCGCCGCCGCGCTGGACCTCTGCCTGGTCGCCGAGGGGCGCCTGGACGCGTACTTCGAGAAGGGCCTGGCCGCCTGGGACCTCGCGGCCGGTGGGCTGGTGGCCGCCGAGGCGGGCGTGCGGGTCACCGGCCTGGACGGGCGTCCGCCCGGCCCGGACCTGGTGCTCGCGGCTCCGCCGGCGCTCTTCGCGCCGCTGCACGACCGGCTGGCCGTCCTGGACGCCGCCGGCGGCCCCTGACCGGCGCGGCCGGCGCGTCCGTGCGTCCGGGGACCGGTCGGCGACGCGCCGGGCCGGCTGGTGGCCCGGCGGGCGGTGACCGAACGGGTCAGCGCCCGCCGACCCGCCCGGTCAGTTCTTGGCGACCGGGGACGGGCACGACTCCGGGGGCGCCTCCGGAGCGCCCAGGTCACCGAGGGACTGGTTCACCTCGGTCGTCGTGGCGAGCTGCTGGAAGCGGCTGCCCAGCACCACGTCCACCGTGTCGTCGGTGCGCTTCGGGTCGTAGCCCGGCTCGGCGTTGTTGAGGAAGTACGCCTGCAGCAGGTGCGCCGAGCCGACGCCCTTGGGCCCGTACCGCAGCACGGCCACCTCGTCGATCCCCTTGGGCGCGTTGCCGACCTTCTTGACCTGGAACTTGCGGTTGCGGAAGTCATCCGCGACGCTGCCCGCCCGGCCCGGCTCGTCGGTCGCGTTCAAGACGTTGATCTTGACGTCCTTGGGCTCGTGCAGAGTCACGTCGGCCAGCGGCCAGCCCTCGGGGCAACCCTCGGCCGTGCCCGCCTTGCCCTGCGTGTCGCGGACCAGCGCGGTGATCACGAAGGCCAGGGCCAGTACCCCGAGCATGCCGACGACGACGAGTGCTCGCACTCGCGCAAAACTCATCTGGGCGCTCCCGGACGTCAGGTGGGTGGCGGCGGCCGCCAACGATCGCACTGACCGGCGGCCGTCGAATACGCCGCTGAGGTTAACGGTTGTCCGGCCGTCGCGTGGAAACAGTCCGACATGCCGGCGCGCCGACCGCGAACCGGGTACTACTACCCCTATCTTCGTGTCGCCTGAGTCACATTGGGAACAACTTGGGGTGCTGGGGCGTACATCTCAGCCGCAAGGGCGGTATACATGCCTCGCCCAAGGGGGGGTAAGGTTCCGCGCTCGCAGGGGAGTCGCCCCAGCGGGCTCGACCCGTTCGGTCCCCGGGTCGGGTGCCCGACACAACTGGTGGCCGGCCAGCGGAACCGAAACAGCGTCGTCCGGCGTTACAACCGGAAGCGACAACATCGATATGGGAGAGTGAAACCGATGGCCACCGACTACGACGCCCCGCGTCGCGACGAGGTCGACCTCGGCGAGGACAGCCTGGAAGAGCTCAAGGCACGGCGCGTCGACTCACAGTCGGGCGCGGTGGACGTCGACGAGGCCGAGGTGGCCGAGAGCTTTGAGCTGCCCGGCGCCGATCTGGCCGACGAGGAGCTCACGGTCAAGGTGCTACCGATGCAGCAGGACGAGTTCCGATGCGCTCGCTGCTTCCTTGTGCACCACCGCAGCCAGCTGGCGGTCGAGCGTAACGGCGAACTGATCTGCCGCGAGTGCGTCTGACACTCACGACACCAGCGGCGGCCTCCTGATCGGGGCCGCCGCTGCCGGTGTAGCCATGCGGCACCGGTGGGTACCTGCTTGACTCGTAGGGGGTAGCCACAGCACCGGGAGGTCCGACCCCATGAGCGATCGAGGCGACACCACCGGCGCCGGCGCGGACGACCTCGGCGCCACCGTCGCGGCGTTGACCGCGGACGACATCGAGCCCGCGCGGCGCCGCCAACTGCTCACCCGGATGGTCGGGCAGGCCCGCGCCCGTGGCATCGGCGACCTTTTCAAGCCCCGCGCCGCCGTGCGCTGGATGGTCGACACCGTCGCCGAGATCGCCCCGCACGTACCGGTGCGGGACCTGGCCACCCTGCGTCGACACTTCCCGGGGCTGGATGACAACGCGCTGGCCGAGCGGTTGATCCGCAACGCGGCCCGGACCACCGCCGGTATCGGCGCTGCCGGTGGGGGAGTCGCCGCCGTCGAGTGGGCGGTCGCGCCGACCCTGCTCTCCGCGCCGGTGCTGCTGGCCGCCGAGACGGTCGCCGTGGTGGCGGTGGAGCTGAAGCTGGTCGGCGAGCTGCACGAGGTGCACGGCGTGGCGCTGCCGCCCGGCGGCAGCCAACGGGCGGTCGCCCTGGTGCACTCCTGGGCCACCCAGCGTGGGGTCAACCCGATGATGCCCGGCGTGGGGGTGGGCGCTGTGCTCGGCACCGCCGCCCGCAAGGAACTGCGGGACACCCTGCTCCGGCGCTTCGGGCGCAACCTCACCACGCTCGGGCCGTTCCTCACCGGCGCGGCGGTGGCCAGCTTCCTCAACCGCCGGGCGACCCGGTCGATGGCCGACCAGCTCCAGGTCGACCTGCGTCGGCGTGGCATCGCCCGGCCGGCTCCGCCGCCAGCCCTACCCGGCCCGCCGACCGGCACCTGAACGGGCCGACACGCCGCGCCGCCGTGGTCAGCCCGGCTCGCCGGTCGTGCGATCGACGGGGGCTCGGGCGTCCCGGGCGGTCAGCACCGCCTCGGCAAGCTCGACCGGATGCCGGGTGCTCACCACCCAGAACGGGGTCGGGTCGGCCGGGTCGTCGAGCACCACCTGCACGGCCCCGCCGATCCACGGCCGCTGGATGACGAAGGCGAGCGGGTCCGCGCCCACCCCGAGCACCTCACGGCGGCCGGCCGCGTCCAGCGGCACCACGTCCGCCACGAAGCGCACCGGCAGCCGGGCGTCGTCCACCCGCAGCTCGTCGTCGGCGACCGCGACCCGGATCCGGCCCAGCCACCACAGCCCGGCCGCGGTGGCCGGCAGCAGCACCGCGAACGGCAGCCAGGCGCGGACGCCGCCGGCGCCCAACCAGATCTCGACGGCCAGCAGCGCGGCGGCCACCAGCCCGGCCAGCCACAACCACCAGGGCAGATCCAGCCGTTCGGCGTACGCCGTGCGGGCCGCGACCGGTGGCTGACCGGCGGACGGAGAGGGCGACATGCTCACTCCTGCGAGGGTACGGCGCACGGCGGCCCGGGTAACCGGCAGGATGGCAGGGTCACCCCGATCAACCGGACGGAAGAGAGACCTGTGACCGACGTCGTACCCGTGCCCGTACGGCTGCTCGATGCCGAGCTGCCGCTGCCCGCGTACGCCCATCCCGGCGACGCCGGGGCCGACCTGGTGGCGGCCGCGGACGTGGAGTTGCCGCCCGGCGCCCGGGCCCTGGTGCCCACCGGCGTGGCCATCGCGCTGCCGGAGGGGTACGTGGGCCTGGTCCATCCCCGCTCCGGCCTGGCGGCCAGGCTCGGCGTAACGGTGCTCAACGCGCCCGGTACGGTCGACGCCGGCTACCGGGGTGAGATCCTGGTCAACCTGATCAACCATGATCGGGAAACGCCGGCGAAGATCTCCCGCGGCGACCGGATCGCGCAACTCGTGGTCCAGCGGGTCGCACGGGCCCGGTTCGAGCCGGTGGCCGAGCTGCCCGGGTCCCAGCGCGGGACCGGTGGGCACGGCTCCACCGGCGGACACGCCGGGCTTGTGCCGTCGCCGGCGGGCCTGGACCGGATCGAGCAGCGGCTGAACGAGCCGGGCCACGGGTGGACGGAAGAGGTGGCAGGGTGAGTGCGAACAGCGGAGGGTGGGCGCAGTGATCTTCTCCCGAAAGCGGGCCGGTGCCGGGCGGCACACCCGTGACGAGCGGACCACCGAGGTCGGCGACCAGGGCACCGAGGCGTCGACGCCGACGCTGGAGCGCGGCCCGTACGACATCTCCGAGGTCAACGACGACGTGCAGCGGCTCGACCTCGGCAGCCTGCACATCCCGGCGGTCGCCGAGGTGGAGGTGCGGGTGCAGGCCGACCCGCAGGGCGTGATCCAGCAGGTGGTGCTGGTGCACGGGGACAACGCGCTGCAGCTGGGTGTCTTCGCCGCCCCCCGGTCCGAGGGAATCTGGGACGAGGTGCGCGAGGAGATCCACCAGTCGCTGCTCCGCGACGGCGCCAGCGCGCAGGAGGTCGACGGCGAGTACGGCCCCGAGCTGCACGCCCAGGTGCAGACCCCGGACGGCCCGACCAACCTGCGGTTCGTCGGCGTCGACGGGCCGCGCTGGATGGTCCGTGGCGTGTTCCAGGGCCCGGTGGCCCTCGACCCGGCCACCGCCGGGCCGCTCGCCGAGTGCCTGGACGGCCTGGTGGTCGACCGGGGCCAGGAGGCGAAGCCGGTCCGCGAGCCGCTGCCGCTGCGGCTGCCCAAGGAGGTCGCCGACCAGGCCGGCGCCGAGGCCGGGGACGACGCGTCCGCCGCCGAACCGCGCCAGGTCTGACCCACGCGCACCGGCCCGCCGGAACCGCCCCCGTCGGCGTACGCTGGCGGCACGGTTCCGGCGTCGCCGGGGCGGGCCAGTGCCGGCCAGGGCCGGTGAGCGTGGAGAGGGTGACGCGGAGGTCATGACGACCGACGAGAGCCGGGTGTCGCTACGGCGCATCCTGCAACGGCTCACCGCCAGCGAGGCCGAGATCGACGCGCAGGAGCTGCGTCGGGAGAGCGCCGAGTGCGGCGGTGTCCCGGCCCAGCAGTGCTCCCGGGGCCAGGTGGTCTCGGTCGCCGGTCGGCTGCGCACGGTGGTCTACACACCGCGGACCAACCTGCCCACGCTCGAGGCCGACCTGTACGACGGCAGCGACGTGGTCACCCTGGTCTGGCTGGGGCGGCGGCACATCGCCGGGATCGAGCCGGGGCGGCACCTGACCGCGCGCGGCCGCGTCGCGGTGCGCGACGACCGCAAGGTCATCTACAACCCCTACTACGAGCTGGACTCGCCGAAGTGACGGCGTTGCGGACGGAAGGCCGGCGATGACGACGGGACAGCACCGGGCGGCGCAGCCGGAGACCGGCCCTCAGGACGACGAGCAGCTGCCGACGATCGCCGAGCAGATGGCCGACCAGCTCGGCGGCTGGCGGGGGCTGGTCGAGTCCAGCATCCCGGTGGTGGTCTTCGTCATCGCCAACATCATCGGCGAGCTGCGGCCCGCGGTGATCGCCTCGGTGGCCGTCGCGCTGGTGATCGCCGGGCTGCGGCTGGCCCAACGCCGGCCGATCCGGCACGCGATCAACGGGCTGTTCGGCATCGGCATCGGTGCCGCCATCGCCTGGCGTACCGGCAACGAGCGCGATTTCTACCTCCCCGGCATCCTCTACGGCATCGGCTACGGCATTGCCCTGCTGGTTTCGGCGGCCATCCGGCAGCCTCTGGTGGGCTGGATCTGGTCGGTGCTGGTGGCCAAGGGCCGCGCGGAGTGGCGGGACGACCCGAAGCTGGTGCGCACCTTCACCCAGCTGACCGTGCTCTGGGGCGTGGTCTGGCTGGCCAAGGTGGGCGTGCAGGCCGGGCTCTACCTCGCCCACCAGGACACCGCGCTGGGTGTGGCCCGGCTGGCGCTGGGCTACCCGCCGTACGCGCTGCTGCTGCTGATCACGGTCTGGACGGTGCGCCGGGTCACCCGCGAGCCGCAACCGACCCCGCTGCCCGGCGCCTGACCGCAGGCGCCGCGTCGCGGGCCACGGCTCAACGGGAGCTGCGGGTCCGCTCGACGCTGTCCGGGCCGAGGATCACCGCGCGGACCTGGTCCTCCACCTCGGCCGTGCAGACGAAGACGAGCTCGTCGCCGGCCTCGATCGGGTCGTCCGGGCTGGGCACCAGGACCCGCTTGCCGCGCAGGATCGCCACCAGGGCGGAGTCGCGGGGCAGCGGCACGGCGTGGATCGGCTGACCGACGTACGGCGCGGTCGGCGGCAGCGTGATCTCGACCAGGTTCGCCTCGCCCTGCCGGAAGGTCATCAGCCGGACCAGGTCGCCGACCGTGACCGCCTCCTCGACCAGTGCCGCCATCACCCGCGGCTTGCTCACCGCGACGTCCACGCCCCACTGCTCGGTGAACAGCCACTCGTTCTCGGCCCGGTTGACCCGGGCGACCACGCGGGGCACCGCGAACTCCGTCTTGGCCAGCAGCGACACCACCAGGTTGACCTTGTCGTCGCCGGTCGCCGCGACGACCACGTCGCAGCCGGCGACGTTGGCCTCCTCCAGGCTGGCCAGCTCACAGGCGTCGGCCAGCACCCACTCGGCGGACGGCACCCGCTCCGGACGCAGCATCTTCGGCTGGCGCTCGATCAGCATCACCTGGTGGCCGTTCTCGATCAGCTCCTGGGCGATCGAGCGGCCCACGTTGCCGGCGCCCGCGATGGCGATCCGCATGGCTCACTGCCCCCCTTCCGGCGGCGTCGCCGCCACCGACGTGACCGTCGCCACGATGTCGTCACTGACCAGCATGAAGACCTGGTCACCCTCCTGTACGACGGTCGAGGCGGTGGGCAGCGTGCCGATGCCGAAGCGGATCAGGTAGGCCACCCGGGCCCCGGTCGCCTCCTCCAGGGCGCGTACCGGCCGGCCGACCCAGTCCTTGTGCACCGGAACCTCGACGATCGACACCGTGCTCGTCGGGTCGCGGAAGATCTCCACGTTGCCCTCCGGCACCAGGTGCCGCAGCATCCGGTCGGCCGTCCAGCGCACGGTCGCCACGGTGGGGATGCCCAGCCGCTCGTAGACCTGCGCCCGGCGCTGGTCGTAGATGCGGGCCGCGACCCGGGACACGCCGAACGTTTCCCGGGCCAGCCGAGCTGAGATGATGTTGGAGTTGTCGCCGCTGGAGACCGCGGCGAAGGCGTCCGCCCGCTCGATGCCGGCCTGCCGCAGCACGTCGCCGTCGAAGCCCGCCCCGGTCACCGTGATCCCGGCGAAGTCGGGACCGAGCCGGCGGAAGGCGTCGGCGTCCTGGTCGATCACCGAAACCGAGTGCCCCCGGGACTCCAGGCTGTGGGCGAGGGTCGACCCGACCCGACCACATCCCATGATCACGACGTGCACGCTGTCCCTCCCAAGGTGCGTACCGCTCCCGCTGCCGGTGGCCTTCGAGTGCGAGCCTGCCACGTCCGGGTCGCAGGCGGGGACCGACCGTACCCCGTCGCCCCAGCCAGCCCTGATCGCCCACCCCCGCGTTCCCGCCGTGGTGGTCGTACTCTTGGCGTTCGTGGCCAGTCCCACCTCGCTGCTGAAGCGGCTGCTCCTCGGTCGACCGTTCCGGTCCGACCGGCTGCAGCACACCCTCCTGCCGAAGCGCATCGCGCTGCCCGTGTTCGCCTCCGACGCGCTGTCCAGCGTCGCGTACGCGCCCGACGAGATCCTGCTGACCCTCTCCATCGCCGGCGCGTCGGCGTACGTCTTCTCGCCGTGGATCGCCCTCGCGGTGGTCGTGGTGATGCTGACGGTGGTGGCCAGCTACCGGCAGAACGTGCACGCCTACCCCTCCGGGGGCGGGGACTACGAGGTGGCCACTGTCAACCTGGGCCCGAAGTTCGGCGTCGGCGTGGCCAGCGCCCTGCTGGTCGACTACGTCCTCACGGTGGCGGTGTCGGTCTCCTCCGGCGTGGCCAACCTGGGCTCGGTGGTGCCCTTCGTGGCCACCCACAAGGTCATGATCGCGGTGGCGGCGGTGGTGCTGCTGAGCGCGGTGAACCTGCGCGGCCTGCGTGAGTCGGGCACCGCGTTCGCCATCCCCACCTACGGCTTCGTGATCGTGATGGGCGGGATGCTGCTCACCGGGCTCGTCCGGGTCTTCGTGCTGGGCGACGAACTCCGCGCGCCGAGCGCCGATCTGGTGATCCAGGCCGAGCACAGCGTGACCGGTTTCGCGCTGATCTTCCTGCTGCTGCGGACGTTCAGCTCGGGCGCCGCCGCACTCACCGGAGTCGAGGCGATCTCCAACGGGGTTCCGGCGTTCAAGGCGCCGAAGAGCCGCAACGCCGCCACCACCCTGCTGCTGCTCGGCACCATCTCGGTGAGCATGCTGGTCGGGATCATCTGGCTGGCCCGGCTGACCCACCTGCAGTTCGTCGAGGACCCGGCCCTGCAGATCGTCTCCGGCCCCGAGGGGTACGTGCAGAAGACCGTCACCACCCAGCTCGGCGAGACGGTCTTCGGCTCCGGGTCGATCCTGCTCTACGTGGTGGCCGGGGTGACCGCCCTGATCCTGTTCCTGGCCGCGAACACCGCGTTCAACGGCTTCCCGGTGCTCGGCTCGATCCTCGCGCAGGACCGTTACCTGCCCCGGCAGTTCCACACCCGGGGCGATCGGCTGGCCTTCTCCAACGGCATCGTCTTCCTCGCCCTCTTCGCGATCGTGCTGATCGTCGGCTTCCAGGCCGAGGTGACCCGGCTCATCCAGCTCTACATCGTCGGGGTCTTCGTCTCGTTCACCGTCTCCCAGGCCGGCATGATCCGGCACTGGAACCGGCACCTGCGCACCGAGCGGGACCCGGAGGCGCGCCGGCGGATGCACCGCTCCCGGGCCATCAACACGTTCGGCATGGGCCTGACCGGTACGGTGCTGGTGATCGTGCTGATCACCAAGTTCCTGCTCGGCGCCTGGATCGCGATCGCCGCGATGGCGGTGATCTACCTGTTGATGCTCGCCATCCGTGGGCACTACGACCGGGTCGCCCGGGAGCTGACCCCACCGGACGAGGGTCGCGCAGTGCTGCCCGCCCGCAACCACGCGATCGTGCTGGTCAGCAAGCTGCACCAGCCGACCCTGCGGGCCATCGCGTACGCCCGGGCCACCCGGCCGGACACGCTGACCGCGGTGACCGTGAACGTGGACGACAAGGACACCCGGGACCTCCAGGCCGAGTGGGAACGGCGGGAGATGGCAATCCCACTCACCGTGATCCACTCGCCGTACCGGGAGATCACCCGGCCGATCCTGGACTTCGTCGCCTCCACCCGACGCCAGTCACCCCGGGACGTGGTCACCGTCTTCATCCCGGAGTACGTGGTCGGGCGCTGGTGGGAGAACCTGCTGCACAACCAGAGCGCGCTGCGCCTCAAGGGGCGCCTGCTCTTCGAACCGGGGGTGATGGTGGTCAGCGTCCCGTGGCAGCTCGCCTCGACCGCGAGCAAGAACCTGGACCGGCTGGACGCCACGCTGTCCCGGACCCCGGCGCGCGGGCCACGGGTGGCCCCGCGCGGCACCCTGCCGCCGGTCGTACCGCCCGTGGTCTCCGCGCCGTCCGGCGAGAACGGGCCGGTCGACGGCGGCCCGGTCGGGACCGGCCGTGACTGAGCCGGGCGTACGGCGGGCCGAGACACCACCGCCGGAGCGTGGGCTGGCCGAGGCCGAGCTTGTCGAGCTGACCGTCGACGCCGTCGCCCCCGGTGGGCACTGCGTGGCCCGGGTCGACGGCCAGGTCGTCTTCGTCCGGCACGCGCTGCCCGGCGAGCGGGTGATCGCCGAGGTCACCGAGGTGCACCGGGGGTTCGTCCGGGCCGACGCGGTGACCGTGCTGGAAGCCTCGCCGGACCGGGTCGAGCCGCCCTGCCCGTACGCGAAGCCGGGCGCCTGCGGTGGCTGCGACCTGCAACACGTCGCCGCGGACGCGCAGCTGGCCTGGAAGGCCGCCGTGGTGCGCGAGCAGTTGGTCCGCCTCGGCGGGCTCCCCGACGCCGAGCTGGACCGGCTCGGCGTCCGGGTCGAGGCGCTGCCCGGCGGGCTGCTGGGCTGGCGCTCCCGGGTCCGCTACGCGGTGGACGCCGCCGACCGGGCCGGTCTGCTCAAGCACCGCTCGCACGAGGTGGTGCCGATCGACCGCTGCCGGATCGCCCACCCGGCCATCCAGCAGCTGCCGGTGCTCACCCCGACCGGCGCGCGCTGGCCGGCGGCCGAGGCGGTGGAGACCGTCGCCAGCACCGGCGGGGACGTGACAGTCGCGGAGGTCCGCGACGGCGTGGCGACCCCGGTGAGCGGGCCGACCGTGGTCCGCGAGGTGGCCGCCGGGCGGGACTGGGCGCTCCCCGCGTCCGCCTTCTGGCAGGTGCATCCGGCGGCGGCGGACACTTTGTCGGCAGCCGTGCTGGAACTGCTGGACCCGCGGCCGGGGGAGGTGGCCTGGGACCTCTACGGCGGCGCCGGGCTGTTCGCCGCCGGGCTGGCCGCCCGGGTCGGTGCGACCGGCCGGGTGACCCTGGTGGAGGCGGCCGCGCAGGGCGTCGCGGCCGCCCGGGAGAACCTGGCCGACCTGCCCCGGGTCGAGGTGGTGTCGGCCCGGGTCGAGACGGCGCTGGCCCGCCGACGGATCACCGGCCCGGTCGACGTGGTGGTCCTCGACCCGCCGCGCTCCGGGGCGGGCGCCCCGGTGGTGCGCGCGCTCGCCGCCGCCGGTCCGCGCGCGGTCGCGTACGTGGCCTGTGACCCGGCCGCCTTCGCCCGGGACGTACGCACCTTCGCCGAGCTGGGTTGGCGGCTGGAGGCACTGCGCGGCTTCGACCTGTTCCCGATGACCCAGCACGTCGAGCTGGTCGGGCTGCTGCTCCCGCCGGCCGGGCGTTAGCAGGGGACCCTTCCTATACACGAGGCGTTAACAGGGGGCCCTTCCTTCATGCGGATCGTCGGGTTGATGTCGGGGACGTCGTACGACGGGGTGGACGTGGTGGCGGCGGAGTTCAGCTCCGAGGGGGAGACCCTTTGGCTGCGCCCGCTGGGGCACCGCGGCCTGGACTACGACGAGCGGCTGCGCGCCGAGATCGCCGCGCTGCTGCCGCCGGCGGCCACCACCATCGAGGCGGTCTGCCGGCTCGACAACCGCCTCGGCGAGGTCTTCGCGGAGGCGGCGGCGGTCGGCCTGGAGCTGGCCGGTGGGCGGGCCGACGCGGTGGTCTCGCCCGGACAGACGGTCTTCCACTGGGTCGCCGACGGGGTGGCCCTGGGCACCCTGCAACTGGGCGCGGTGGCCCGGGTGGCCGCCCGGGTCGGCGTACCGGTGCTCAGCGACCTCCGCTCGGCGGACATCGCCCTCGGCGGGCAGGGCGCGCCGCTGGTGCCGGCCTTCGACGCGTTGCTGCTGGACCCGGCCGACAGCGTCGCCGCGCCGCGCGCGGCGCTGAACCTCGGCGGCATCGCCAACCTCACAGTGGTCGCGCCGGAGGCGCCGGTGCTCGGCTACGACGTGGGCCCGGCCAACGCCCTGCTGGACGCGGCGGCCCGGCGCTTCCTGGACCGGCCGTGTGACCTCGACGGTGCCCGGGCGGCCGCCGGCCGGGTGCACCAGGGGTTGCTCGCCGACCTGCTGGCCGAGCCGTACTACGCGGCGCCGCCGCCGAAATCCACAGGCAAGGAACTGTTCCACGCCGGCTACCTGGACCGGCGGCTCGCCGCGCTCGGCGAGTCGGTGCCGGTGGACGACCTCCTGGCCACGCTGACCGAGCTGACCGCCCGGGTGGTGGCCGCCGAGTGCGACCGGCATGACGTGGTCGAGGTGGTCGCCGCTGGCGGTGGTGTGCGCAACCCCACCCTGCTGGGCCGGCTCGCCGCGCTGGGCGCGGGCAGGTGGCGGCTGCGCGGCACCGACGAGCTGGGCGTGCCCGCGCAGGCCAAGGAGGCGTACGCCTTCGCGCTGCTCGGCTGGCTGTCCTGGCACGGTCTGCCCGGGTCGCTTCCGTCGGTGACCGGCGCCACCCGGGGCGCGGTGCTCGGCTCCTGGACCCCGGCCGGTCCGGCGTACCCCGGCACGCCGGCCGATCCGCCGCGCCGGCTGCGGATCCGGTCCTGACCAGGCGCGCGGCCACTCACCGGGTGGTCCGGCCGAACGGTGTCTGACCGAGCACTCAGCGCGCGGGTACGGGCCGGGTCCGGGCGTGCGGTGCGCGGGCCGGGCTGCGGAGTACCGGGGGGCCGATAGACTCTGCGGTCATGAGCGTTGAAGAGGACACGGCCAACCACGGTCGGCTGCTGGGGACGGTGCGCGGTCCGCAGGACGTCAAGCGGATGTCCGGCGAGGAGCTGGACGTCCTCGCCGCCGAGATCCGGGACTTTCTGATCGCCAAGGTCTCCCGCACCGGCGGGCACGTCGGGCCCAACCTCGGTGTGGTCGAGCTGACGCTGGCCATGCACCGCGTCTTCGACTCCCCCCGCGACCGGCTCCTGTTCGACACCGGTCACCAGGCGTACGTACACAAGATCCTCACCGGGCGTCAGGCCGGCTTCGACAAGCTCCGCCAGCGCGGTGGCCTCTCCGGCTACCCCAGTCAGGCCGAGAGCGAGCACGACCTGATCGAGAACTCGCACGCCTCCACCGCGCTCTCGTACGCCGACGGCCTCGCCAAGGCGTACGCCCTGCGGGGTGAGGCGCGCAGCGTGGTGGCCGTGGTCGGCGACGGCGCGCTCACCGGCGGCATGTGCTGGGAGGCGTTGAACAACATCGCCACCGCCGGCAACTCGCTGGTCATCGTGGTCAACGACAACGGCCGGTCCTACTCGCCCACCATCGGCGGCCTCGCCGACCACCTCTCCTCGCTGCGGCTCAACCCCGGCTACGAGAAGGTCCTCGACACGGTCAAGGACGCCCTCGGCTCCACCCCGCTGGTCGGGAAGCCGATGTACGAGGTGCTGCACGCGGTCAAGAAGGGCATCAAGGACGCGGTCGCCCCGCAGGCCATGTTCGAGGACCTCGGCATCAAGTACGTCGGCCCGGTGGACGGGCACGACGTGGCGGCGGTCGAGTCGGCGCTGCGCGCGGCGAAGAACTTCGGCGGCCCGGTCATCGTGCACGCGGTCACCCGCAAGGGGTACGGCTACCGCCCGGCCGAGGAGGACGAGGCGGACTGCCTGCACGGCCCCGGCAGCGCCTTCGACGTGGAGACCGGCGCGCTGCTGGCCGCCCCCTCGGTGAAGTGGACGCACGTCTTCGCCGACGAGCTGCTGGCCGTCGCGGACGAGCGGCCGGACGTGGTGGGCATCACCGCCGCGATGGCCGAGCCGACCGGCATCGCCAAGCTCGCCCGCAAGTACCCCGAGCGGGTGTACGACGTGGGCATCGCCGAGCAGCACGCGGCCACCTCGGCGGCCGGGCTGGCGCTGGGTGGCCTGCACCCGGTGGTCGCGGTCTACGCCACCTTCCTCAACCGTGCCTTCGACCAGGTCCTGCTGGACGTGGCGATGCACAAGCTGCCGGTGACCTTCGTGCTGGACCGCGCGGGCATCACCGGCCCGGACGGCCCCAGCCACTACGGCATCTGGGACATGTCGGTCTTCGGGGTGGTGCCCGGGCTGCGGATCGCCGCCCCCCGGGACGCCGCCACGCTACGCGAGGAGCTGCGCGAGGCGGTGGCCGTCAACGACGGCCCGACCGTCGTGCGCTTCCCGACCGGAGCGGTCGCCGCGGACCTGCCGGCGCTGCGCCGGGTCGGCCCGGTCGACGTGCTGGCCGAGTCAGCCCGCACCGACGTGCTGCTGGTCGCCGTCGGCTCCTTCGGGCAGCTGGGCATGGAGGTGGCCGCACGGGTCGCCGAGCAGGGCTACGGCGTCACAGTGGTGGACCCACGGTGGGTCCGTCCGGTCCCGGCCGAGCTGGTCGAGCTTGCCGCCGGCCACCGACTCGTGGTCAGCGTCGAGGACGGCGTCCGGGTCGGTGGCGTGGGCGACGCGCTCGGCCAGGCGATGCGCGACGCCGATGTCCGGGTGCCGCTCAAGGACCTGGGCGTGCCGGCCGACTGGCACCCGCACGGCACCCGCGCCCAGATCCTCGCCGACCTGGGCCTGACCGCGCAGGACGTGGCCCGGAACGTCACCGGTTGGATCTCCAGCCTGGACGCCACCCCGGACCGCCTGACCCCCAGCGACGCGGCCGCGCAGAACTGACGAGAACGAACGACGGCGGGCGGCTCCGGATGGGGGCCGCCCGCTCGTCAACCCCGCTCAGCGATGGCCGGGCTTCTCGACGTCGGACCTGACGTAGCGTTGCGGCAGCGGCCGGTCAGCTAGCGGGGCTGCACCGAGCGGTAGTGGGTCTTGTCGGTGCCGGCGAGGCTGAAGGTCTGGCTGCGTTGCGGTTCGGGGATGACCACCAGGCCGGGGCGTTCGACCAGCACCGGGGTGCCCGGTGGGACGGAGAGCGAGCTGTCGCGGGTGGCCCGCCAGCTGAGCACCACCAGCGGCTGGCCGGGCACCGGCAGCTGGTACGTCTGCAACGGGGTGGCCCGGTCGGCCGGCGAGACCACCGGCGCGCTCCCGTCCGCCGGTCGGTAGACCACCGCGGTCATCGTGCCGGCGTCGGTGGCCCAGCTGAGCTGCTGCAACTCGGCCGGCTCGCCACCGCCGAGGGCGACCTCGCCGAGCGAGCGGACCGTGAGCTTCGCCATCGGCCAGGACGTCGGCACCGACCGCGGCGCGTCCCGGTCGCCGATCCGGCGGGGGATGCTGCCGAAGGGGCCCCGGTCGCCGGCCAGCACGCAGGTGTCCAGGCCGGTGAGCGCCCGCCGGCCGGTGCCGGACTCGTCGCGTACCAGCGGATAACGCGGATCGGCGGTGCCGGTGCCCAGGTCGAGCAGCCGGTCGGCGGCCCGACCCCGGGGCAGCGACTCGGTGGCCCGCAGGGTCGCGGTCACCGGGACCGCCGCGCAGGCCGGCACGTCGACCGGCGCGCTGAGGCCGTCGGCGACGGCCAGCGCCCGGCCCTGCGGCCCGAGCAGCCGCTGCACGCGGGCGGAGACCAGGTAGCGCCGGCCGCCGGCGGTCTGCACCGGCAGCACGTCGGAGTAGACCAGGTAGCCGGGGTCGGTGTACTCGGTGGCGCGGGTGACCGCGTACCGGTCGCCGTCGCGGGTGAGTTGCAGCAGCCAGGAGGCGCTCTCGCCGGGCACGTCCGCGGCGACCAGCGCCACCGGGGTGCCGTCGACGCGGCCGGAGAAGAGGATGCCGGACGAGGGCAGGTGCGCCCGGTCGTCTGCCGGTGACCGCCAGTCGCGTACCGCGTCGGTGACCGCCGACGTCGTGGTGGCGTCGCCGGACAGGTCGCCCCGGGGTGGCCACACCGTCAGTGTGCCGTCCAGGCTGTCGTACCCGACCCGTAGGTCCTTCGGCTTGCGATCGGCGACCGGACCGCACGCCGTGACGGCCAGCAGGGCGGCCAGCAGGACGGTGAGGGCCCTGCCGTGCCGGCGGTCTGGAGTCACCTGGTCCGCCCCTCCCGATCGCCTCGTCGTCGCCGTGCGAAAGCGCCATAGTACGAGATGTCCGACGCGGCGCCTCCGGTGGCGGTCGGTCCATCCACCACATTGGACGACACCGGGGGTTAAGTACCCTTTCGTCGCTCGGGTAGACTCCGCCGACTGTGACGCCTGCCGAGTCCCGCGCCCTGTCCGCGCCGCACCGGGAGGCGGGGAACCGCCCCGACGAGACAGTGAGCCACCACACTCCGGCCGACGCTCTCGTCGGTTCCGCAGGTCCCGTCGCGCCCGCCATGGTTCCCCGCGTCGCGGAATCCGCGCTCGCGGGGCCGGTCGCGTCGCCGACGTCCGCTCCCGCTGCGGCCAGGGTGGACGAGGAAACGGGATCCGGGGTGGAGGCACCGGGCAGGACACGGCGACTCTGGTGGACCGGGTGGACCGGGTGGACCCGGCGGCGGCAGGACCTGGCCGTGGGCGCGCTGTTCCTGCTCGCCGCGCTCTGGGTGACCAGCCGGCTCTGGCTGGACCCCGCCGGCCGGGTGGCCTCGCTCTACACCGGCGACCCGGCCCAGGTGCAGTTCTTCCTCGCCCACTCGGTACGCGTGGTGCTGCACCGCGAGTATCCGTTCTACACCGAGCAGTTCAACTACCCCGACGGCGTCAACCTGATGGCCAACACGGCAGTGCTGGCGCTGGGTATCCCGATGGTGCCGGTGACCCTGCTCTTCGGACCGGCGGTGTCCTTCGTGGTGCTGGTGACGCTCGGCCTCGCCGGCACCGCCATGGCCTGGTACACCGTGCTCTCCCGGCACCTGGTGCGCACGCCGCTCGCGGCGGCCGTCGGCGGCTGGTTCTGCGGGTTCTCCCCGGCGATGCTCTCGCACGCAAGCTGGCATCCGAACATCATCAGCCAGTTCCTGCTGCCGTTCATCGTCTGGCGGGTCCTCGCGCTCACCCGGTCCCACCGGCCGGTGCGCGATGGGGTGCTTCTGGCGTTGCTGGTCACCGCGCAGGCGTTCATCAACGAGGAGATCCTGCTCTTCACCGCGATGGCCTGCGGGGTCTTCCTGCTCGCGGTGCTCGCGCAGGAGCCGGCCCGCTGGTCGGCGGCGTGGCGGCCGCTGGCCGCCGGCCTGGCGGCCTGCGCGCTGCTGGCCGGGGCACTGCTGGCGTACCCGCTGTACGTGCAGTTCGCCGGGCCGATGGCGTACCACGGGCTCAGCGACGCGGTGCAGGACTACGGCAACGACGTCGCCGCCTTCTTCGCCCCCGGCTCGCCCACCCTGGGCGGCAACCAGCGGGCCAACATCAACCTGGCGCCGAACTACTCGGAGGAGAACGCCTTCTTCGGCTGGAGCCTGTCACTGCTCGCCGTCGGCGTCGTGGTCTGGCTGCGGCGGAACCTGATCGTCCGGGCGCTCGCGGCGACCGGCGGGTTCTTCGCCGTGCTCTCCCTCGGCGAACGGATCTCCTGGTGGGACCGGGAGCTGGTCACCGGGCCCTGGCAGTGGCTGGTCCACCTGCCGCTGCTGGACGCGGTGGTGCCGACCCGGTTCGGCCTGATCACCAGCGTGGTGGTCGGCCTGCTGATCGCGCTCGCCGTCGAACGGGCCTGGGCGCTGCGCCCGGCCGACCGGCGCACCGTGCGAAAGCTCGTCGTCGCCGGTCTGGCGTTCGCGCTGCTGCCGATCGCCCCGATGCCACTGCGGATGGTGTCCCGACCTCCGGTGCCGGAGTTCATCACAGCCGACCGCTGGCGGGCGTACGTCGGTCCGGACCAGACGTTGGTGCCGGTTCCGGTGCCCAGCATGGGGAACACGCACGGCATGCGCTGGGCGGCGGCCACCAACCTCGACTTCAAGATTCCCGGCGGCTACTTCCTCGCGCCCCGCAACGGCAACACCGGTGACCCGGGCCGGTTCGGTGGCCGACCGAGCGGGGTGGGTCAGCTGCTGGAGGAGGTGGCGACCACCGGCCGGACGCCCAAACTGGACGACCGGCAGCGCCGCCGCTTCATGGACGAGCTGCGGCACTGGCGGGCGGCGATCCTGGTGCTGCCGGTCCGGCAGCAGCACGTCGAGCCACTGCGGCGTACCGTCGAGGAGCTGGTCGGTCCCGGCCGTCAGGAGCTGGACGTCTGGGTGTGGGACGTCCGGACGCTGACCGACCACTCGGTCTGATGACCGCCGGGACGGCGTCCCCGGCGACCGCGGACCCGGTGTCGGCGGTTCCGGTGCCGGCACGCAGGTCCCGGCCCACCTGGCTGCCGGACGCCCTGGTGGTGGTCGGCTACCTGGGGCTGGCCGTGCTGCTGACCAGCGGGCAGTGGCGCCACCCCGGGCGGCTCTTCCACCAGGCGGGCGACCAGGTTCTGTTCGAGTGGATGCTGGCCCACGCGGCCCGCGCCGTGGTGGCGGGGGAGAACCCGCTCCACAGCACCGCGTTGAACGCGCCGGACGGCGTCAATCTGATGGCGAACACCTCGGTGCTCGGCCTGGGTGTCCCGCTGGCCCCGGTCACCCTGCTCTTCGGCTCGCAGGTGGCGTTCTGCGTGGCGGTCGTCTGCTGCCTCGCCGGCACCGCCACGGCCTGGTACGCGCTGCTGCGCCGCCGGCTGGTCACCGCGCCGTCCGCGGCGGCGGTCGGCGGGCTGATCTGCGGCTTCGCCCCCGGCATGATCTCCCAGGCCGGCGCGCACCTGCACGTGGCCGCCCAGTTCCTGGTGCCCGCGATCCTCGCCCTGGTGTTCCGGCCCGGGCCGGGGCCCGGTGCGGTGTGGCGGCCCGGCGTGGGCCTCGGGCTGCTGCTCGTCTGGCAGGTGTTCATCGGCGAGGAGGTGCTGGTCTTCCTGGCGCTCGCCGCCGGGGTGTTCGCGCTGGGCTACGCGCTCGCCGACCGGGTGGCGGCCCGGCGGCTCGCGCCGGACCTGCTCCGCCGGCTCGCGGTGGCCGCCGTCGTGGCGGCGGTGCTGCTGGCGTACCCGATCTGGTTCCAGTTCCACGGCCCACAGCACTACTCCGGCATGGCCTTCGCCGCGCGCGGCTTCCAACTGGACGCCGCGTCGTTCACCGCGTCGGCCCGGCAGACCGTGCTCGGTGACGACTGGCTGCCGGGGCTGCTCTCGCCGAACCCCACCGAGGAGAACTCGTTCTTCGGTCCCGGGCTGCTCGTGCTCGCCGTGGTGGTGGTGATCTGGCTGTGGCGACGGCCGCTGGTCCGCGCGCTGGCCGGCTGCGGCCTGGTCTTCGCCCTGCTCTCGCTCGGCACCGAGCTGCGGGTGGACGGCACGGCCACCGGCATCCCCGGGCCGTACCGGCTGATCGCCGAGCTGCCGTTGCTCGACCTCGCGGTCCCGGCGCGGTTCGCGCTGGTCTGCGTGCCGGTGCTGGGCGTGCTGATGGCACTCTCCCTGGACCGGGTCCGGCCGGCACGTCGGCCGCCGGCCGCTCCGGGGCTACCGGTGCGGCTGCTGTGGACCGGCGCGGTGGCCGCCGCGCTGCTGCCCCTGGTCCCGACGCCGATCAAAGCCGTACCGGTCGCACCGGTGCCGGAGTTCGTCGCTGACGGCGGGTGGCGCCCGCTGGTGCCACCCGGCCGGACAGTGGTCGCTGTGCCCCCGGTCACCGGTGCCGCGCTGAGCCCGGTGATGCTCTGGTCCGCCCGCACCGGACTGGCCTTCCGCGCGCCCGGCGGGTACTTCATCGGCCCGACCGGCCCGGACGACCCGGCGGCGCGCTGGGGTGCGCCGGACCGGCCCACCGCCGTGCTGCTGCGCCGGGTGGCCGAGACCGGCGCGGTGCCGGCGCTCACCGACGCCGACCGCCGTCAGGCGGTCGAGGATCTGCGGTACTGGCGGGCCGCGCTGGTGGTGCTCGGCCGATTGGCGCACGGCGAACCGGTCCGCCGGACCATCGAGGAGCTGCTCGGGCCGGGCCGGCCCGTCGACGGCGGGTGGGTGTGGGACGTCCGAGGCCGCGTCGGCTGACCGGCCGGCTAGCCCACCAGCGCGCGGACGTCCCAGACCCAGACGTCGTCCACCCGCTGCGGCGACCCGATCAGGGCGGTGACCAGCTCGCGCAGCACCGCCTCGCGCGGATGCGCGCCGAGCACCACCACCGACGCCCGCCAGAACCGCAGATCCTCGACCGCCTGGCGGCGATTCTCGTCGGTGAGCGCGGGAACCACGCCAGCGTCCATCGTGGAGTAGATGAGGCTGCTGGTCGGCCGGTTCGGTGCGCCGAACACTCCCTCGCCCACCTCGTTCGGGCCGATGAAGTAGCCGCCCGGGATGGGGAACTCCTGGCCGGTCAGCGCACTCCAGCGCAGCGTCGGCAGACCGTGCACGTTGCTCGGGATCGGCACCGGCACCAACGTGCGGCCCGCCGGCACGTACGGCCGCCAGCCGCCCGCGGTGATGAAGTGCGGCGGCGGGTCCATCGTCTGGGCCGGCAGCGGGCGGGGCAGGAGCGGCAGCACGGCGAGAGCGACCGCCGCGTACCCCACCGGACGAAGCCACCGCCGGCGCGACGCGACCGACGTGGCCGCCTCGTCCGGCGTTGCCGGGGTCGGCTCGCCGGCACGCGGGACCGGCACCCGGGCCCGGTCGGCTACCGGGCGACCCTGGCGGGACGCCGCGTCCCAGGTCAGTGCGAGCAGCACGCCCACGGCGGCGGCCACCACCAGGCTCAGCCGGGTCGGCATCATCATCTCGACCAGCGGCAGGTCGTCCGACACGTACGACCACGGTCCGCGTACCCCGGTCTCCACGCCGTTGAAGCGCACCCGCGGCCCGATCGCGGCCACGCTGAAGACCACGATCAGCACCGCGACGATCCGGGCGGCCAACGACCGCCGCACGAGCAGCACCAGGGCCACCACCGAGAGCAGCACCAGCGGCCAGCCGAACCAGGTGTTCTGCTCGGTCAGCCCGATCGTCTGCTCCACCGCCGGGTCACCGGCCCAGGTGTCCCGGGCGAAGGTGACGAAGGCGACGAGGTCCTCGCCCCAGTTGTGGAAGACGCCGCCCTGCAGGCCGCGGTAGGACTGCGGGCCGTTGAACTGGAACCAGATCGGGTACGCGGCGAGCAGCAGCGCCAGCCCGCCGGCGACGCCCAGCCCGGCCAGGAACGGGCCCGCCGCGGCGCGTGCCGCCCCGGGCCGCTGCACGGCGTACGCCAGCACGACGACCAGGCAGGCCAGCGCGGTGAGCAGCAGCATCTCCTCGTTGATGAAGATCTGGTACGCCACCAGCACCCCGAGCACCAGCCCGTTGCGCCGCCACCGGCCCGGCTCGCCCAGCCGCAGCACCCGCAGCACGATCAGCGGCAGCAGGAAGTTGGACACGAAGTTGGGCTGGCCGTTGGCGTGGTGGATGATCCCCGGCGCGAAGCCGAGGAAGGCGCCACCGACGAAGGCCGCCGCCGGGGAGCGCACCAGGTGCCGGGAGAGCACCCAGTACCCGGTGCCGGCGGTGGCCGCCAGTGCCCCGCCCAGGTAGAGCGCGTACATCACCTGCGGTCCGAGCAGCATGGTCAGCGGGGCCAGCGGCAGGGTCACCCCGAGCAGCGAGGTGTTGGCCATCATGTTCACCCCGTCCGGGGCGTTCTGCCGCGCCGTGAACAGCGGGTTCTCCAGGTGCCGCAGCGAGTACGCGCCATGCGCGAACAGCCACTCGAACCAACTGTGGTCGGTGGGCAGGTGCGAGGATACCCGGGCCTGCACGTCCCCCCAGTAGTTGAGGCAGACGAAGACGCCCAGCAGCACATAGGCTCCGAGGGCCAGCAGGTCGGCACGGGCCGGGCGGCGTCGAGGCCGTGGTGTCGGCTCGACCTCGGCCGGATCGGCGTCGGTCTTGGAATTCAGCGAAGGGTCTACCACCGGCACGGCCACGACGCGCCATCGTACAGGCGAGGATGCGTCGCTTTTGCCGGGCCGGTACGCCCAACGGTCGGTTTGCGGTGCCCGGTGCGCCGGCCAGCCGGAGGCGGGAAAGGACTGTCGGTGTCGTCGGTCATCGAGCTCGGCGCGGCGGTGCTGCCGCCGGTGCCGGCTGTCCTGACCGCCGCGACACCGGCCCCGCCGGTCCTGCGCTGCCGTCGCCTCGACGGATCGACCGCGCTGTGGCGGTTCCGGCGGTGACCGGCCCGGTGATCGACCTCGGTGAGCTGCGGCACGAGCCGGAGCCCGACACGCGGCCCCGCCGGCCTCGCGCCAACGGCCGACCGCTGCGCTGCGCGCTGGTCCTGCTCTTCGTGCTGGCCACCCTCGTCGCCGCCGGACCGGTGTCCCGGCGGGCCGTGGTGCCGCTGCCGGCCCGGCTCGGGGCCAATGTGGTGGTCACGGATGACCTGTTCCTGGTCATCGATCCGATCACCCCCCAGACGCCGCAGCGGCGGCTGGCCGCCTACCGGCTGCCCGGCGGCGAGCCGGTCTGGCAGGTGCCGTTGCCCGCGGAGGGCCGCTACTGGGGAGTCACGCCGCTGGCCGGGATGCTGCTGGTCACCGGGTACGAGGTTGGCTCCGAGGGGCGGGGCGCACTCACCGTGGTGCTGGACCGGGCGACCGGGGCGTATCGGTGGCAGCAGCCGGGCAGCCCCGTCGAGCTGGCCGACGGCAACATCCTGTTCCAGCCCGGCGGCGAGGACGAGCCGGGCAGCCTGCGCGTGGTCGATACCTGCTGCGGCACAGTGCGCTGGCAGCTGACCACCGCCCCGGGTGAGATCAACTACGGGACGGCCGGGAATGCGGTGGACCGGGTGCTGCTCAGGAACGCGGACGGGTCGTTCGAGATACGCGACGCGGCCACCGGCAGGGTGCTGACCCGGGCCCGCCTGCGGGTGGGCGGCGGGGCCTACGAGACCGTGCAGGTGGTGGACGGCCTCCTGTTCACCGTCGGCGGGACTCCGGCCATGGTCACCGCCTACGGGCTGGACCAGCTGGACCAGCGCTGGAGCACCACCGCCGACGGCTCGCTGTACGCGACCGGCTGCGACCCCGTCGTCTGCCTGCAGACCCGTTCCGGTCGGCTGCGGGCGGTCGACCCTGCGACCGGCCGGGAGCTCTGGAGCAGCGAGCGTTGGGGGTGGGTCTGGCCGGTCGCCGGCCGGCTGGTGGCCACCACGTTGAGCAGCGCCGGCCCCGGGGCGGAGCAACTGGTCGTGCTCGATCCGCCGACCGGTCGGGTGCTGGCCGACCTGGGCCGCTGGGAGCTGGCCGGCTCCGATCTCGGGGGCCCGATGATCGGGCTACGCCGGCATCCCGACGGCGGGCTGCTCGTCGCCGAGCTGGATGTGCGTGCCGGCACGGTGCGGATGCTGGACGTGCTGCCGGACGCGAACGGGGAGTGCCAGGCGAGCCCGGGCCGGCTGCTGTGCCGCCGGGTCGACGGCTCGTACGGGCTGTGGCGGTTGCCCGACTGATCACCAGTTGGCCTGGGCGGGCGGCGGGGGCAGCGGCACCGACGCCGGCCGCAGCACGTACGCCACCCCACCGCTGCCCCGCTGCCAGGCCACCTCGAACCGCCGTCGGGGCACGGTCCGGCGTACCGCGTCGTCGTCCGGCGCGTACGGGTCGTTGAGCACCGGGTCACCGTCGGCGGTGAAGCCGACCAGCACCATCAGGTGCCCCCTGGTGTCGTACGCCAGCCCCGGCACCTCGCCGGCCCGGAACGCGGCGGAGACGATCAACGGGATGCCGGCGGCGATGAACGCCTCGGCCTCGGCCAGCGACCGCAGCCGGGTGACGAACGCCTCCACCCCGTGCAGCCCGGCGTACGCGGTGTTGAACGGCCAGTTGCCGGCCCCGGCGTACCCGTGGTCGTAGCAGTGCCGGGCGGCGTGCACCACCACCGGGCGCGGGCCGGGCGGCTCCACCCAGGCGTAGCGCTCCGGCGCCGGCCCGGCATCCCAGTAGGCGAGCACCATCGAGGTACAGGTGGGGCTGCACCAGGAGTCGCCGCCGCCACCCCACTGCGGGTGCTGGCCGGCGTGCAGCCGCTGCGAGTAGCGGGGCACGTCCAGCACCCTTCCGCGGCCGGCGCCGGCGGTCGGCTGCCGGTCGCCGCCCGGCTCCGGCTCATCGGACGGATCGGTCGGCGGGTGGCCGGTGGCGACCGCGCCGATGCTGCGCAGCACCGGGCCGGCCGGGCTGCCCGGCGGCCGGCACAGGGTCACCCGGGCCTGCCAGCCGGTGACCGTCGCACCTGTCACGATCAGCGTGTCGGTGTCCACCCGGGCGTCGCCGTCGCGCTGCCCGGGCACCGAGGTGCGCCGCACCGCGCGGTCGTCGGCCGCCCAGCGGGCCAGCAGGTACCAACCTGTGCTCGGCCCGTTCCCGTGCCAGCCGCGCAGCTCGACCTCGATCCAGCAGCCGTCGGGAGTGTCGGCGGTCCAGGACGGCACCACCTCGGCGACCGGGAAACCGACCCGGACCGGTGGTGACGTCCAGCTGCCCCGGGCCGCCGGCGGGTCCGCGTCGGCCGGGGTCAGCCCCCGGTCGTCGGCGCGCAGGCCGTCACCGGTGCCGGCCGCCCGGTCCGTTGGTAGGTGAAAGCCCCGGTAGGCGATGTCCCGCAGGGCAGGTGGTGCCGCGATGGTCATGACAGGTCCGTCCGTCGCTCGGTGCCGGAAGCATCGCGTACGCCGGGATGGTCCGCAACGCCGGCCCGCGCGGGCGGCGAGGGACGATGGTTGCCGGCCGGCACTAGGTTGTCGGTGGTCAGCAGCGAGGAGGCCGGGATGCGGGTACTGGTGGTGGAGGACGAGCGCAACCTCGCCGACGCGATCGCGCGCGGGTTGCGCAAGCGGGGGATGGCGGTCGACGTGGCCTACGACGGTGACGCCGGCCACGAGGCGGCGTTCGTCACGCGGTACGACGTCGTCGTGCTGGACCGCGACCTGCCCGGCGTGCACGGCGACCAGATCTGCGCCGACCTGGCCGCCTCCGGCGCGTTGACCCGGGTGCTGATGCTGACCGCGAGCGGCACGGTGGCCGACCGGGTGGAGGGGTTGCAGCTCGGCGCGGACGACTACCTGCCCAAACCGTTCGCCTTCGACGAGCTGGTCGCCCGGGTGCAGGCGCTGGGCCGGCGGGCCACCCCGGCCGCGCCGCCGGTGCTCGAACTGGCCGATCTGGTGCTCGACCCGGCCCGCCGGGTCGCCACCCGGGCCGGCGTGCCGGTCGACCTGACCAACAAGGAGTTCGGGGTGCTCAGCGAGCTGCTCAAGGCGCGCGGCGCGGTGGTGTCCAGCGAGGAGCTGCTGGAACGGGTCTGGGACGCCAACACGGACCCGTTCACCACGATCGTCCGGGTCACCGTGATGACACTGCGTAAGAAGCTCGGCGAACCGCCGCTGATCGAGACGGTGGTCGGCGCGGGTTACCGCACCGCTGAGGCCGTGTCATGACCGATCGGGGGCGTCTGCGGCCCACCCTGCGGTTGCGGCTGACCGTGCTCAACGGCGTGCTGCTGATCGGCGCGGGAGCGATCCTGGTGCTGCTGGCCTGGCTGCTCGTTCGGGACGCGTTGCGACCCACCGACGAGCTGCTGCCGGGTACGACAGTGGTGCTGTCCGACGGCCGGGTGCTCGACGCCGAACAGTGGCAGCGCCAGTTGGTCGACGCCGCCTCGGGGGAGTTGCTGGCCAAGGGTCTGGTCGCGCTGCTGGCGATCAGCGTGGTCGGGGTGGCCGGCGCGTACGCGGTGGCCGGCCGGGCACTGCGGCCGCTGCACCAGGTCACCGCGACCGCGCAGCGGCTCGGTGAGGCGACCCTGGACCAGCGGATCGGCTACTCGGGCGCCGACGACGAGGTGGCCGAGCTGGCCAAGACCTTCGACGCCATGCTGGACCGGATCGCGTCCGCGTTCGAGGCGCAGAAGCGTTTCGTGGCCAATGCCTCGCACGAGCTGCGTACCCCGCTCGCCGTGATGCGGACCGAGATCGACGTGACGCTCAGCGACGACGATGCGGACGCCGCCGAGTACCGCCGGATGGCGATGGTGGTCCGGGACGCGTCGGAGCGGGCCAACGGTCTGGTCGACGCGCTGCTGGTGCTGGCGCGCAGCGAGGCGCAGGCGGGGCGGCGGCTCGGCCGCCGCACCGAGTGTGACCTCGCCACCGGCACGGCCAATGCGCTGTCGGCGATGCGGCGGGAGGTGGAGCGGATCGGCCTGCGGGTGCAGACGTCGCTGGAGTCCGCGCCGGTGGTCGGCGACCCGGGGCTGCTGGACCGGCTGGCCGGTAACCTGATCGAGAACGCGGTTCGCTACAACCACCTGCACGGCCGGCTCTGGGTGCGCACCGGCACCGACCGCGAGCGCTCCTGGCTGGTGGTGGGCAACACCGGTTTCGAGGTGGACCAGGCCGACGTGCCGGGCCTGTTCGAGCCGTTCCGGCGCGGCGGCCGGGAACGCACCGGCGCCCGTGGCTCCGGCCTGGGGCTGTCCATCGTCCGGGCGGTCTGCGACGCGCACGGCGGCACGGTGCGGGTGATCGCGCAACCAGGTGGGGGCCTCGAGGTGACGGTCACCCTGCCGTCGGCGGACGCCCCGGCGGTGCCCACCGCCGGCTGACCCACCCGTCGGACGGGTTGCGGGCGGCGCTGACCCGATGGCACGATCACCCCGTCAGCTCGAGATCGAAGGGGGGTGCGTTCGATGTCCACGATCACCGACTCCGCACCCCGGGTCTCTCTCGGCTGATCCCCGGAGGCGGAGCATCCCTATCCAGCACGGAGGGAACACCCGTGTATCCACGGATCCGCAACATCAGTTTCGACTGTCACGACACGTACGCCCTGGCCGGCTTCTGGTCGGCGGTGCTCGGGTACGCCCGGCATCCCGAGGACGTCCCGGGTGATCCGGAGGCGGCGCTGCTGCCACCGGACGCGGCGACCCCGGACCTGTTCTTCCAGGCGGTGCCGGACGAGAAGGTGACCAAGAACCGGCTGCACATCTGCCTGGAGCCCGTCGAACGGACCAGGGACGAGGAGATCGAGCGGGTGCTCGGCCTCGGAGCCAGCATGGTCGCCGACCGGCGGCACGCCGACGGCACGGGCTGGGCGGTGCTCGCCGACCCGGAGGGCAACGAGTTCTGCGTTCTGCGCAGCGCCGGGGAGCGTGTCGCCACCACCACTGTGGAGGATCAACCGTGAGCTCGACGATTCACAACATCAGCATCGACTGCCACGACACGTACGCGCTGGCCGGTTTCTGGTCGCAGGTCTTCGACTGCCCCCGGCAGCCGGACGACTTTCCCGGCGACCCGGAGGCGATGCTGTTGCCCCCGGGTGGCCCGGAGGTGCTGTTCATCGCAGTGCCCGAGGGCAAGTCGGTGAAGAACCGGCTGCACCTGGACCTGCAGCCCGCCGACCGGACCCGGGCCGAGGAGGTCGAGCGGCTGCTCGGCATCGGCGCGACGCTCGTCGACGACCAGACCCGGCCGGACGGCTCCGGCTGGGTGGTGCTCGCCGACCCGGAGGGCAACGAGTTCTGCGTGCTGCGCAGTGCGCACGAGCGGGCGGCGGCAGCGGCGGCGCGGGCCGCCGCGGAGGACGGCGAACCGGCCTGACCGACGGCGTACGGCATCGGGCCCCGGCCACCCGAGGGTGGCCGGGGCCCGGTCGGTCCGTACGGCTCAGGAGCGCTGCTCGACCTGGCCCCGGATGGTGGCGAACTCGGCCTTCGCCTCCGCGCCGGACTTGAAGAACATCACCACGAGGCCCACGCTGCCCTTGTCGGCCCAGACGCAGACGCCCAGCGGCACACCGTCGGTCGTGCCGTCGCCGCAGCGCGCCTCGCCACCGAGCGGACCGGGCTCGACGGCTGCCATCGTGGCCACCCCGAGTTCGGTGGAGAGCCCGGTCACCGCGGTGTCCAACTCCTTCTTCGGGTCCGCCATCAGGCCGGACGTGCCGGCGATCATGACGAGGTCCTCCTCGGCCGGGTCGCCGTAGAAGGCGCCGACGGCGCTGGTCTCGTTCTGCACCGTCGACTTCATCTCGGCGACCAGATCGTCGGAGAGCTTCTGCAGCTCCGGGTCGTCGATCTTCGGCCGGCCGGCGAGGGTGGTCGGCGCGACCACCCGCGTGTTGGTGGCGTCGACGACCTCGCCCACCTCGTCCTTGACCGCGAGCCAGGTGATCGCCGCGCCGCCGAGGCAGAGCACCAGCACCACGGCCAGCACGATCAGCACGATCCGGCCGACCTTCGACTTCTTCGCCGGCGGCGGGCCGCCAACCATGCTCGGGTCGCCCCACGGCTGACCCTGCTGCACGTGCGGGAAGCCCTGCGGTGCGGCCGGGAAGCCCTGCTGCTGCGGCGGCGGGAAGCCCTGCGGTGCGGGTGGGAAGCCCGGCTGGCCGCCGGGCTGCGGCGGCACCGGCTGGCCGGGCTGCTGCGGCGGGGGATAGGAACCGTGCGGCGGTCCGTAGGGGTCGACCGGCGGCTGGGACATCAGTCAGCTCCAAGATCGGGTAGCAAAGCGGGTGATCCTAACCCGGTGACGAGCCCGCACGCTGCCCACTCGCGGCAGTGCGCTGTCCGCAGCCGGTGCTCCCGTCTCCGCTGCGGCCGGGGCCAGACGCGAACGCGGTGGCCGGCCCGTCCACGAGGAACGGCCCGACCACCGCGACGGTGGTACCGCGAACGGTCAGGCGGGCAGGCTCGCCGCCCCGCGCGGCAGGAACCGCTGGCCGGTGACGCGCTCGCTGGTGCCGGTCCGGTCCAGGTACGGCGTGACGCCGCCCAGGTGGAACGGCCAGCCGGCACCGAGGATCATGCACAGGTCGATGTCCTGCGCCTCAGCGACCACGCCCTCGTCCAGCATCAGCCGGATCTCCTGGGCGAGCGCGTCGAGCGCGTTCTGCCGTACCTGCTCGGCGGTCAGCGGCTGGTCACCCACGACGAGCAGCTTGGCGACCTCCTCGTTGACCTTGTCGTCGACCACGATGGGCTGGCCCGAGTCGGCGATCCGCTTGAGGTTCTCGCTGACGCCGAACCGGTCCGGGTACGCCGCGTGCAGGGTGCCGCCCACGTGGTACGCGACGGCCGGCCCGACCAGCTGGAGCAGGGCCAGCGGGCGCATCGGCAGACCCAGCGGGTCCAGCGCGCTGTTCGCCACGTCCAGCGGGGTGCCGGCGTCGACAGCGGCGAAGACGGTGCCCAGGAAGCGGGTGAGCAGCCGGTTCACCACGAACGCGGGGGCGTCCTTGACCAGCACCGAGGACTTCTTCAGCTGCTTGCTGACCGCGAACGCGGTCGCGAGGGTGGCGTCGTCGGTCCGCTCACCCCGGACGATCTCCAGCAGCGGCAGCACCGCCACCGGGTTGAAGAAGTGGAAGCCGACCACCCGCTCCGGGTGGTCCAGCTCGGCGGCCATCTCCGTGATGGAGAGCGAGCTGGTGTTGGTGGCCAGCACCGCCTCCGGCGAGACGATCTTCTCCAGCTCGGCCCAGACCTGCTTCTTGACGCCCAGGTCCTCGAAGACGGCTTCGATGATGAAGTCGGCGTCGGCGAAGGCGCTCTTGTCGACAGTGCCGCTGACCAGGCCGTACAGCTTGGCGGCGGTGCCCTTGTCCATCCGGCCCTTGGTGACGGCCTTCTCGATCTGGGTGTGCACGTAGCCGACGCCCTTGTCCACCCGGGACTGGTCCAGGTCGGTCATCACGACCGGCACCTGGAGGCGGCGGGCGAACAGCAGTGCCAGCTGGCTGGCCATCAGGCCGGCGCCGACGATGCCGACCTTGGTGACCGGCCGGGCGAGGCCCTTGTCCGGCGCGCCGGCCGGACGCTTGGCCCGCCGCTGCACCAGGTCGAAGGCGTACAGGCCGCTGCGCAGCTCCTCGGAGAAGACCAGGTCCGCGAGGGCCTCGTCCTCGGCGGCGGTGCCGGCGGCGAAGTCGCCGTCCTTCGCCGTCTCCAGCAGGTCCAGCGCCTTGTACGCGGCCGGAACCGCGCCGTGCAGCCGCTGGTCGAGGGTCTGCCGGGCGAAGTAGAGCACGCCGGCCCACATGTCCTTGTCGACAGCGGGCCGGGTCACTGTGACCTGGCCCCGCACCACGCCGGCGGCCCACTCCAGGGACCGCTCCAGGAAGTCGGCCGGCTCCAGCAGCACATCAGCGATGCCCAGCTCGGCGGCCTGCTTCGGCTTGAGCATCTTGTTCTGCATGAGCGGGTTCTGGATGATCACCTGGGTGGCGGCGGGGATGCCGATCAGGTTCGGCAGCAGCTGGGTGCCGCCCCACCCGGGGACCAGACCGAGGGAGACCTCGGGCAGCGCGAGGGCCGCGGCGCCGCCGGAGAGCGTCCGGTAGTGGCAGTGCAGCGCCAGCTCCAGGCCGCCACCCATGGCCGCGCCGTTGACGAACGCGAACGTGGGCACCGCGCTGTCCTTGAGCCGGGCGAAGACCCGGTGGCCGAGCCGGCCGATTTCCAGCGCCTGCGCGCGGTCGGCGAGCTGCGGCAGGCCGACGATGTCCGCGCCCACGCAGAAGATGTACGGCTTGCCGGTGACCGCGATGAACGCCGGGTCGGCGGCGAGCGCGGCGGTGATCGCCTCGTCCAGGCTGGTCAACCCGGCCGGGCCGAAGGTGTTCGGCTTGGTGTGGTCGAAGCCGTTGTCCAACGTGATCAGGGCGGCGGGTCGGTCCAGCCCCGGTACGTTCACCTGACGCAGCAGCGCCCTGGTGACGACCTCGTTCGGTGCGGCGAGCGCGCTCACTTGTCTCCTTCCCAGTGCGGGTTCTCCCAGATGACGGTGCCGCCCATGCCGATGCCGATGCACATCGCCGTGAGGCCGTAGCGGACCTCGGGGTGCTCGGCGAACTGGCGGGCCAGCTGGGTCATCAGCCGCACGCCCGAGGAGGCCAGCGGGTGGCCGATGGCGATCGCACCGCCCCACGGGTTGACCCGCGGGTCGTCGTCGGCGATGCCGAAGTGGTCGAGGAAGGCGAGCACCTGGACGGCGAAGGCCTCGTTCAGCTCGAACAGGCCGATGTCGTCGATGCTGAGCCCGGCGATACGCAGCGCCTTCTCGGTCGACGGGATCGGGCCGACGCCCATCACCTCCGGCTCGACGCCGACGAACCCGAACGACACCAGCCGCATGGCGACCGGCAGGCCCAGCTCGCGGGCGGTGGCCTCGTCGGCGAGCAGGCTCGCGGTGGCGCCGTCGTTCAGGCCGGCCGCGTTGCCCGCGGTGACCTTGCCGTGCGGGCGGAACGGGGTCTTCAGGGTGGCGAGCTTCTCCAGTGAGGTGTCCCGCGGCGCTTCGTCCACAGTGGCCAGTCCCCAGCCGCCCTCGGCGTCGCGGATGGCCACCGACACCAGGTCGTCCTGGAGCTTGCCGTTGGCGTACGCCTTGGCGGTCTTCTGCTGCGAGGCGAGCGCGAACGCGTCGGTGCGCGCCTTGGTGATGTGCGGGACCAGGTCGTGCAGGTTCTCCGCGGTGGCGCCCATGACCAGCGCGGACGGGTCGACCAGCTTCTCCGCGATGATGCGCGGGTTGGGGTCGACGCCCTCACCCATCGGGTGGCGGCCCATGTGCTCGACGCCGCCGGCGATGGCGATGTCGTACGCGCCCATGGCGATGCCACCGGCGACCGTGGTCACCGCGGTCATCGCGCC
This sequence comes from Micromonospora coriariae, assembly GCF_900091455.1. Classification (NCBI taxonomy): domain Bacteria; kingdom Bacillati; phylum Actinomycetota; class Actinomycetes; order Micromonosporales; family Micromonosporaceae; genus Micromonospora; species Micromonospora coriariae. The sequence goes on along the minus strand of NZ_LT607412.1, from coordinate 1,041,913 downwards.
GGCGCACATGCGGTCGATGGCGAAGCCGGGAACGGTCTTGGGCAGACCGGCCAGCAGGGCGGCGGTCCGCCCGATGGTGAGGCCCTGGTCACCGATCTGGGTGGTGGCCGCGATGGCGACCTCCTCGACCCGCTCCGGAGGCAGCTGCGGGTTGCGGCGCAGCAGTTCACGGATGCAGCGGATCACCAGGTCGTCGGCGCGGGTGTTGGCGTACATGCCACCCGCCTTGCCGAACGGGGTACGGACGCCGTCGACGAAGACGACATCCCGAACTTCACGGGGCACTTGAGCCTCCTTTTCGACCATGATCCGGCCTTCGCGCCGGCGGGCGGCGCTCCGGACTGAATGAGGGTCGCCGACACGGGCAGGTCCACCGGATGCTACTCGCCAGTAACCAACCCCGTCCGCACCCCCCACTGTGGCCCACCCCACATCCGCCGGCTTGTCGCACCCGGTTGATCATGAAGTTGTTGTCACGACTCGCCGGGCCGGACGGCAATAACTTCATGATCAACCGCGGTGGGGGTGGGTCAGGAGGGGTGGGGCAGGGGGTTAGGGGAGTTCGGGGGTGGGAGGGTCCGGATTCAGGGCTGGTGTCAGGTGGGGGGTGAGGAGGGCGATCTGCCACTCGCGGGCGTTGAAGCCCCGCAGGGTCTCCGCCACGGCGTCCTCGGTGAGCTCCTCCGGCGGGGTCCAGGCCAGCCGGCGCACCGAATCCGGGGTGATCAGATTCTCCGGGGGCAGGTTGTGCTTGCTGGCGATACGGACCACCACCTCCCGGCAGCGGGCCAGCCGACCGGCCGCCACCGGGTCCCGCTCGGCCCACCGGTGCGGTGGAGGTGGGCCCTCCACCGCGGGCGTGACCGGCAGCGCGTCATCCGGCAGTTGCCGGGCGTCGTCGAGCGCGGCCAGCCAGGTGCGGGCCAGCCGGCGCACCGACCGGCCGCCGAAACCGGGAAGCGTCAGCAGGGTCTTCTCGTCCTTCGGGTCCAACTCGGCAGCGGCGATGATCGCCGAGTCGGGCAGCACCCGGCCGGGCGCGGCGTCCCGCCGGGCCGCGATCTGGTCCCGGGCATACCACATCGAGCGGACCCGGGCCTGGGCCCGCGCCCCGCGCACCCGGTGGATGCCGGAGGTGCGCCGCCAGGGCTCCGCGCGAACCCGCGGTGGGCGGGCCCCGGTCCGGACCAGGGCGGCGAACTCCTCCGCGGCCCAGGCCGACTTGCCCTGCCGGGCCAACTCGGCGTCCAGCGCGTCGCGCAGGTCGGTGAGCAGCTCCACGTCCAGGGCGGCGTAGGTGAGCCACGACTCGGGCAGCGGCCGGCTCGACCAGTCGGCCGCCGAGTGGTGCTTCTCCAGGGTGAACCCGAGCAACTGCTCGGTCAGCGCGGCCAGGCCGACCCGCTCGAACCCGGCCAGCCGGGCGGCCAGTTCGGTGTCGAACAGCCGGCGCGGGCGCAGCCCCACCTCGGCCAGGCAGGGCAGATCCTGGCTCGCCGCGTGGAGCACCCACTCGGCCTCACCGATCACGGCGTCCAGCGCACTGAGGTCGGGCAACGGGAGTGGGTCGATCAGCACTGTGCCGGCGCCGGCCCGACGGAGCTGCACCAGGTAGGCGCGCTGGCTGTAGCGGTAGCCGGAGGCCCGCTCGGCGTCCAGGGCGACCGGGCCGGTGCCCGCGGCGAAACGCGCCACGACCTCGGCGAGATCGGCCGGAGTGGCCACCGGATCGGGGGTGCCGTCACGCGGGGCGGTCAGCGGAACGGGCCCACCGTCGGTCGGGTCGCCCCCGTCGCCCGCCGGCTGCGGCTGGGCCGACGGCGGGTGCTGGGGTGCGTTTCCCTGGAGTTCTTCGGTGGGCCGACGGCGCAGGGGTGGTTCGTCGGTCACCTGCCAACCCTAGTGCGCGCGGTGATCCGGTGGGTGCAGCCGGTCCGGCGTGTGTCGGTCAGGTGTCCGCAAGGTGTCCTTTCCGATGCCGGACATCAGGGGAGACAAAGCCCGTTCACGCAGGTACGGTCCATCGAGCCGGAGCCCCGTTGAAGATGACGAACGGTTGCTCGCGGCCACGGGAGACCACGGGGAAAGGCAAGACGATCATGGCGGTTGGCTTCGGTTCGGGGGACGGGCGACCGGAGGGCGTCGAGCCTGACGACGTGGGCAGGGCCACGCCGGCTGCCGACCGGCCGGGGCCGTTGCCGCCACGCATCGAACCGCACCCCGGCGCCGGGCCGACCTGGTCCGGGCCGACCGGCGGCACCGATCCGTCGCAGACCGTTCCGGCCCCCCGCGCCGGCTGGTCCGCCCCACCCAACACCGGCCAGTGGGGCTCTCCGCACGCTCCGCACGGCACCGCCGCGGCGTACGGCGCCCCCGCCGCGTACCAGCCGGCGGGACCGAGCTACCCGGGACCGGGTCTCCCCAACGGTGGCTATCCACCGCCCAGCGCCCCGCCGTTCGCCACCGCGGGTCACCCCGGTGCGCCGGCGCAGCCCGGCTGGCCGACCCCCGTGGCCCCACCGCCGCCCGCCCGGCCCGCCCGTCGCCGCTGGCCCGCCCTGCTCGCCACGTTCGCCGTCGTGGTGCTGGGCGCGGTGGCCGGAGTGCAGGCGTACCAGCTCGACCGGCTCGGCGACCGGCTCGCCGACACCGACCGGCGACTGGCGCAGGCCCAGGATGGCGACGGCACCCGCCTCGACGGCCTGGAGAAGCGCGCGGAGACGCTGGAGAAGCAGGCCGGTGCCGCGTTCAACCCGGAGGCGGTGGCGAGCGCCGTGCTGCCCAGCGTGTTCCGGGTCCGGGCCGGAGAGTTCACCGGCACGGCGTTCGCGGTGGGCAAGCCGGCGAACGGTGGCGGGACGAACCTGTTCACCAACTTCCACGTGGTCGAGGCGGTCTGGGACGGCGGTGGACGCCAGGTCTTCCTGGAGCGCACCGGCCAGCGTTTTCCGGCCACCATCATCAAGGTCGACAAGGCCAACGATGTGGCGCAGCTGCGTACCAGCGGGAAGTTCACCGGCCTGGTCACCGCCCCTTCCGCGGTGAAGTCCGGCCAGCAGATCGTCGTCGTCGGCGCTCCGCTCGGCCTGGAGGACAGCGTCACCACCGGTGTCGTGAGCGCGCTGCGCACCGCACAGGGGAATTCCGGACCGGCCATCCAGTTCGACGCCCCGATCAACCCGGGCAACTCCGGCGGGCCGGTGATCAACGGCAGCAAGCAGGTGGTGGGCATCGCCACCGCCAAGGCTCGCGACGCCGAGGGCATCGGGCTGGCCGTACCGATCAAGGTCGCCTGCGACGGTTTCAAGATCTGCTGACCCGGTGGGCCGGCGACGTCGCCCGTGCCGCTCGCGCCACCCGGACGTCGCCGGCCGCCCTCGAATCCGGCCGGGTTCTCGGCCCCGGCGAATCCCATCGCCGCACCCGGTCCGTCGCGCTGCCGGCGCGGGACCCGCTCACCTGGAGGAATAGAGATGTCCCAGCCACCGACCGGGCCGGACGGCCTCCCGCCGGCCACCCCGACGCCGCAATCGTCCGCCACGGACCAGACCGCGTCGTACGCCGCCGGTCCGCCGGCGGGCCCATCCAACTCCGACCCGACCGTGCCGCACCCGACCGTGCCGCACCCGACCGTGCCGCACCCGACCGGCGCTGAGCCGACTGTGCAGTACACGCCGGGCCAGCCCGCGCCGCAGCAGCAGTACACGCCGGGCCAGCCCGCGCCGCAGCAGCAGTACGCCCCGGGCCAGGCCACGCCGCAGTACGCGGCCGCCGCTCCGCCCGTGCCACCGCAGTACGGCGTACCGCAGGTCCCGCCCGGCTACCCGGCCAGCGCCCCGCCGTACGCCGGACAGGTCTCCGCGCCGCCGGTGTCCGGCCCCGGCTACGGCCAGCCGATGTCCGCGCCGCCCGGAATGGCGCCGCCGTACGGCCCGCCCATGGCGCCGGTGTCCGGCCGAGGTCGTGCGGTGCTGGTCCTGGCCCTGGTGGCCGCGCTGCTCTTCGTCGTCAGCGGGGTGATGACCGGGCTGTTCGTGACCAGGAGCAACGAGCTGAACCGGACGGAGAAGCGCCTCACCGGTCAGGTCGGTCAGCGCGACGACACCATCGCGGCCAACTCCACGGAGATCAGCAAACTGAAGACCGACCTGCAGACGATGCAGGAGAAGCTCGACAACACCGAGCAGGACCTGACCGGTACCCGTAACGACCGCGACGAGCAGGCCCGGCAGAAGAAGATCATCGCGAGCTGCCTGGACAAGCTGACCACCGCGCTCGGCGCGGCGGCGGCCGGTAACAAGAGCGCCTACGACGCGGCGATGAAGGGCCTGGACAAGGTCTGCGACGAGGCGGACAACTACCTCTGACAGCCGGCTTCCCGTCGATCATGGAGTAGAGGGGGTCCCGCCCACCACAACTCCATGATCGACGCCGCGGGGCGGTCGTGGCGGGTGGTTCAGGTGGCGGTGGCGGGGCGGCGGTCGGACAGGGCGGTCACCCCGGGTGGGGGCAGGCCCGCTGTGGAGGCGAGCAGCGCGCACCAGCCGAGCAGGTGCGGGACCAGGTCGTCGTCGACCGGGGTCCACGAGGCGCGGATCTCGATGTCACCGGCGGTGGGTGGGCCGGCCAGGTCGCCGAACCGGGTGGACATTGTCTGGGTGACAGTCCCTCCGATGGCCCGATGGCCGGCGTCGTGGGCGTCCAGCGCGTCGGTCAGCCAGGTCCAGCCGACCCCGGGCAGCAGCGGGTCGGCGGCCAGGTCGACCTCCAGCTCGGCGGTCACGTAGGTGACCAGCCGCAGGGTGCCCTGCCACGCCTCATGCCCGACCGGGTCGTGCAGCAGGATCAGCCGGCCGGTGGCCACCTCGTCGCCGTCGCGCAGCACCGTCGCGGAGAGCGCGAACGCGTACGGGGCCAGCCGCTGGGGGGCACCGACCTCCTCCAGCGTGATCTCCGGCCGGGGCGCCGCCGACCGCAGCCCGGCGACCGCGCGGGCGAAGGTCTCCGGGAGCGCGATCGGGGGGGCCATGCAGGCAGCCTATGCCGCCGTCGGCCCCCCGGCTTCGACGGCGCGCCGACGCCCCGGACGGCGGCGGTTTCCGTACCGCGGTTCGGCTACGCGTACCCGGCGTCCCATCCGGCCCGGCTCGCGGCACGGGTGTGTCAGGGGTCGGTGGCGGCAGGAAGTGTTCTTCCTTTCACCCCAGGCGGGGAGGGGGTGGGTGCCGTGGCACGATTGCGGCGATGAGCACGGACACCACGGGCACTGCCGCCCGAGACGGAGAACAGCGACCCGGAGGGCCGGCCGACTCGCCCTTCATCCGAGCGTGCCGGCGCCGGCCAGGCCCGCACACCCCGGTCTGGTTCATGCGCCAGGCGGGCCGCTCACTGCCGGAGTACCGGGAGATTCGGGCGAGCGTGCCGATGCTGGAGTCCTGCCGTCGCCCGGAGCTGGTCACCGAGATCACACTCCAGCCGGTGCGCCGGCACGGAGTGGACGCGGCGATCCTGTTCAGCGACATCGTGGTGCCGGTCGCCGCGGCCGGGGTCGACCTGGACATCGTGCCGGGCACCGGCCCGGTGGTCGCCGAGCCGATCCGCATCGCCGCCGACGTGGAGCGGATCCGCCCGATCACCCGCGACGACGTCTGGTACGTGGACGAGGCGGTCCGGCAGCTGGTGATCGAGCTGGGCGACACTCCGCTCATCGGTTTCGCGGGCGCCCCGTTCACCCTGGCCAGCTACCTGGTCGAGGGGGGCCCGTCGCGGACCCACGCGAAGACCAAGGCCCTGATGTACGGCGATCCGGAGCTGTGGCACGCGCTCTGCGGCCGGCTGGCCGAGGTGACGCTCGCCTTCCTGCGGGTGCAGATCGAGGCGGGTGTGTCCGCCGTGCAGCTGTTCGACTCGTGGGCCGGCACGCTCTCCGAGGCCGACTACCGCCGCTACGTGCTGCCGCACTCGACCGCCGTGCTGAGCGGGCTGGTCGACGACTGCTCCGGGTCGGGGCGCGGCGACAGACGCGCCGAGCCGGAGCAGTCGCACGCCGGGGTCCCGCGGATCCACTTCGGGGTGGGCACCGGCGAGCTGCTCGGCGCGATGGGCGAGGCCGGCGCGGACGTGGTCGGCGTCGACTGGCGGACCCCGCTGGACGTCGCCACCGGCCGGATCGGCCCGGACAAGGCGGTGCAGGGCAACCTGGACCCGTGCGTACTGCTCGCGCCCTGGCCGGTGGTGGAGGCCGAGGTGCGCCGGATCCTGGACCAGGGCAGGGCCGCACCCGGGCACGTGTTCAACCTCGGCCACGGGGTGCTGCCGGAGACCGACCCCGACGTGCTGACCCGGGTGGTCGCGCTGGTGCATGAGCTCTCCAGTCGCCGAGCCGACCAGGGCTGACACGCAATGCGGCAGCCCTGGCGGGTGGCGGTGGTCGGCGGCGGGATCGCCGGGCTGGCGGCTGCGGTCCGGTTGCGCGACCGCGCTCCGGCGGGCACCGAGATCACGGTGTACGAGCAGTCCGGCGCGCTGGGCGGCAAGCTGCGCACCGGGGAACTGGCCGGCCAGCGGGTGGAGTTCGGCGCCGAGTCGTTCCTGCTGCGCGACCCGACGGGCGCCGAATCCGCGGCGGTGGCGCTGACCCGCCGGCTCGGGTTGGTCGACGAGATCGTGCACCCCACGGTGGGGCAGGCCGCCCTGGTGGTCGACGGAGGGCTGCGTCCCATCCCGGGCGGCACCCTGGTGGGCGTACCCGGGGATCTGGACCGGGTGCGAACTGTCGCCCGCCCGGTCGCGGACGCCGACACCGACGACGGCCGGCCGCTTGTCGGGCCCGACGCGGACGTCTCGGTGGGCGCGCTGGTCCGGTCCCGCTTCGGTGACGAGGTGGTCGACCGGTTGGTCGACCCGATGCTGGGCGGCGTGTACGCGGGCCGCGCCGACGATCTCTCCCTGGTCACCACCATGCCGGCGCTGGCTCGGGCGGCCCGGGTGGAGCACACCCTGACCGGCGCGGTCCGGGCGGCGCAGGCCGCCGCGCCCCGCGCTCCCGGCGCCCCGGTCTTCGGCACCCTGGCCGGTGGGCTGAGCACGCTGGTCGAGGCGGCGGTGACGGCCAGCGGCGCGACGGTGCGACGCGACGCCGCGGTCCGCGAACTGACCCCGACCGACACCGGTTGGCGGCTCACGGTCGGCCCGACCCGGGACCCTGAACTGGTCGACGTGGACGCCGTGGTGCTGGCGGTGCCGGCCCGCCCGGCGGCCCGACTGCTCGCCGGTCCCGCCCCGGCCGCCGCCACGGGCGTCGGTGAGCTGGACTACGCCAGCGTCGCGCTGGTCACCCTGGCGCTGCCGCAGCCCGAGCTGCCCGCACTGTCCGGCTTCCTGGTGCCGAGCACCGAGGGGCTGCTGATCAAGGCGTCCACCTTCTTCACCACGAAGTGGGGGCACCTGCGCCGGCCCGACGGGCTGGCGCTGGTCCGCGCCTCGGTGGGTCGGTACGGCGACGAGGCGCAGCTCCAGCGCCCGGACGCCGACCTGGCGGCCACTGTGCACCGGGAGTTGTCGGCGGTACTCGGCGCGCCGCTGCCGGCCCCGGTCGACGGGCACGTGCAGCGATGGGGAGGGGCTCTGCCCCAGTACGCCCCCGGGCATGCCGACCGGGTCGCCGCCGCGCGGACCGCGTTGCGGGCCGCGCACCCCACCCTGGTCCTTGCCGGCGCCGGCTACGACGGCGTCGGCATTCCGGTCTGCGTCCGCTCCGGCGAGACGGCGGCCGACGAGATCATCACAGCACTGGGAGGATCGGCGAGATGACCGAGCAGACCAACGCGGCCCGAATGCGGGAGCTGAACGACAGCATCCGCTACACCATGTGGTCGGTGTTCCGGGCCAGCGCCCCGCTGCCGTCGCTGCGGGACAACGTCACAGGTGAGGTCGAGTCCCTCTTCGAGGAGCTGGCCGGCAAGGACGTCGTGATCCGGGGCGTGTACGACGTATCCGGGCTGCGCGCCGACGCGGACGTGTTGATCTGGTGGCACTCCGCCTCCAGTGACGCGCTCCAGGACGCGTACCTGCGGTTCCGCCGCACCACGCTGGGGCGGGCGATGGCCCCGGTCTGGTCGCAGATGGCGCTGCACCGGCCGGCGGAGTTCAACAAGAGCCACATCCCGGCGTTCCTGGCCGGTGAGGAGGCCCGCCCCTACATCTGCGTCTACCCGTTCGTCCGCTCGTACGAGTGGTACCTGCTGCCCGACGCGGAGCGGCGCGAGATGCTTGCCGAGCACGGCCGGCTGGCCCGTGGCTACCCGGACGTGCGGGCCAACACCGTCGCTTCCTTCGCGCTGGGCGACTACGAGTGGATGCTCGCCTTCGAGGCCGACGAGCTGCACCGCATCGTCGACCTGATGCGTGACCTGCGCGCCTCCGGCGCCCGCCGGCACGTCCGGGAAGAGGTCCCGTTCTACACCGGTCGCCGCCGCTCGGTCGCCGAGATCGTCAACTGCCTGGTCTGATCCCGCGCGTGGTTCAGAGCGGGCGGAGCATGACCTGCTCGCGGCGTACGCCGTCGGGCAGGAGGTCGCCGAGTTCGTCGGTGCGGCTGAAACCGGTGCGCCGGTAGAGGGCCTTGGCCGCCGCGTTGTCCGGCATGACGCTGAGGCGCAGCCGGTCGGCGCCGCCGGCACGGGCCCAGTCCGCCACGGCCTCCACCAGTTGGTGGCCGACCTTGTGGCCGCGCGCCTCGGGGTGCACCCACATCGAGATCAGCTCCGCGACGAGCGGGTCCGGCGTGGGTACGCCGCTGGCCATCCCGACCGGCCGCCCGTTCAGGCTGGCCACCAGATTGTGCGAGCCGGGGATGCTCAGCCTGCCGCGCCAGCGTTCCTCGCGGTCGCCGTCGCCCTGCCAGTCGGCCAGCCGGGAGCCGAACGCGTCCGGCGCCTCGGCGAGGGCGGCGAGCCGCAGCTCGCGCCAGGTGTGCCAGTCGTCCGGGGCGAGCACGGTCATCTCGATCATGTCGGGATGATGCCGGGTGCAGGGCGGCGTGCACCATCGAATTCCCGCCGGCCGGCGCCGCACCCCCGCCCGGGTGCGGCGCCGGCCGGGGATCAACTGGTCGTGGTGCAGGAGGCCAGCGGAAGCGGGTTGGTGCCGTTCCACGAGCCGAGGAAACCGAACGTGGTGCTCGCCCCGGCGGCGAGGGTGCCGTTGTGGGCGACGTTGCGCGCGGTGACCAGCGTGCCGTTGCTGGTGACGGTCGCGTTCCACGCCGAGGTGACCTGCTGGCCGCCGGTGTAGTTCCAGCTGACCGACCAGCCCCGGGTGGGCGAGCCGCCGGCTGTCACCCGCACCTCGGCCTGGAAGCCGCCGGCCCACTGGCCGGTGACCGCGTACGTGGCCGTGCAGGCGCCGGCCGGCGGCGGCGTCGTCGGCGGCGGAGTGGTCGGCGGTGGCGTGGTCGGCGGTGGCGTGGTGGGCGGTGGCGTCGTCGGCGGCGGAGTGGTGGGCGGCGGGGTGCCCGTTCCACCGGAGAAGTCGACGTCGCTGCACAGGTAGTAGGACTGGTCCAGGTGGCTGGCCTGCCAGATGGTGTAGACGATGTGTCGGCCGGTGCGGCCCGACGCGTTGACCGGGATTTCGATGGAGACGCCGCCGGTCTCCTGCTTCCACTGCGACGCCGGGGTGTTGCCGATCTGGCCGGACAGCACCAGGTCGTCCCAGCCGAGAGGCTCGGTCAGCGGGTTGAAGCCCTGCCGGGTCACGTACACCCGGATGTAGTCGGCGCCGTGGCTGGCCTGGTCGAAGAAGCGGACCCGGAAGTTGCTCGACACCGCTGTGGTCTTCCAGGCACCGACGGTGTCCAGGGCGTTGTAGCGACCGCTCTGGGTACGCCCGCCGCTGCACAGTTGACCGTTGGGAATGGCGCCCTGGTGGTTGCCGGCCACGCCCTCGCGGAACAGGCCGTTCCAGTTCCACATGGCGTTCGGGTCTGCCTGCCAGGCCTGCCAGCACATCGGGTCCTCGGTGGCCATCCGAGGGTTCTGGAAGTCGCTGCCCCAGCGTTGCCAGCAGCTGTAGTTGCGCGAGGCCGGGTCGACGACCGACCCGTGTGCCGAGGCGGGCTGGACCAGCGCGGTGGTCAGCGCGGTGGTGACCATGAGCGTGGCGGCCGCCGCGATGGCGAGCAGCCAGAGCACGCGTGGTGATCGGACGAGAGTGGACATGGAGCCCCCGGGGGGATGAGGTCGGACGACGACACCCGGACTGCCGGGAGATGCCCGCTCCCGTGCCTACTCGCAGGCTCCCGCGATGGCTCTACCCGGCACGATGCCAGGCAGATCGTCAGTCGTCAATGGCATCGCGGCGCATCGGAGTGTGCGGGATGCCGTCCTCGACGTACTCGGGGCCACTGACCGCGAAGCCGTGCCGGGTGTAGAAGGCGACCAGGTGCGACTGGGCGTCCAGCACGCAGGGCCGGTTGCCCACCACCTCCAGCGCCGCTGTCATCAGCCGGCCCGCGTGCCCGCCGCCGCGCGCGGCCGGGGCCACCACCACCCGGCCGATCCGGGCGACGCCGTCCGGATCGGCCAGGATCCGCAGGTACGCCAGCGGCGCACCGCCGTCGGTCAGCCAGAGGTGCCGGGTGCCCGGTTCCACGTCCCGTCCGTCGAGCTCCGGGTACGGGCAGTGCTGCTCGACCACGAACACGTCGATGCGCAGCTTGAGCAGGTCGTGGAAGGTGTGGGCGTTCAGGTCGGCGAAGGACGCCGTCCGGACCTCGATGGTCTGCTGGGGCACCCACCGATCCTAGGCCGTCCGGTCGGACCGGGCCCGAGGCGTACGGCCCGGCCCGGTGGTCACGGTACGTCCGCCCGGGTGGGGGCGAGGTAGGTGGCGGCCACTGCGGTGAGCAGCAGCGCGCCGCCGACGATCACCGGCAGCGGGAGCGGCTCGTGCAGCAGCGCCACGGCCAGTGCCGCCGCGGTCAGTGGTTCGAGCAGGGTCAGTACGGCGGCGACGCTGCCCGCGGTGGTGCGCAGCCCGGCGTAGAACAGCGCGTACGCCACCGCGGTGGTGACCACGCCCAGGTGCAGCAGCAGCGCCACGGTGTCGGCGCGTACCGGTACGCCGACCCCGGCGACCAGCGCCAGGGGGGCCAGGGTCAGGGCACCGATCACTGTGGAGATGGTGGTCAGCGTCATCGGCGCGGTGCGCTGCGACACCTGTCGGCTGATCAGGGTGGTCACGGCGTAGCCGAGGCCGGATCCGGCCGCCGCGAGCAGACCGAGCAGCGGGGCAGGCGCCGCCGTGGTGGGCTGCGCGGTGGCACCGGTGATCAGGGCGAGGCCGGCCACGGCGGCGACAAGTGTTCCGAGCCGCACCAGGTCGGGCATCCGGCGGGCCCGTACCGATTCCCACGCCGCGGCGAGCACCGGGGCCAGGCCGAGGCTGACCACTGTGGCCACGCCCACTCCGGCCAGCGCCACGGCGGCGAAGTAGAGCGCCTGGTAGAGGCCGAGGCCCACGCCGGTGAGCAGCAGCGACACCGGCGCCGCGCGCAGGGCGGCCAGGATCGCGCCGAGCCGGCCGGCGGTGCACGCCAGCAGGACGAGCGCGGCGATGGCCAGGCGGTGGCAACCGATGCTCACCGGGCTGAGCCCGGTGCTCTCGCGCAACAGTTGCACCGCCACGCCGGTGGTGCCCCACAGCACTCCGGTGACGGTGATCTGGATCAGGCCGGTGCGGGCCCGGGTGACGTCCGGGGCCGGGGCGGCCGGCGGCGCGGTACGGGAGGTGGACACGGGTGCGCTCCGAAAAGGGTGAGCCGTTGACGGGGACGACGTCGACGGAGCGCGTACGGCGAGGTGGCCGAGTGGGTCAGTGACCGCTCGGCGAGAGGCGCGGCGCTCCGGTCAGGAGCGCGGTGGGGGCAGGACGCCCAGGTACGGCCGCATCGCACGACCGTACCGCAGGGGCGGGATCAGGCGGGGCGTGCCCCGACGGCGTCGCGGATCTCGGCGCCCTCGGCGCCCTCGACCGCCCGGGCGCAGTGTCCGCAGCAGAAGAACCGGCCGTTGACCTCCACGCCGTGCCCGACGATCTTGATCTCGCAGTGCTCACAGATCGGTGCCAGTCGGTGGATCGCGCACTCGAACGAGTCGAAGGTGTGCACGTCGCCGCTGACCGTACGCACCTCGAACGCCATCCAGTAGTCGTTGCCGCAAACCTCGCAGGTAGCCATGAAAACCCCCGTATCAGGACATGTGCATTCAGAATGCCTCTGCGTATGTCGGTACCGGGCGGAATGCCGCTAGCCGGACGACCTCAGCGGCGTGTCGGCTCCGGCGTGTCGTCCGTTAGACCGGATGAACCGCCGCAACACCGGGAGGGATCGCAATGATCAAGCGCAACAGACTCTTCGGCAACCAGACCCGGGTCACCTTCTGCCTGCCCCGGGACACCCCGCCCGGTCCGGTGAGCGTGGTGGGCTGCTTCAACGCTTGGGAGCCCGGCCGGCACGAGTTGGTGACCCGCCGTGACGGCACCCGGACGGTGACCGTGCGGCTCGGGCCGGGCGAGTACCGGTTCCGCTACCTCGCCACCGGTGGGGTTTGGCTGGACGACGAGTCGGCCGACCAGGTCGACGAACGGGGCGGCCTGCTCCGGCTCTGAGAGAAAACTCGTCATCATCGATGTATTTATCGATGGGGGTCTTTACTGTTAACAAAGTTTAAATTACGTTGAGGGGCACCCACCGGACCTCGAGAAGGAGCTGCCCCGATGCGTCGAAGAATCACCGTCCCGCTGGTGGCGGCGGGTGCCGTCGCCGCCACCCTCACCGTCGCCGCGCCCGCCCAGGCGCACGGCTACGTGTCCGCCCCGCCGAGCCGCCAGGCGCTCTGCGCCCAGGGCCGGGTGCCCGACTGCGGGCAGATCAAGTACGAGCCGCAGAGCGTCGAGGGTCCCAAGGGCCTGCGCAGCTGCAACGCCGGAATCGCCCAGTTCGCCGTCCTGAACGACGACAGCCGGGGCTGGCCCGCCACCTCGGTCGGCAGTTCGCTGACCTTCACCTGGGTGAACACCGCCCGGCACGCGACCAGCAACTGGGAGTACTGGATCGGCAACACCCGGGTCGCCTCGGTCAACGGCAACGGCCAGCAGCCCGGCGCCACCGTCTCGCACAATGTCAACCTCGGTGGCTTCTCCGGGCGGCAGAAGATCCTCGCGGTGTGGAACATCGCCGACACCGCGAACGCCTTCTACTCCTGCATCGACGTGCAGATCGGCGGCGGTGGTGGTGGGCCGGTGCCCAGCCCGACCCCCACACCCACGCCACGGCCCACGCCGACGGCCACGCCGACCACTCCGCCCGCGCCGGGCGGCACCTGGGCGGCCGGCCGGGCGTACCAGGTCGGTGACCAGGTCACCTACGGCGGGTCGACGTACCGCTGCCGGCAGGCGCACACCGCGATCGCCGGGTGGGAGCCGCCGAACGTGCCGGCGCTCTGGAGTCAGGTCTGACCGCACGGGTGCGACCCCGGTCGCGCCCGTGTCGCCGTCTTCGCGTGATCGGAGCACCCGGCATGACCCGCCGAACCCTGCTGGCGCCCCTGCTCACCGTGCTGCTGCTCACCGCCGCCTGCGCCGGACCGCCCGCGTCGACCCCGTCGGCCGTGCCTCAACCGGCGCCCGCGTCCCCGGCCGGGTCGGCAGCGGCCGGGGACGCGCTGAGCGGTATCGACGTGGTCTTCCTCAGCACGATGGTCGGGCACAGCGAACGCACCCTGGAGATCGTCCGGCTGGCTCGGGACCGGCTGCGCGACGGCTCGCTGCGCACCCTGGCCGCCGCGATCGACGCGACCGAGGCGGATGAGCTGGCCGCCATGCGCGGCTGGTTGCGCACGGCGGGCCCGGGTGCCAGCGCGGGCGCGCACCACCACGCCGGGCACGGGGACGACGCCGCGCTCGACCGGCTGCGGGCCGCGTCGGACGCCGACGTCGACCGGGTGCTGCGCGAGGTGCTCGCCGACCACCAGCGGGCGGCGGCCGACCTGGCCCGGGCCCAGGTCGACGTGGGCCGCAGCGAGCAGGTCCGCGACCTGGCCCGGCGGATCGAGCGGTCCCGGACCGCGGAGGTCGGGCTGCTGACCGGGCCGCCGGCCGCGCGGCGGTGACCGGGGTACGCCGCCGGCGCCCCCACCGCCGCGCGGTGGCCGCTCAGCTCAGCGGGGTTCCAGCCGGACCGAGACCGAGTTGACGCAGTGTCGGGTGTCCTTCGGGGTGAAGCCCTCGCCGTGGAAGACGTGCCCGAGGTGGCTGTTGCAGCGGGCGCAGCGGATCTCCGTACGGACCGCACCCAGGCTGCGGTCCTCGATCTCCTTGACCCGGCCCGGGATGGCGTCGTCGAAGCTCGGCCACCCGCAGTGCGAGTCGAACTTCGTGTCGCTGGAGAAGAGTTCCAGCCCGCAGGCGCGGCAGTTGTAGACGCCGGCCGTCTTGGTGTCCACGTACTCACCGGTCCACGGCCGCTCGGTGCCGGCCTCCCGCAGTACGTGGAACTCCTCGGGGGTCAACCGGACCCGCCACTCGTCTTCGGTCTGGGGCAGCTCGTTGTCGTCAAGACTCACCCGTCAACGGTACGTCGAACGTCGGGGGCGTGGCATAAGGTCGCGGGATGGGTGGCACCAAGGCAGCGGTCGCCGAGGTCGAGGTGGCCGGGCACACCGTACGGCTGAGCAGTCCCGACCGGGTGATCTTCCCGCAGCGGGGCTTCACCAAGGCGGACGTCTTCCACTACTACCTGGCGGTCGGCGACGGGATCATGCGCGCCCTGCGGGACCGGCCCACCACGCTGCAACGCTTTCCCGAGGGCGTCGAAGGCGAGATGTTCTTCCAGAAGCGGGTGCCGACCCGGGGTGTCCCACCCTGGGTGACGACCGCGGAGATCACCTTCCCGAGCGGCCGGAGCGCGTCCGAGCTCTGCCCGGTTGACCTGGCCCACGTGGCCTGGGCGGCACAGATGGGCACGATCGTGTTCCATCCGTGGCCGGTGCGCGCCGCCGACGTGGACCGCCCCGACGAGCTGCGCATCGACCTGGACCCACAGCCCGGCACCGACTTCGCCGACGCGGCACGGGCCGCCGCGGAGGTCCGCTTGGTGCTCGACGAGCTGGGTGCCACCGGCTGGCCGAAGACCTCCGGTGGCCGGGGCGTGCACGTCTACCTGCGCATCGCCCCACGCTGGACGTTCACCGAGGTGCGCCGGGCCACCATCGCGCTCGCCCGGGAGGTGGAGCGCCGCTGCCCCGAGCTGGTCACCACCGCCTGGTGGAAGGAGGAGCGGGGCAGTCGGGTCTTCGTCGACTACAACCAGATGGCCCGGGACCGGACGATCGCCTGCGCGTACTCGCTGCGGGCCAACGCGCGGGCCACCGTGTCCACCCCGGTCACCTGGGACGAGCTGCCCGCCGTCGACCCGGACGACTTCGACCTGCGCACCGTCCCGGCCCGGCTCACCGAGCGGGCCGACCCGCACGCCGGCATCGACGACAGCCCGTGGGACATCACCCCACTGCTGGAGTGGGCCGAGCGGGACGCCGCCGGCGGCCAGGGCGACCTGCCATACCCGCCGGACCACCCGAAGATGCCGGGCGAGCCCAAGCGGGTCCAGCCCAGCCGCGCCAAGCGCACCCCCGACGACAGCGCCTGACACGCGTCGCGCCTTTTTCCGGCTCGCACCCGTCACGACCGGCGCTCGACCGGACATGAGATAGACGTGAGCTCCGGGACCGAGCACGAGGACCTCTTCCGACGCGTCTACGCGGCCAACTTCGAGCCGCTGCTGGCGTACGCCCTACGGCGCGTGGAGCAGCCCGAGGACGCGGCCGACGTGGTCGCCGAGACCTTCCTCGTCGCCTGGCGGCGCAGCCGTGAGATGCCGCCCGAGCCCGAGATCCGGCTCTGGTTGCACGGCGTGGCCCGGCGGGTGCTGTCCAACCACCACCGGGGCGGGATGCGCCGGGGCCGGCTGGGTGAGCGGTTGCGGCAACGGATCCGGGCCACCGTCGCGGTCGACCCGGGCAGCGAGGTGCCCGAACGGCTCGCGGTCCGGGCCGCGCTGGCCCGGCTGGGCGAGGTGGACCGGGAGGTGTTGATGCTGACCTTCTGGGAGGGCCTGGAGCCGCGTGAGGTCGCCACGGTCCTGCACGTGAGCCCGGCCGCGGTCCGTACGCGGCTGTCGCGGGCCCGGGCCCGGTTGCGTGATCTCGTCGGTGACGATCTGAGGCCGCCCGGACATGTACTCGACGTCATGGCCGCACGGGCCCCAGAGGAGGGCAGATGACCGACGAGCACCTCGACCGGATGGTCCGAGACGCCGACCCGTACCGACCCGAGGTCGTCGCGCACCTCGACGGGACCGCACAGACCCTCCTGGAGGAGATCATGTCCACGCCGACCCTCGAACCCGTCGCCGAACCACCGGGCACACGCGCCCGCAGGCGCCGCGCCGTGCTGGGCGGTCTCGCCAGCGCCAGCGTCGCGGCCGCCGTTCTCGCCGTCGTCTTCACCGTCTCGGTGGTGGGTTCCGACCAGCCGGGAGGCGGCGAAGCCTCCCCGGAGACCGGTCCCACGTCCGAGGCGACGAGAACAACCTCCTACTCCGCGATGGTGCTCAAGGCGGCCGAGGAGAACCCGCGGCTGTTGATCGACCAGCCCGGCTGGAAGGCGACCACCGTCTACGGGTTCGCCGAGAAAGAGGGCACCATCGCGTTCCGCAACGACGAGCGCGAACTGTCGATGAACTGGTACCCGGCCGACCAGTACAACGGGTACCACCAGGATCGGCTCCACGTCAGCAAGCCGGAGCAGGTGAAGGTCGACGGCTGGCCGGGCGACCTGTTCCGGTACAGCGCGAGCGACTTCGCGGTCATGCTGAAGCCCCGCGACGGTTCCTTCGTCGAACTTCGTGCCGGAGGCACGTGGACGCGGACCGAGTTCGATCGGGTCATCGCCGACGTCGTGCGCGTCGACGCCCGCACCTGGCTGGCCGCGCTTCCGGCGGAGATCGTCACGCCCGAGCGGGCGGATGAGCAGGCGGCCAAGGTTCTCGCGGGGGTGCCGCTCCCTCCGGGCTTCGACGCCACCGCGCTGGGCGCCCTGGGCACCAACGACGCCTACCAGTTCGGCGCCAAGGTGACCAGCCGGGTCGGCTGTGGGTGGATCGCCGAGTGGCTGCGCGCGAAGCAGGCCGGCGACGACGCCGCCGTCAAGCGGGCCGCCGACGCGTTGCGCAGCAGCCACACGTGGAAGGTGCTGCACCAGATGAACGATGAGGGCGACTGGCCGGAGGTGTTCTGGGAGACCGCCGACGAGGTGGCCGCCGGGAAGTCGCCGGCCGGCTACCGGGATGCCCTGGGCTGCGAGTAGCTGTCCCGCACCGCCGAGCAGCTTTCGGGCCGGGCGCCGAGGATCAGTGGATCCCCGGCGCCCGGCCCGGCATCGGATAGCCAGAGGCTCGATACCTATTGACTTTCGATAGGTAGCGAGCGAGGATCGATGCATGGTCGTAGCGCATCGAGCGGTGTTTCCGCTCAGAGTCTTTCTCGTGTTGCTGTTCGGGGTCCTGGTCATGTTCCAGACCTTCTCGCTGCCCGGGCAGTTCGCCCACATGGCGAAGGAGTCGCCGGACTTCGCGTACCTGAGGTGGCCGGCGACGGCCGTGACGGTGTTCTGGGTGCTGTGTGTCCAGGTGGTGATCGTGGCCACCTGGAAGCTGCTCAGCCTGGTCGAGAACGACCGCATCTTCACCGAGGTTGCCCTCAAGTGGGTGGACGCGATCGTGTGGGCCATCGCCGCCGCGTGGGTGGTGCTGGTGGGCGTCTTCCTGTACGTCGGTTTCAACGCGGACGACCCCGGGTTGCCGCTCCTGCTGTTCCTGATGACGACGGGCGTCACCGTGCTGGGGCTCCTGATGGTGGTGATGCGGGCACTGCTGCGGCAGGCCACCACCCTGCGCACCGACATGGAAGCGGTGATCTGATGCCGATCATCGTCCGCATCGACGTCGAGCTGGCGAAACGCAAGATGAGCGTCGGTGAGTTCGCCGAACGTGTCGGCCTCACGCCGGCGAATGTGGCCGTGCTGAAGAACGGCCGGGCCAAAGCCGTCCGCTTCAGCACCCTGGAGGCGATGTGCCGGGTGCTCGGCTGCCAGCCCGGCGATCTGCTCGAGTGGGTCGAGGAGGACAGCCCATGAAGTACGTCCCCGCGATCGTCACCGTCCTCGCCGTCGCGCTCGGTGTCGCCGGCGTCGTGCTCGGGGGAGCCGATGACTCTCCGGGCCTCCAGTTCCTGGGCGTCGTGATCGTCGTCAGCGCTGTCGCGCTCGGTGTGCGGAGCTTTCGCCGCCGCAGGTAGCGGACCGGCTGCGGCGATCAGCCAGGTCGCCGGGCGGGGCCTCCACCGACTCCCCGCGTAACGATCAAGTAACGGGCGCGAACCTTTCCCGGTAGATGACCTGTCTTGATGGTCGTCGGCCCGCCAGGGCCAGGGGAGGCGTCGGATGAAGTTGGTGTGGAGGCGGGCCCGCGAGGCGCGCGGTCTGCTGGTTGCCGCGGTGATCGCCGCCCTGGTCGCCGTCGCGTTGGTCACCGGCCTTTCCGACTACAACCGCCGCGCGGTGGACGCCGGGCAGCGGGCCCTGGTGGCAGCCTCGCCGGCCGAGGAGCGCGGCCTGCTGGTCAGCGGCTCCGGTGGGCGCGACGCCGCCGAGTTCGCCACCCGGGACAAGGCCGTCCGCGCCGGGTTCGCCGACGGGTTCGCCGGCGTCCCGGTCACCGTCGGCGCGGCCCGGTACGGCACCGGCCGGGAGCTGACCGGCGATCTCGGATCCGTGCCCCGCACCGACGACGAACCCATCTTCGCGAATGTGGCCACGTTCGACGACCTCGCCAGGCACGCGGAGCTGACCAGCGGGGCCTGGCCCCAGCCCGGGGCGAACCCGATCCAGGTGAGCCTCCCCGAGCGGGTCGCCGGCCAGCTGGGCCTGCGCGTCGGCGAACGCGTCCCGGCACGCGACCGGTCCGCCGAACGGCGCAGCGAATTCGTGGTCGCCGGCATCTGGCGGCCCCGCGACCCGATCGACACGTACTGGCTGCTGGCCCCCGGAGTGGGGGCGGACAGCGTCGGATCCACCACCTCGTACGGGCCGTTCGCGCTCGACCCGGCTGACTTCGCGGCCACCTTCCGGGGCTCGGTGTCGGCGTCCTGGCTGGCCGAACCGGACCTCGGCGGTGTCGACACCGCCGACCTGCCGGCCATGCGGAACGCCCTCACCGAGGCCACCACGACGGTGCCCGAGGCCGCTCAACTGGGCAGCTCCGGGCAGGCGGTCACCAAGATGGAACGGCTGCTGGACCGGATCGCCCGCGCCGATCTGGTGGGCCGCTCCTCGCTGGCCACCCCGCTCCTGCTCATCCTGGTGCTCGGCGGGTACGCGCTGGTGCTGGTCGCCGCACTGCTGCATGAGGACCGCCGCCCCCAGACCGCGCTGTTGCGTGCCCGTGGCGCAGCCCGCCGGCAGCTGGCCGGCCTGGCCGCCCGCGAGGCGACCCTGGTGGTCGCCCCGGCCGCCGTGCTGGGCCCGCTGATCGCCAGTGAGGCGCTGCGGTACATCCGGCCCGGCGGGTCGGCGGAACTCTCCACCGCCGGCGGTAACACCACCCTGGTCTGGGCAGCCGCCGCGGCCACCGCGGCCGGCTGCCTGGTCGCCATGGTTCTTCCGGCGCTGCGCAGCGCCGGCACGTACGTGGCGGACATGGCCGCCCGGTCGCGGCCGAACCGGGCCGCGAGCGTCCAGCGGGCCAGCGTCGACCTGGTGCTGGTTGCGCTCGCCGTGCTCGCCTGGGTGCAGCTGCGCCGGTACGCCTCCCCGCTGGCCGGCTCGGGCGGCCGGCTCGGGCTCGACCCGCTGCTGATCGCCGCGCCCACGCTCGGCGTGCTGGCCGGCGCCGTGCTGGCGTTGCGGGTGCTCCCGCCGCTCACCCGGTTCGCCGAGCGGTTCGTCGACCGACGGCCCTGGACGGCCACCATGTTCGGCATGTGGCAGGCCGGTCGGCGTCCACACGCCGGCCCGGTGCTGCTCCTCGCCCTCGCCGTCGGCGGCAGCACCCTGGCCTGGTCCCTGATCAGCACGGGGGAGCGGTCCCAGGTCGAGCAGGCCAGTCACACGGTCGGCGCCGACCTGCGGGTGACCGAACGGACCGGGTCAGCCCCGCCGAGCCGCGCCGGTCAACTCGTCGCGCTGCCCGGCGTGGACCGGGTGTTGCCGGCGTGGCGGGACGAGACGCGGGTCGGCCGCGAGGACCTGCCGGTGACCGTGATCGGCGTCGACCCCGCCAGCGCTCCCGGCGTCGTCCGACTCGCCGACCGGCTGAGCGACGAACCGGTGTCGGACCAGTACAACCGGATGGTCGGTGCCCGGGGAAAGCCCGTCGGCGTCGAGTTGCCCGCCGACGTCCGCGCGATCACCGGCACGGTCCGCACCCCGGTGGTCAGGGCCCTACAGCCGCTCCGGGTCGCTGTGACGCTCCTGGTCACCAGCTCCGACGGGCTCGCCCTGCGGCTGCCGGTAGCCGACTCGGACAGTGCTGGCCGGGCCACCCGGTTCACCGTGCGACTGCCCGACGTGGGCGCGGCACGACTGCGGCTGGCCGGGTTCGAGGCCGACGGCGGGCGAGCGGCCGGCAGCTCCTACGGACTCCAGGTGGACGGGTTGACGGCGGTCGCCGCCGACGGCACGACCCAACCCGTCGAGCTGACGGGTGACTGGGCGATGATGGTCCCCGGCAAGGGGCCCTCGCCGGTGGTGGCCACCGGCAGCGGGTTCGCCGCGGTCAACCCGGTGGCGGTGATTCCGGGCGGGGAGTTCGCGTACCAGCCGTACACCCGGTTCGCCGTCGTGCCGGCCGGCGACAGCACGCCCGTGCCGGTGCTGATGACCCCCCGGGTACGTGACGCACTGAGCTTGAACGTCGGCGACACCGTCGACCTGACGCTCTCCGGGGCGACGCTCCGGGTCCACCTGGTCGGTGAGCTGACCGCCGTGCCGGCCACCACCGGGGAGGGGATACTGCTCGACCTGCCCGCGGCGGTCGACACCCTGATCCTGGAAAGCGGCGCGGTGCGACCCGTACCGGAGTGGTGGGTCGGCGCCGACGACCCGATGGCCGCCGCCCGAGCGGCCAGCGAGCTGCCGGACGTCACCGTGCTCAACCGGGAGGCGGTCATCGAGTCGGCCGCCGACGACCCGTACTGGCGCGGATCCCGCACCGGAATGCTCGCCGCGGCGCTCGGCGCGGTTCTCCTCGCCCTGGTCGGCCTCATGGTGGACGTGTGGGCCACCGCGCGGCGCCGGTTGGGCGAGTTCGCGGTACTGCACACCCTCGGCGCCACGCCTCGGCTGCTGGCCCGGGCGCTGCTGGCCGAACAGACCTTCCTCGCCGGCATCGGCGTGGGGGTCGGGCTGCTGCTCGGCGCCGCGGTCGGGGCCACCATGGCCCCGCTGGTCATCCTCACCCCGGCCGCCGGCCGGCCGGTGCCCCCGGCGACGTTCGCGCTGCCCTGGGTGCCGATCGGCGTGACGGCGGTCGGTCTGCTGCTGGCGGCGCTCGCCTTCAGCGCGTTCATAGCCACCGGCATCCGGCAGCGGGTGGCGGCGGTGCAGCTGCGAATCGGGGGAGAACGATGAGCGTCGGCGGGGCCGTCCGGCGGGTCCGGGCGTACGGTGGGCAGTTCCTGCTCCTGGCGGTGCTGACCCTGGTGGTCACGCTGCTCATCAGCGGGGTGCCCCGGCTGGTCAACCGGCTCGCCGAACAGGGGCTGCGCACCCAGCTGAACAGCGAGCCGGCCGCCCGCCGGGACGTCTCGTACACCTCCGAGTTCCTGGCCGCCTCCCCGGTGGACTCGGTCATGGCCGACGCCCGTGGGCGGTCCGAGGGCCTGGCCGAGCAGATGCCGCCGGCGGTGCGCTCGGCGGTGGAGGAGCAGTGGTACAGCGTGGACGTCGCGCCGGCCCGACTGGCCGGCCCCGACCTGGCAGCCCGCAAACTGCTTGTCGATCTGAGTCTGCGTGCCGTCCCCGGCATTCAGCAGGCGGGCACCCTCGTCGAGGGGGCGTGGCCGAACGAGACGTACGTCCCCGGTCGGCCGATCGAGGTGGCGCTCGACGTCGACGTGGCCCGCAAGCTCAACCTGCGGACCGGCAGCGCACTGCGCATCGGTAACGCCACCCGACACGGTCTCACCGACGCGGCCCCGGTGGTGGTGGTCGGGCTGTTCCGCCCCATCGATCCTGCGAACGGCATCTGGGACGGGCTGCCACCGCTGCTGCGGATCACCGAGCCGCTCGGGGACGGCGAGTCCTTGATCGTCGTAGGCGTGGTCGCCGAGTCGGCCCTCAACAAGCGGGCTGCGGCCGGTTGGTCGGTGCGGTACGACTGGCGGTACCGGCTGGGCGTCGACCGGATCGACGCGCGTCACCTGGATGAGCTGATCGACGGCCTGCAGCAGATGCAGCGCAGCAAACCGTCGACCCTCACGTTGACCCAGGGTGTCGATGTGCCGCTGCGCGCGTTCGCCGCCCAGGTGAACGCCGCGCGTACCCTGCTCGCGGTGATCGCGGCCGGCGTGCTGGCCACCCTGGCCGGGCTGATCGTGCTCGCGGCCACCCTCGCCATCCGGCGACGCCGCGCGGAGTTCGTGCTGCTGCGTGCCCGCGGTGGCGCCGCCACCGCCGGCGCCCGGCGCAGCCTGGCCGAGTCACTACTGGTGGTGCCGATAGCCGCCGCGGTGGGCTGGTGGCTGGGCACCCTGTTCCCCGGCGCCGCGGACCCGACGGCGCCGTACGCCGCCGCGGCGACCGTCCTGGTCACCCTGGCGCTGCCGATGGCGACACTGGCGATACCGACCGGTGGGGCGGCACGTCGTGACCTCGTCCGGATACGCCCGTCGGCCCGCCGGCTCACCGTCGAGGTCTCCCTGCTGCTGCTCGCCGGGCTCGCCGCGGTGCTGCTGCGCCGGCGCGGCCTCACCCTCGGCGAGGTGGACCCGCTGCTGGTGTCGGTACCGGTGCTGCTCGCGGTCGCGGCGGCGGTGCTCGCGCTGCGGGCGTACCCATGGCCGTTGCTGCTGGTCAGCCGGCTGGCCGCGCGGACCCGGGGCAGCGTCGCCTTCCTCGGCACGGCGCGGGCCGGCCGGTCGGCGGTCGCCGCCCCGCTGGTCGTCGTGGTGCTGGCGATCGGCACCGCGGCGTTCTGCGCGGTGGTCGCCGCCGGCGTCGGCGCGAGCCGGGAACGGGCCGCCGAGCAGATCGTGCCCGCCGACGCGGTGATCCGCGGGGAGCGCTTCGCACCCGACACCGTGGACGAGCTGGGCCGTCTGCCTGGGGTGCGAGCCGTCACGCCTGTGCTGTTGCAGTCTGATGAACGACTGGCCGTGGACGAACTCGGCACCGACGCGCGGGTCGCGCAGACGGCCGTGCTGCTGGTCGACGGCTCGGGACTGGACGCGGTGGCCCGGGAATCCGATGTGGACCTACCGGTCCCGGCCGCGCTGCGCACCGCCCGTCCCGAACCGGGATCGCTGCCGGCGATCGTCTCCCCGGCGGTCGCCGCCGACCTGGCCAAGGCCGGGCTGGACCACTCCGCGTTCATCTCGGTGCAGGGCCAGCGGTACGAGTTCCGGGTGGCCGGCACCGAGGAGAGTTTCCCGCTGCTGTCGTCGAACACCGCCCGGTTCGTCATCCTGCCCTGGCAGGCGCTGCCGGCGCGGAACACCACGCCCGTCCCGACCAGCCTGCTGGTCGCCGGCGACCGGTTGGACCCGGAGGCGCTGCGCCGGGCCGGTGACCAGGGACAGGAGCGGTACCAGCACACCGGTGCGGTGACCGGCAAGGACCGGCCGATCGGGGTCACCGTCGACACCCGGGCGGGTGTCCTGCGGGATCTCGGTAACGGTGGCGCGAACGGCGTACTGGCCTTCGGCTTCGTGGCCGGCGCCGTCGGCGGCACAGTGCTCGGGTTGCTGGCCATCGCGTTCACAGTGCTGGCCGGTGCGCGAGCCCGGGGCCAGGTGCTGTCCCGGCTGCGTACCCTCGGCCTGTCCCGCCGGCAGTGGCGGGGGCTCCTGCTGGTCGAGTTGACCCCGCTGGTCGCGGTGTCGGTGCTGACCGGCGCGCTGGTCGGCGCGGTGCTGCCCCTGCTGCTCAACCCGGTGCTCGGCCTGTCCGCGTTCACCAGTGGTATGCCGGTCCGGGTGGCCTTCGAACCCAGCCTGGTCGCCGCGGTGCTCGTGCTCGGGGCGGTCGCCCTCGGCTTCGCGGTCGCCGTCGAAGCCCTGAACAACCGCCGGTTGCGCCTCGGTGAGGTGCTTCGGCTCGGAGAGGAGAGCTGAGATGACCGCTACCGCCGAGACTTCACTGGTGCCCGATCTGGCCGCCCTGCAACAGCGGGCCGCGCAACGCGCCGCTGAGCGGGCCGGCGGCCAGGACCGGCTCCGTGGGCACATCGTCTGCGACGGCCTGGTGCGCATCTTCAAGACCGAGGGGGTGGAGGTGGTCGCCCTGCAGGGGCTCGACCTGGTCATCGACCGGGGTGAGCTGGTGGCGATCGTGGGTGCCTCCGGCTCGGGCAAGTCGACGCTGCTCAACATCCTGTCCGGCCTGGACACCCCGACCGCCGGTATCGCCCGGGTGGCCGACTACGACCTCCTCGCGCTGTCAGCCAAGCGACGGCTCAGCTACCGGCGGGAGCTTGTCGGGTTCGTCTGGCAGCAGACCGGCCGCAACCTGCTGCCGTACCTGACCGCGCTGGAGAATGTCGAGCTGCCGATGCAGCTCGCGGGCAAGCGTTCCGGGCGGGCCCGGCGGCAACGAGCCCGGGAGCTTCTCGACATGGTCGGGGTGGGCTACTGCGCGGACCGGCGACCGGGTCAGCTCAGCGGCGGCGAGCAGCAACGGTGCGCGGTCGCGGTGGCGGTGGCGAACGACCCGGAGGTGCTCTTCGCCGACGAGCCGACCGGCGAGCTGGACGAGGCGACCGGCGCCGAGGTCTTCGGGGCGCTGCGCACCATCAACGCCGAGCTCGGCGTGACCATCGTGGTGGTCACCCACGACCACGCCGTGGCCACGCAGGTCCGCCGGACCGTCGCGATCCGCGACGGCCGGACCGCCTCAGAGGTACGCCGGACCGCGCGCGTCGGCGCGGACGGCAGCACCGAGCTGGTCAGCGAGGAGTACGCGGTGCTGGACCGGAACGGCCGGATGCAGCTGCCGGCCGCCTTCGTCGACGCGTTGGCGCTGCGGGAGCGGGTTCGGCTCGACCTGGAGCCGGACCATGTGCAGGTACGGCCCGGTGACCGGGCCACGGGTGGGCAGGAGGCACGGGCGTGAGCCGGAACACGGTGGTGACGGGGGCGGCCTGGCCCGGTGGTGTGGCCGGAGCCGACGGGCGGGCCGGGTCCGCGCCCGGCGAGGTGGTCCGGGTCAGCGGTGTGAGCCGGACCTTCGGCCGGGGCGAGCACGCCGTGCACGCGGTGCGGGACGTCTCCTTCAGCGCCCACCGTGGCGAGCTGGTCGCCATCCGGGGCCGCTCCGGCGCCGGCAAGACCACGCTGCTGAACCTCATCGGCGGGCTGGACCGGCCCGACAGCGGTCAGGTGGTGGTGGCCGGGCACGACGTGACCGCGGCGGGTGAGGCGGAGCTGTTGCGGCTGCGCCGGGGCACCGTCGGCTTCGTGTTCCAGACCTTCGGGCTGGTGCCGATCCTCTCCGCCGCCGAGAACGTGGGCGTGCCGCTGCGGCTTGCCCAGGTGCCGGCCGCCGAGCGGGAGCAGCGGGTGGCGGTGCTGCTGGAGCTGGTCGGGCTGGGCGGGCACGCGGCGCAGCGACCGTACGAACTCTCCGGCGGGCAGCAGCAGCGGGTGGCGGTGGCCCGCGCGCTGGCCAACGAGCCGGACCTGCTGATCGCCGACGAGCCGACCGGCCAGCTCGACTCGGAGACCGGGCGGTCGATCATGGACCTGCTTCGCGCGGTGGTGCACGCCCGTGGCATGACGGCGCTGGTGGCCACGCATGACCCGGCCCTGATCGACCTCGCCGACCGGGTGCTGATCCTGCGCGACGGTCGCCTCGTCGACGAGTGATTCGACGAGGGCCGGCCGGCAGGAGGTGAGTGGCTCCCTGTCGGGCTGCCCCGGATATGAACCGCGCGCCGGCCGGGCACGGATCTGGGGCAGCTCGACAGGCACCGGCGACGGGTCACCCGGGGCCTGGCCCGCGGGGCGGATGGTCGCCTGCTGGCGCCGGCCGGATCACGGCCGGCGGGCCGTCACAGCGCCAGCTTCATGCCCTCGTGGCTGGCCTGGAAGCCCAGGCCCAGGTAGAAGCGGTGCGCATCCTGGCGGGTCTTGTCCGTGGTGAGCTGCACCAGGGCACAGCCGCGCTGCCGGGCCTGGTCGATGGCCCAGGTCATCAGGTCGCGGCCCAGGCCCTGACCGCGCCGGTCGGAGCGGACCCGGACCGACTCGATCAGGGAGCGCTCGGCTCCGTGCCGGCCGAGCCCGGGGATGTAGGTGATCTGGAGGCAACCGACCAACTCGCCGCCCTGCTCGGCGACGATCAGCTGGTTACGGGGGTCGGCGTTGATGTCCGCGAACGCCCGCTCGTACGCCTCGTCGACCTCGGTGAAGTCGCGGGCCTTGCCCAGGACGTCGTCGGCGAGCAGGGCGATGACGGCGGGCAGGTCGGCCCGGACGGCCTCGCGGTAGATCACATCGGTCATGCCGATGAGCCTGGCACAGCGACATCGGCGGATGGGCCGGTGTCGACCACGTGAGCCGTCAGCGGGCCGGGCAGCGCAGCCCCTCCCTGGGAACGGTCAGGTCGATCAGGTAGGCGTCGACCGCGGCGGTGATGCAGGAGGTCTGCGGGTAGGCGGTGTGCCCCTCACCCTCCCAGGTGAGCACTCGGCCGACGCCGAGCATCGAGGCGAGCCGACCGGTCTGCTCATAGGGCGTCGCCGGGTCGCCGGTGGTGCCGACCACCACGATCGGCGGCGCGCCGGTCGCCCGGCCGGTCGGGTACGGGTCCCGCCCGCCCGGCCACTCGACGCAGCTCAGCATGCCGACCGCGAGCGCCGGCCCGAACAGCGGATATTTCGTGCGCCACTGCGACTGCAACTGGCGGATCTGCTCCCGGCTCGGCTTCTCCGTCTCGTCGGCACAGTTGATGGCGAGGTTGGCGTCGAACAGGTTCGAGTAGTGCCCGTCGTCGCCCCGGCCGGCGTACGCGTCGGCGAGCCGGAACACGTCCTTCGGGTCGCCCTCGGCCAGCCGGTCGATCGCCCGGGCCAGCTCCTGCCAGCCGGACTCGGTGTAGAGCGAGGAGATGACCGCGTAGAAGACCCAGCCGGCGGTGGCCTCCCGCCCGTCGTCGCCGCGTACCGGGGAGACCCGGGCCTTGTCGATCGCGGTGGTGACCGCGGCGCGCGCGTCCGGGGCGATCGGGCAGCGGGCGGCGTTGGCGGCGCACCAGCGGGTGAAGTTGCCGAAGGCCCGCTCGAAGCCGCGGGCCTGACTCTCCGACCCGGCCACCAGCCGTTGCTGCGGGTCGACCGCGCCGTCCAGGACCAGAGCCCGTACCCGCTGGGGGTAGAGCTGAGCGTAGATGGCGCCGAGCAGCGTGCCGTAGGAGTAGCCCAGGTAGGTGAGCTTCTCGTCGCCCACAGCGGCGCGGACCGCGTCCATGTCCCGGGCGGCCTGCTCGCTGCCGTACAGCGGCAACTGGTCGCCGTACCGGTCGCCGCAGCCGCGCCCGATCCGCTGGCTCAGCCCCACGAAACCGTCGAACGCGGACTGGCTGCTCGGATCGGGGTCGTAGCCGAAGCTGGCGTCCAGGTTGGCGTCGGAGATGCACTTGACCGGGCTGGACCGGCTCACCCCGCGCGGGTCGAAGCCGACGATGTCGAAGCGCTCGGTGATCGTGGTGGGCAGCCCGCCGAACTGGGTGCCGAAGGAGAGGTAGACGGCGGTGTCGACGCCGGAGCCACCGGGGCCGCCCGGATTGACCACCAGCGAGCCGAGCCGGGCCCGCTGCTTCGTGGACCGGGCCCGCAGCAGAGCGATCTCGAAGCTCTGCCCCGCGCCCGGCCCGGCGGTCGCCCCGCCGCCGGCGCCCCAGTCGCGCGGCACCTCGATCCGGGCGCACTCGTAGCGCATGTTCGGGGCGCCCCGCCCGACCAGCTCGTCGGCGACCTCCGGACAGGCCCGCCAGGCCGGGGAGCTGCCGGTTGGCGCCGCCTCGTCCTCCACCTCGGTACGCGGCGCGAAGGCCGGCAGGGTGCAGCCGGCGGTGAGCAGCGCCGCTACGGCGAAGGCGACGAGAGTGCGACGGACCCGACGGGCCCTGTCGGCGGTGCGGGTCACGTGGTCCTCCGGGATCGGGTCGACGGCCAGGCTACGCCGGGCCGGCGGCGGCCCGGTCCACGGTGGCCGCCGGATCGCCGCGCAGCACCTGGTCCACGTCGAAGCGGATCGGGCGGTCGAGCTGGTCGTAGCGGCAGGAGCGGGGGTCGCGGTCCGGCCGCCACCGGACGAACTGGGCGGTGTGCCGGAACCGTTCGCCCTCCATCGCGTCGTAGCCCACCTCGACCACCAGCTCCGGGCGCAGCGGCTCCCACTCCAGGTTCTTCGTGCCGGTCCACCGGCTCACCCCGCCCGGGATGCGCTGGCCGCGCTCGTGGTCGCCGTGCACCCAAGGGTGCTCGCCGCCGGTGTCCCGGTAGGGCGCCAGCTCGTCGAGAAGCTCGGCCCGCCGAGCCATGCTGAACGACGCGCTCACACCCACGTGGTGCAGCACCCCCGCGTCGTCGTAGAGACCGAGCAGCAGCGAGCCGACCACCGGACCGGACTTGTGCCAGCGGAAGCCGGCCACCACCGCGTCCGCGGTGCGGGCGTGCTTGACCTTGACCATCAGCCGCTTGCCCGGCTCGTACGGCAGGTCGGCCGGCTTGACGATCAACCCGTCCAACCCGGCGCCCTCGAAGACGTCGAACCAGCGGCGGGCGGTCTCCGGATCGGTGGTGACCTGGGTGACGTGCACCGGCGGACGGACCCCGGCCAGCGCCTCGACCAGCCGCTCCCGGCGGCGCGGATAGGGCTGGTCGAGCAGCGCCTCGTCGCCGATGGCCAGCAGGTCGAACGCGACGAAGTCGGCCGGGGTGGTCTCGGCCAGCAGCTTCACCCGGGACGCGGCCGGGTGGATGCGCTGGGCCAGCAGCTCGAAATCCAGCCGGGGCTGGCCGCCCGCGCCGTCGCGCCGGATCACGATCAGCTCACCGTCGACCGCGCACCGCTCGGGCAGCTGCCGGAGGGCCTGCTCGACCACCTCCGGGAAGTAGCGGGTCATCGACTTGCCGCCCCGGCTGGCCAACTCCACCTCGTCGCCGTCGCGGAACACGATGCACCGGAACCCGTCCCACTTGGGCTCGTACGTCATCCCGGGCGCGGTGGGCAGCTTGGGGACGCTCTTGGCCAGCATCGGCTCGACCGGGGGGTTGATCGGCAGGTCCACGGCGACCAGTCAATCAGACGGTGCCGACAGTCGTGAGGCAGATCACCGTGGGCGGCGGGGTGGCCTGTCCGCCCGCGCGCCGCTCGTCCTGTCCGGGCGAATCAGATAACCGCAGGTCAGAGCTAGTTTCGCGAGGTGTCCGAGTGGGTCTGTGACTGCTGCGGGCGGTGGCGGGTGAGCGTCGAGCTGATCCGGGGCCGCTACCGGTACCGGCTGACCCGGCGCTACCCCGAGCGGTTCGGTGGCGGTCGGAACGTGCTCGGCGAGGTCGGCTCGGTGCCCGAGCTGGAGGATCTGCTGCGCCGGCGTACCCCGCTCAGCCTGGCCGACCTGCACGAAGCCGCCTGACCGGCGGCCCGCCGGCGCCGGCCGTACCCTGGCCCTGTCCGGACGAGGGCGAGGGGGAGTGGTGACCGAGCTGACGTACCCGGAGGTGGGACGGACGCGGCATGGACCGCTGCCCGGCGGATACCACCACCTGCGCCACCGGTTCCCGCTACCGGCCGGCTGCTTCGAGACCGCGGCCGAGGCGGTGCTGAGCTGGCGGCTGCACCGCGTCGCCGGGGTGCGGATGCGCACCGATGCTCCGCGGGCCACCGAGGGCGTCACGGTGAGCGCCGGTCTGGGCATCGGTCCGGCCCGCATCTGGGGGCCCTGCCGGGTGATCTGGAGCGAGGACTCGCCGCGGTCCGCCGGCTTCGGCTACGGCACCCTGCCGGGGCACCCGGAGCGCGGCGAGGAGGCGTTCGTGGTCGGCCGCGACGACACCGGCGCGGTCTGGTTCGAGGTACGCGCGTTCAGCCGCCCGGACCGCTGGTTCACCCGCGCCGCCGGCCCAGCCGCCCGTGCTGTGCAGCACGGGTACGCCTGGTGGCTCGGCCGAACCCTGCGCCGGCTCTGCGCCGGCCGCTGAGCGGCGTCGGTCAGAACCGGGCGAACGAGCGGATCGGCGCGCGGGGGCCGTACTTCGGCGCCTGGATGCCTGCGGCCTCCAGCAGCAGACAGACCCGGCCCCGGTGACCCCGGAACGGCTCCAGCAGCGCCAGCATCCGGGCGTCGTCGCCCCGTGGCTCGCCGGCCAGCGCCCAGGCCACCGTGTTCGGTATGTGGTAGTCGCCGACGCTGACCGCGTCCGGGTCGCCGTAGGCGGTGCGGACCACCTCGGCGGCGGTCCACGGGCCGATACCGGCGACGGCGGTCAGCCGGCGGGTGGCCTCGGTCGCGTCGGCGCAGCGCTCCAACCGGTCGGCGATCGCGGCGACCCGGCGCAGCGTGTCGGCCCGACGCTGCTCCACCCCGAACGGGTGGAACACCCAGTACGGTGTGGCGGCCACAGCGGCGGCCTCGGGTGGCAGCAGCAGCGGTTGCAGCGGACCGGGCGCCGGCTCGCGGAAGTGCCGCACGGTCGCCGCGTACGCCCGGTACGCCTCCTTGCCGGTGACCTTCTGCTCGAAGACCGCGCGCAGCAGGCGGGGAAAGACCTGTCCGGTGGCCGGCATCCGCAGGCCGCGGTGCTCCCGGGCCAACCGGGCGACCAGCGGGTGCGCGGCGGCCAGCTCGGTGAAGCCGGTGAGGTCGTCGCGGAGCCCGGCGATCGAGTCGGCCCGGGCCAGCACGTGTTCGGCGCCCGGCCCGTACCCCTCGGCGACCAGTTCGCCGCCGGCCGGCCGCAGGGCCAGCGTGGCGGGCCCGTCCGGAGTGCGGGTGGCCCACCAGAAGGTGCCGGCGGCGATGCGCGCGCACGGGTCGTACGGGCTGAAGGTGAGCGAGCGGACCGAGGCGGCAAGCCGGTAGCCGGCCGGCGGGCGCAGCACCCGGGTCGCGGCGGGCTCGGTCTCGGTCACGCCGCCACTCTGCCAGGTGCCGGACCATCGCCGCGGACCGCCATACCCGCTCCGGGTCGGCGCGGGGAGAAACATGAAGGCACGTTCAGTCGGCCGTCCCGGTGCAGGCGTACCCGCTGAACGGCCAGGATTAGTCGGGCAGATTGGTGCAAATCATTCTTATGCGACGATCGTCTGTAGGTCATGCATCCGTCCTGTGCTTTTTTGATGGCCCGCAGGTGAATATGCTGCTCGGGGCCACCTGCGGCGGCCCCTCCCTCCCGATACCGGAGCGGGGTGGCTGGCCCCGAGACGGGTGCGGTTGCTGTCGTACGCTGCTGACTGATCACAGCGTCCCCTCACCGCGTCGACTCGTCGCGCAGCGTAACGGGGGAGCTGTGGAAAGGCATGTGGTGATGGCTGCGTACCGAATGGTCCGGTTCGAGCGGGTGGCGTTCGACGCCACGGTCCCGCAGCAGCGCTGACAGTGGCCGCGAACGACGTGGCCACCCCGGCGGGACGGCCCGAAGCATGATCGCCCTGCGCATCTACCGCCTGATGCCCCAGCCGGTACGCCGTGCCCTGCTGGGCATGCTGCCCGCGCACCGGCGGATGGGGCTCGTGCACACCTTCTCCCGTCGGCGCGGTGCCGACACCGTGCATCCGCTCGGCGCCCAGGTGCGGGTCTCCGACGGCGGCATCCGTACCCGCGCCGAGGTGGTCGCGACGGCCACCCCCCTGTCGCAGTGGCACCGGAACCTCACCGCCGTCACCACCGCCCTGGAGTCGGCCGGCATCGAATACCACTGCATCCGCAACGACGACCACCTCCGCAGCACCGTCGCCGTCCTCGACGACCAGCGGGCGGCGGTGCGACGCCTGATCCGTTCCGCACCGGCGCTGTCCGGCGCCCAGGTGCGCGTGGTGCAGGTCAAGCCCGGTCGGGACCAGCCGGACGCCGTACCGACCGAGGTGTTCCAGGTCTGGTTCCCGGTGACCGACGCCCGTGCGGGCGTGGTCCTCGGCGTCCAGTTCGCCTGCGAGATCGAGTTCTGGAGCCGGCACCGGGACGTGGTCCGCGCCCCCCGCCGCAACGGGGTCGTCGACGAGGCGCCCGCCGAGGCGCAGCGGGTCCGGGTCGCCGCGGCACTGCTGAGCCACTTCGTGCCCGAGGCCGACGACCACGCCTACGCCACCCGCCGCGACCTGGCCGTCCGGGCGCCCGACCGGGTGGGCTTCCCGATCGACGCCGTCTACACCTGGGTGGACGGGTCCGACCCGCAGTGGCTGAAGCGGAAGTCGATCGCGCTCGGCACCCCGGACGGCCCGCTGCACGCGGTCGCGGCGAACTCCTCGCGCTACCACAACCGCGACGAGCTGCGGTATTCGATGCGGTCGCTGCACAGCTTCGCGCCCTGGCTGCGGCGGATCTTCCTGATCACCGACAGTCAGCTGCCGAGCTGGCTCGACCCGAGCCACCCGATGATCACGCTGGTCTCGCACGCCGAACTCTTCGCCGACCTCGGCGGCCGGTCGTCGTACAACTCGCACGCCATCGAATCCCGACTGCACCGCATCGACGGCCTGTCCGAACACTTCCTCTACCTCAACGACGACGTGTTCCTCGGCCGGCCGCTGCTGCCGACCAACTTCTTCCACGCCAACGGGATCGCGAAGTTCTTCCCCTCACCCGCGCAGTTCGGGCTGGGCGAGGCGAGACCGGAGGACGCGCCGGTGAAGGCCGCCGGCAAGAACAACCGCCGGCACATCCAACGGCAGTTCGGCGTGACCATCACGCAGAAGATGAAGCACACCCCGTTCGCGCTGCGGCGAAGCATCATGCAGCAGATCGAGGGCAGGTTGCCGGCGGAGGTGACGGCCACCGCACGGCACCGTTTCCGACACCACGGCGACCTCGCCATCCCCTCGTCGCTGCACCAGTACTGGGCGTTCCTGACCGCGCAGGCCGTGCCCGGTGACATCGAGTACGAGTACGCCGACCTGGGTCACCCCTCGACCCCCGCGCGCCTGGCGGAGCTGCTGGCCCGCCGCGACCGTGACGTGTTCTGCCTCAACGACACCGACTCCGACCCGCGCTCGTTTGCGGAGCAGGAGGCGATGTTGGCGGACTTCCTGCCGCGCTATCTGCCCTTCCCCGCGCCGTTCGAGCTGCCGGACGACGTGGTGGCGGAGCGGCGCAAGGTGGGTGCCGGAGAGCTGTGGCGCCGGTCGTACCGCCCGATGGTGGACCGGCGTGCCGCCCCCATCGACGCGCCGACCATGCCCAACAGCCTGCTGAACACGGTCAACGACTTCCGGGCACTCCTGCTACGCCGCGACGAATGAACTGGCGCAGCCCGACCAGCCGATGCCCCCGCGTTTCCCGCAACCCGTCCCAGTGGAGCCCAGAGTGGTAGACCTCGCCCCCCAGGTCACGATCATCGTTCCGGTCTACAACGTCGAGGACTATCTGCCCGAGACACTCGAGTCGATCGCGGCGCAGACCGTCTTCGCCCAGTGCCGCGTCATCCTGGTGGACGACGGCAGCACTGACGGCTCCGACCTGCTGGCCAAGCAGTTCGCCGCGGAGCACCCCAACGTGACCGCCCTGCAACAGCGCAACAGCGGACCGGGGGCGGCCCGCAACCTGGCCCTCGACATGGCCGACACCCCGTACGTGGCGTTCGTCGACTCCGACGACCTGCTGCCGCCACGCGCCATCGAGGTGCTGCTCAAGGCGATCGTGGCCAACAAGGCGAGCATCGCCATCGGCGACATGAACACCTTCCCGAAGCCGACCGCGTTCCTGTGGAAGAAGCCGTTCGGCAAGGGTGACCGGCTGCTGGAGACCGTGGTCGACGCCCCGGAGCTGATCTTCGACGCGGGCCCGTGCCACAAGCTGTACGACCTCGCCCAACTACGCCAGCACGGCCTGCGGTTCCGCGAGGGGGTCCACTTCGAGGACGCCTTCCTGGCCGTCCCGATGCTGCTCAAGGCGGAGCGCATCGCCCTGGTGGACGAGGTCGTCTACCAGTACCGCCGCCGGGAGAGCGGCAGCTCCATCATGGACAACCTGTTCGTCCGGGAACAGAACTACTGGGATCACCTGGAGCTCTGCGAGACCCTGGCCAACCTGCGGCCCGAGCTGGACGTCTTCCGCCGCGAGGTGCTGGAACGCTTCCTGGTGCGCAGCTACCAGGGCTTCGCGATGCGGGCGCACACCCTGTTCGACGACGCCGCGTTGTGGCGGATCTTTGAGAAGTGCACGCAGATCTACCAGGACGTCGATCCGGCCTTCATCGCCCGCTGGACCGCCGACACCCGGCACCGGGTGGCCTACCTCGCCTTCAAGTCGTACGACTTCGACCTGTTCGCGCGCCCCTGGGAGAAGGTGCAGGGGGTCGTCGCCTGCGGTGGCGAGCTGCACCTCGACTACCCGGTCACGCCGGCCCTGCTTCCGTTGACCCGGGTGAGCGCGGTCTCCGTGCGTTTGGAGCAGGCGCGGCTGACCGAGTCCGGTGAAGTCCTCAAACTGTCCGGGCACGTGCAGATCAACGGGTTGCCCATGCACCGACCGATCCGTACGCCCCTCGCGCTGCGGCTGCGGGGCGGCAAGCTGACGGTGCCCGCCACGTTGGAGCGGCGCAGCGATCTGAAGTCCGCCGACGACAGTCGGGAGTGGTCCGGGTTCGCGGCCGAGGTACCCGTCGCGCAGCTGCGCACCGGCAATCACCTCCTGCGGCTCGTCTTCCTGACCGAGACGGGCCAGGCGTCCCGACAGTGTCTGATCTCTGCGGCCTTCCTGCGCGACGCTCCGATGAAGCTTGCCGGTGACACCCGCATCCTGCCGGGCTTCGCCGGGCGGGAGAACGCGACCCTGCTGGTTCAGCGGGCCGGTGGCACCGAGGGTCGACGCCGGTGGCGGCGGATGCTGGTGCGTAAGGACCTTCGACACGTCGTCTCCCGTCGGCCCTTCTGGAAGCAGCGACTGCTGCGTCTGATCACCGAGCCGTTGATGCGTGGGCGCGACATCTGGCTCGTCGGTGAGCGCAAGGACACCGCGCAGGACAACTCCTGGCACCTGTTCCGGCACCTTCGCAAGGTCGAGCGCAGGCGGAACGTCTACTACCTGATGACCAAGGACAGCCCGGACCGGGAGCGGCTGCGTGGGCTCGGCAACGTCGTGACGTACGACTCGTTCCGGCACAAGTTCCTCATGCTGCACGCCACGAAGCTGATCAACTCCTACGACATCGACTCGTACATGCTGCCGTCCCGCTGGGAGCGGGGGCAGTACCTCAAGCACCTCAACTGGCGGGTCGGCCCTGCCCGCGTCTTCCTCCAACACGGCGTCACGGACAAGGACGTCAGCGGCGGGTTGCACCGGGCCAAGACCGGGGTCGACCTGTTCGTCGCGGCAGCCGGCCAGGAGGCCGAGTACGTGGCGGAGCAGTTCGACTACGGCGACGCGGCCCAGCGGTTGGGCTTCCCGCGCTTCGACGCACTGGTCCCGGACCGCGGCGGGCGGCGGATCCTGCTGATGCCCACCTGGCGCAGCTACCTGGTCAGCCCGTCCTACAACCCGACACTGCGCCCCAGGTTCCCGTTCGACACGTCGGGGTACGCCCGGTTCCTGAGCGAGTTGTTCGGAAGCGAGGAGTTGCGGCTCAGCCTCCGACGGCACGGGTACACCCTGGAGTTCCTTCCGCACTACGAGATGCGGAACGTCTCGACGGCCATGGTGCCGGAGGACCCCTGCTTCAGCGTGGTGGACCAGACGCAGCGCAGCGTGCAGGACGCCTTGCGGCAGTGTGACCTCTTCATCACCGACTATTCGTCCACCGCCTTCGACGTCGCCTACCTCGGCACACCGCTGATCTACGCCCACTTCGACAAGGAGGAGTACTTCTCGATCGGGGGCTACCGCAAGGGCTACTTCGAGCACGAGGAGCACGGGTTCGGCCCGGTCTGTGCGACCGCGGCGGAGACGGTGGACGCGATCATCCGGTATCTGGAGAACGGGTGTGCCCGCGAGGAGGAGTACTCGCGTCGCGCGGCCGACTTCTTCGCCGTTCAGGACCGCAACAACTCCCAGCGGGTCGCCGCCGCCATCGCGGCGCTGCCCGGTCCGCAGCGGTGACCGGGCCGACGCCCACCCCGGGGGAGCCGCCCCGGGCGCTGGCCGAACCGTCCGGCCTGGTGGAGGTCTACCGCCGGGTGCTGAGCCCGCAGACCCGCCGCGCCATCGCGACGAAGGTGAGCCCACGGGCCCGGCACCAGCTGAAGCAGTGGGTCGCCCGGGCCGCGCGGGACGGTCACCTCTCCGAGCGGCGGGGCGAACGGCTGGCCCGCCGCCAGCCGGAGCTGGTGGCCGGCCCGGATCGGGTCGTCGTCACCGCCGACCGAGGGCCTCGGGTGGCCCGGGTCGGCGCGGCCGTCACGCCGCTGCGGGCCCGGCTGGAGAATCTCAACGCCGTGACCGCGGCACTCGACGAGGCCGGCGTGCCCCACTTCCGGGTACGCGGCGCCTCCCACCGCTCGTCGGTGGTCGCCGTCGACGCCGAGCACCGCGCCCGGGCGTACGGCGCGCTCGCCACCGCCTGCGGCCGGGTTCCCGGCTACGTCTCCGTGCCCGACGGCACCGGGCAGCCGGCCGCCGGGTTCGAGCCGAAGACGTGGGACCGTCTGGCGGACGCCCCGGTGCTCCGGCTGACCTGGTACTGGACGGATCCCCGCCGCCGGCTGGTGCTCGGGCAGGCGTACGGGTGCGATGTCGAGTTCTGGACCCGGTCGGGCGACTCGCTCGTCGCGCCGCGGTCCAATCCCGTCGCCGAACAGGTGGCGGCATCGGCGCCGGCGGTCCTCGTACCCGAGTCGCGGTTCACCGGCCTGGCGCCGGCCGCCGCCCCGGCGACAGCGTGGACCCGCCCCGAGTTCGGGGCCCCCCGCCCGGACGACGTGCCGTTCCCGATCGACGTGGTCTACACCTGGGTCGACGGCACCGACCCGGCCTGGCTGCGCCGCCGCGCCGAGGTGGCCGGGGTGCCGTACCACGCCGAGGCGGCGAACGCGGCCCGGTTCCTCAGCCGGGACGAGCTGCGGTACTCGCTGCGGTCGCTGCACCTGTTCGCGCCCTGGGTGCGCCACGTCTACCTGGTGACCGACGACCAGGTGCCGGCCTGGCTGGACCAGTCCGCGTCAGGGCTGCGGGTGGTCAGCCACCGGGAGATCTTCACCGACCCGACGGTGCTGCCCACCTACAACTCGCACGCCATCGAGAGCCAACTGCACCACATCGACGGGCTCGCCGAGCACTTCCTGTACTTCAACGACGACGTCTTCCTCGGCACCGAGGTCGTACCCCAGGACTTCTTCCTGGCCAACGGCATCTCGCGGTTCTTCCCCTCGCCGGCGCTGGTGCCGCCGGGTCCGCCCAGCGCCGAGGACATCCCGTCGTCGGTGGCCGGGAAGAACAACCGGGCGCTGATCGTCGAGCGGTTCGGCACGGTGCTGACCCAGAAGATGAAGCACATGCCGCACGCGCTGCGCCGCAGCGTGCTCCAGGAGATCGAGCAGGCCTTCCCGGACCCGTTCCACCGGACCGCGGCCAGCCAGTTCCGCAGCATGGACGACCTGTCGGTCGCCTCGTCGCTGCACCACTACTACGCTTTCCACACCGGCCGTGCGGTACCGGGGGACCTGCGCTACACCATTGCCGAGCTGTCCCACCCGGACACGCCCGCCCGGTTGGCCCACCTGCTGGCGCGCCGGGACCGGCAGGTGTTCTGCCTCAACGACGCGTTCTCGGTCGAGCAGGATCTCGCCACCCAGTTGGCGCTGCTCACCCCGTTCCTGGACACGTACTTCCCGGTGCCGAGCCCGTGGGAGCTGGCCTGACCGGATCGCCACCGGTTCGCACCGCAAGGGCGGGACGCCGGCACCACAGGTGTGCCGACGTCCCGCGTACGCCGATGGCCGGCCGCGCCCTCCCCGGCTGCGACCGACCACCGCGCTCTCGTGGCGCCCGGACTCAGTACGAGTAGCCCGAACTGCCAGCGTCGTTCGATTCGCTGTCCGCCGGCGGGGCGACCGCCTTCGGCGTCGTCTTCGGCAGGCAGCTGAGGTTCTTCTTGCCGTCCGGCTGGACCACGAACCAGGTGCCGCCGACGGCCTGGCCCTTCCACTGGCCGGGCTTCTTGTCACCGATGTAGCGGTACACCGGCCAGCCGCCGACGGTGAGCTGGCGGGTGCCGTCCTGCCGGGTCACGCTGCCGACCTTGTCATCCGAGACGCCGGTGAGCTGCGCGTTGCCGTCGGTCAGCGCCGGCGGCCACACCTGCGCGCACTTGTCCACGCAGTTCGACGCGGGCGGGTCGGCGGTGTCCTTGTCGAAGCGGTACAGGATCCAGCCGTCCTGGTCGGTGACCACCTTGCCCATCCGGGCGACCTTCTTGCCGATCAACTGCTCGGTCAGGTCCACGTCCGCGGGCGGCGGCGCGTCGGCGGCGGGCGCCTCCGCGGACGCCGAGGCCTCGGGTTCAGCCGCCGCGGTGGGCTCGGCCGCGGCGACGGCGACCGGCTCGGCCGCGCTCGAGTTCGCCCCGTCGTAACCCGCGGGAGCGCAGGCCGTTAGTGCGACCATCGCGCTCGCGACGATGACGGTCCGCTTCATCTGTGCCACGTGCCCTCCTCATTCTTGGCAGTTCACCCATAGGTACGGCAGGAGAGCTGTCAAGGTTGAAGGACCAACAGTGGTCAATTTCACGTGAATTGATTGAACCGATACGGGCACCCGCACGTGTGCCCGTAGGCGGACCATTCCCGCAGGACAACAGATCGGCGCCGGCCATTGTCGTAATGGCCGGCGCCGATGCGGTACGCGAACCTACATGGGCACCGTGACCAGCGGGCTGGCCACCCCGTTACCATCCACCGACTGCACCTGGAGTTGCTTGATGTCGGCCACCGGAGCCGACGTCGAGGCGCTCAACTCGAGATTCTGCGGGCGGGTGTTGGTGCCGTAGCCGCCATCCGGCACCGACCAGGTCGAGATGACCTCCGTGCTCGCGTTCTTGCGCAGCACCACCAGCCGGCAGGTCCGCGGGCCGGGCAGCCGCTGCAGGCTGAAGTTGATCCGGGTGCCGTAGTCCTTGGTGACCAGGAACATCGTCGTCTGCACACCCGTGGTCGGGTCGGTGGCGTCGACCTGGTCACCCTCCACCTCCTCGTTGCCGCCGACCCCCGGGCCCGTAGGCGCCCCGGTCGGCGCGCTCGTCGGCGGCTCGTTCGCCGGCGCGGTCAGCGTCGGCTCGGCGAGCACCCCCTGCGGTTCGTCGTCGGTGACGCTGACGAAACCGATCCCCGTCAAGCCACCGAAGACCACCACCGCCGCGGCGCTCGCGAGCAGCTGGCGGAACCGGGTGCGTCGTCGATCGGCCCGGACCGCGACCAGCGTCCGGTCCAGCAGCGCCGGGTCGGTCGCGGTCTGCTCCAGCGCCATCATCGTCTCGCCGTCGATGTCGGAGAGGAGCCCGACGACCGGCACCATCGTCTCCAACTCGGCCGCGCAGGCCCAGCAGGTGGCGAGATGCTCCTCGAACCGCTCGGTGTCCTGCTCGTCGAGGACGCCCAGCGCGTACGCGGCGACGTCCATGTGATCTGGCCGGCTCATTCTGTCACCCCCCGCTCCTGCAGAGCCGTGCGAAGCGCGCGCAGCGCGTAGTAGACCCGCGACTTCGCGGTGCCGAGTGGAAGCCCCAACTCCTCGGCGGCCTCCGGCACCGTCCGCCCCCGGAAGTACGTCGAGATCAGGATCTCGCGGTGCGACTGACTCAGCGTACGCAGGGCGTCCGCCACGGTCATCGTGCGCAGCACCCGGTCGGTGCTGTCCGCCTCGGCGAACGCGGTGAGGTCCCGGTCGTACGTCTCCGGCGGCCGGGCCTCCTGGCTGCGATGCTCGTCGATGGCGATGCGGCGGGCCACAGTGACCAGCCAGGGCCGCAATGACCCCTGCCCCTGCGTACCGAGGCGGTGCGCGTTGCGCCAGGCCCGCAACAGCGTCTCCTGGACGATGTCCTCCGCGCGCTGCCGGTCCCCCCCGGTGAGGCGCATGACGAACATCAGCAACGGGCCGGCGTGCTCGGCGTAGAGCAGCCGGATCAACTGGTCGGAGTGGCTCGCCTCGGTTGACGTCGCCTGATGGCGCCCGGGCGCCGGTCGCGGCGTCACCGGACCATTCTGGCGAGAGGGCGGTCGTCCGTCGACCCCCCGGGCAGACGAGGTCGGCCGCGACGAGGACCGTGCGGACATCCAGTCCGCGCGAATCGCGTCGCCATGCCAACCGGCCGCCACCGCATGCATGCAGACCTCCGGGATGTCTGTTGACCAACGCCGCCCACCAGGCGGGCCGCCCGGTGGTACGCAGCGCCGCCGCCAGCGGATCAACAAACCGCGAAAAAAGTTCTGCGACGCCGCCCGACCGGGCCGGTCAGCGACGCACGGAGAACAGGCCCGGCGGTGGCGGGTCGGAGCCGGTGGCGTCGGCGTCCCGCACCACCGGCGCACCGCCGGCGAAGCGGTCCAACTCGTCACCGGCCACCACCCGGCCGGGGAACCAGTCGCCGGCCGCCCGCCGGGTCAGCTCGGCCACCGGAGGCGTCGTCCGCCCGGCGACCAGGACGAGGTTGCCGTACCGCCGGCCGCGCAGCACCGCCGCGTCCCCGACCAGGCAGGCCCGGGGCAGCACCGAGCGGACCGTGGCGACCTGCCCACGGGCGTGCCGCAGCGGCGGGCCGTCCGCGAGGTTCGCCAGGTACCAGCCAGCCGGCCGGAGCACCCGCGCCACCTCGGCCGCGTACTCCACCGAGGTGAGGTGGGCCGGGGTGCGAGCGCCGGCGAAGACGTCGGCGACCACCACGTCGTAGCTGGCGTCCCGCGTGGCGGCCAGCACGGCCCGGGCGTCCTCGACCCGGACCCGCAGCCGGGCATCGGCCGGCCAGGGCAGCGCCCGGCGGACCAGTTCCACCAGCGCGGCGTCCACCTCGGACACCCGCTGCGTGGAGCCGGGCCGGGTGGCCGAGACGTACCGGGGCAGGGTCAACGCCCCACCGCCGAGGTGCAGCACCCGCAGCGGCTCGCCGGTGGGCGCGATCAGGTCGATCGCCGCGGCCAGCCGCCGGACGTACTCGAACTCCAGGTGGGTGGGGTCGTTCAGGTCGACGTGCGACTGCGGGGCGCCGTCCAGCAGCAGCGTCCACGAACCCGGCCGGTCCGGATCCGGGATCAGCTCCGCCTGCCCGGTGTCGACCTGCTC
This sequence comes from Micromonospora coriariae, assembly GCF_900091455.1. NCBI lineage: Bacteria > Bacillati > Actinomycetota > Actinomycetes > Micromonosporales > Micromonosporaceae > Micromonospora > Micromonospora coriariae. The sequence goes on along the minus strand of NZ_LT607412.1, from coordinate 1,000,156 downwards.
GACCACCCGGTCACCCGCCCGCTTGCGTCCCATCCCGACCAGTATCCGCGCTCAGCGGCCCGCTCGGGCCGCGGCCGTCAGGGCGCGGTGCAACAACCGGGAGTCGCCGAGCAGGGCCCGCAACCGGCGCTCCAGGCCGGCGATCGGGATCAGGTTCTGCGGGGCCCGCGGGTCCTTGTACGGGGTGGAGGCGAACCTGGGCAGGGTGACCAGCGACAGGTCGGCCAGCTCGATCGCCGCCTCGACGGGCAGGTCGGCGGAGCACTCCACCCGGACGATGCCGGCCCAGGGTGCGCCGACGGCCACCGGCAGCCGCAGATACCACGACCAGCCGCCCCACGCCGTGCCGAGCCGGAACACGGGCGAGCGCTCACCGGGCGTCAGGCTGGTCACCACCGCGGTCAGCCGGGCGTCCAGATATTGACTGTGCTGGGTCTTGATGTAGCCGAGCGTGCGCGGCAACTGCCGCCGGCTGCGCAACGGGCCGTCCACCACCAGCAGATCGCCGTCCACCCGGGCGGCGTCGGAGACCGCCACCTCCAGCGCGGTCAGCGGACCCTGCACGGCGGCCGGCAGCTTGGCCAGCTCACCGGTGCCGCCCACCCGGTGCACCGGGTAGCGGATCGCCCCCGTCACCACGTCCTGCGCCGACGGGCTCGCCGTGAACAGACCCCGGCCGACCCGGGCGCCGGCCAGCTGCGCCGCACCCCGGCCCAGGTCGCAGCGGACCACCCCCGCCGCGTACGAGGCGGCCAGCCCCGGGAACGACCCCCCGTCGGCCTCGGCCGTCCAGATGCTCGCGTCGATCCGGCGGACCCCGTCGACCAGCAGCACCACGTCCGGAGCACACACGCCCGGCCGTACCCCGATCGCCCGCCAGTCCACTGCCGGCAGCTCCACGTCCGCGTCGACCTGCGCGCTGCTCGGCGCCGCAGGCCCGGCGGCGGACGCCTCGAACGACGCACCGTACGCCGGGTCCCACGAGTCGACGAAGAACGCGGCGTCGGTCACGGAGTCGCGCCTTCGTTCGCGACCGCGGGGCTCCGCTGCGCTGCACTCCTCGCGCTCACCGGGCTGGCCTTTCGTTCGCGACTGCGGGGCTCCGCTGCGCTGCACTCCTCGCGCTCACCGGCCGGTCCGTTCCACGCGCGCCGAACGGGCATCCTTGCGCACCTCGAAACGGACCGGGATCCGTTCGGCCAGCGCCGGCACGTGGGTGACCACGCCGACCATCCGGTCGCCCCGGGCGGCCAGGTTCTCCAGGGTGGCCGCCACCGTGTCCAGGGTCGCCGCGTCCAGCGTGCCGAAGCCCTCGTCCAGGACGATCGACTCCAGGCTCGCCGCAGTGGTCGACATCCCGGCCAACTGCTCGGAGAGCGCGAGCGCCAACGCCAGCGACGCCTGGAACGTCTCGCCGCCGGAGAGCGTGCGCACGCCCCGGCGCAGCCCGGCATCGTGGTGGTCGACCACGAAGAACTCACCCTTGTCGTGCACCAGCTCGTACTGCCCGCCGGAGAGCTCCCGCAGGATCCCCGACGCGCCGTCGACCAGCAGGTCCAACGCCTCGGCCAGCAGCCACCGTTCGAAGTTGTTGGCCCGCAGATGCCCGGCCAGCGCGCGGGCCACCTGAGCCTCCCGCTCGTGACCGGCGCGCTGCTCGCGCAGCGTCCCGGCCTGCTCGCGGCGTTCCCGTAGCCGGCGGCGGTCGGCCTCGGCCCGCTCCACCGCCACGGTAGCGGCGCGCACCGGGTCGTCCGCGACCGGTACGTCGGCGGCGGCGAAGATGCCGGCGATGCTCCGCTGCACCACGTCGGCCGCAGCCTCGGCCTCGGCGACCACTGCGGCCCGGCCGGCCCGGTCGGCGCGGCGCCGGTCCGCCTCGGTGGCCGCCCAGCCGGTCAACGCCGCCCACGCGGCGGCGACGTCATCCCGGTCGGTTGCGGGGGGACCGAACCGGGCCAGCCCGTCCCGAGTGGTGTCGAAGCCCCGCCAAGCCGCCCGCAGCCGCTCCTCGGCGGCGTCCACCCCGGCGCGGGCCTGGCGGGCGGCGTCCCGGCCGGCCCGGACGGCGGTCGCCGCCTCCTCCAGCGCGCGTCGCAGTCGGGCATGCTCGGCCAACTCCCGGCGCAACACGGCCGGCTCGGCCGCCCCGGAGAGCTGCCCGGCCAGCTCGGCCAACCGGGCGTCCAACTGCTCCTGCCGAGCCCGGGCCTGCACCAGCAGGCGCTCCAGGTCGCGCGCCGCCGCGTCCCGCTGCTGCACGACCGCCTGGGCGGCCTTGGTGGCGGCCCGTGCCGCCTTGCCGGCCGCCGTCGCGGCGGCCACCGCCGAGTCGGCCGGCACCGCCGGCACCTCGGCCACCGGCTGCTCACAGACCGGGCAGGCGGCGCCGGGATGCAGGTGCACCCGCAGGCTGACCGCCAGGTCGGTGGCCTTCGCCTCCTCGTGCGCCCGGAAGGCCGCCTCCAGCTCGGCCTCGGCCCGCTCGGCGTCGGCGCGGGCGGCCGCCAGCGCCGCCACCGCCGCGGCGTGTTCGTCGTTCGCCGCGGTCACCGTCGCGCGGACCGTCTCGGCCTCGCCGGTCAACCGGTCGCGGTCGTCGTACGCCCGCAGCAGCATCCGCAGAGCGCTCTCGTCCCCGGCGCCGGCCAGCTCGCCGCGCAGCTTCTCCTCCCGCTCCTCGGCCAGCGAGACGCCGGTGGCCGCCGCCTCGGCGTCGGCCCGTGCCGTGGTCACGGCCAGGGCCACCTCGGCCACGCCGCCCGGCGCGCGCACCCCGGTCAGCACGCTGAGCTCGTCGTCGAGGGCGGTCAGCGCCGCCGCCGCCTCGCGCGCGGCGGCCCGGGCCGCCGCCAGCTCCGGCACGGCCGCGGTCACCGCGGCGGCCAGCTCGGTCATCCGGTCGACCCGGGCGTCGGCCTCGGCCAGCGCCTCGTCGTCCACGCCGGTCAGCCCGGCGAGCACCTGGTCGACCGCGTCCAGCCGGGCCTCCGCCTGCGCCGCGCGCGCCGTCGCGCGCTTCTGCACGTCCTCGTAGACGCCGAGGCCGAGCAGGTTGACCAGGATCTGCTGCCGGGTCGCCGGCTTCGCGTGCAGGAAATCGGCGAACTGCCCCTGCGGCAGCACCACACAGCTGGTGAACTGCTCGTACGGCAGCCCGACCGCCTCCAGGACCGCCTGCTCCATCTCGGCGGGGGTGCCGGCCACCACCTCGCCGAGGTCCTCCGGGCTCAGGCCGGTGTCCAGCTTGGTCACGTCGAAGTTGGCCGGCATCAGCTGCAACCCGGCGTTCGCGGTCTTGACGTTGCCCCGGCCGTCCCGGCGCACCACCCGGGTGGCCACGTACCGCGCGCCCCCGGACTCGAAGACCAGCCGGACCCGCGCCTCGGTCGCCGACGGCGCCAGCGCGTTCGCCAACCCCCGGGTGCCACCCCAGCGGGGCACCGTGCCGTAGAGGGCGAAACAGATGGCGTCCAGCACTGTGGACTTGCCCGAGCCGGTCGGGCCGATCAGGGCGAAGAAGTCGGCGTCGGTGAAGTCGACGGTCGTCTCGTCCCGGAAGACCGTGAACCCGGCCATGTCCAGCCGCATCGGACGCATCAGTGATCGACCTCCTCGAAAAGCTCGTCGAAGAGCTCCCGGACGCCCTCGTCGGCGTGGCCCCGGCTGTCCAGGTAGTCGGCGAACAGCTCCCGGGGCGAGCGCCCGGAGCGTTGCGCGATGCGGGCGCCGCTGCCCGGCGCGGCGAGCAGCTCCGGGTCGATCCGGATCTCCAGGGCGCGGGGAAGCAGCTCCTGGACCTCCTCGCGGAGGCCGGCGCGGGGCTGCTCCCGCACGTACACCCGTAGCCAGGCGTCCGGCGCCTCGATCTCGGCGAGCTGGGCCACTGTGCCCCGCACGGTGCGCAGCGCGCTCGCCGCGGTCACCGGCACCTCGCGGACCCGGGCCGCGGTGCTCGCCGTCACCTCGACCACGGTCACGGAGGGGACGTTCTCCTGCTCGCCGAAGTCGACCGCGAGCGGACTTCCGCTGTAGCGCACCGGGCAGGGCCCGATGACCCGCTGCGCCCGGTGCAGGTGTCCCAGCGCCACGTAGTGCGCGGTGGCCGGGAAGACGGTGGCCGGCACGGCGTAGCCGAGCACGGTGTGCGCGTCCCGCTCGCCGCCGCCGGTGGTCGCGCCGGTGACTGTGAGGTGCGCGGTGACCAGGTGCACCCGGTCCGGCTCGGTGAAGCCCTCGGTGAGTCGAGCGAGCACCCGGCCCAGGTGGTCGGCGTACGTCTGGTTGGCTTCGGCGGCGGTCAGCTCGTACATCTCCAGCGCGCGGACCGCGTACCGCTGGGACAGGAACGGCAGCGCGGCCAGCTGCCACCGCTCGCCACCGGCGGTGGTGCCGTCGATCACGTGCTCGTCCGGGTTTTCCCGCACTCCGCCGCGCAGCGTGATGCCGGCGGCCTCCGCCCACGGCCGCAGCGCGTCCAGCGCCGGGCCGTTGTCGTGGTTGCCGCCGATCGCGACCACGTCCGCGCCGGTGCGGCGCAGCGCGGTCAACGCCCGGGTGACCAGCCGGGTCGCCTCGGAGGTGGGCGCGGCCGTGTCGTAGAGGTCACCGGCGACGATGACCAGATCCGGCTGCTCGGCGATCGCGATGTCGATCACCCCGGCCAGCACGGCCTTGTGTTCCTCGGCCCGGGACTGCCCCTTGAGCACCTTGCCGACGTGCCAGTCCGAGGTGTGCAGGATCTTCATGGCTGCGTTGGCCCCCTAGAACGGGATGTCGTCGTCGGTGCCGCCGCCGGAGCCCACGACGGCGAACGGGTCGGCGGACTGGGTGATCGAGCGCAGCGTCTCGGATGGCGCCCGGCCCGCCTCGGAGACCCGGGTGGCCCAGGCCGGGAACGGGAACTCCAGGCAGAGCGGCACGGGGATGTCGGGCTGGTTGACGAACATGGTGCCCGGTTTGGCCAGCAGCGCCCGTTGCCGCTGGGCTGGCGGCAGGAAACCGTACTCGGGGCGGGAGGCCTCGGCCGGGTCGAGCCGGCCGACCACCCGGATCGCCGAGTTGGTGACGATCCGGCGTTCCACCTCGCTCGCCGTCTGCTGGGCGCCAATCAGGATCACACCGAGCGAGCGGCCCCGCTCGGCGATGTCGAGCAGCACCTCCTTGATGGGGGAGGAGCCCTCGCGGGGGGCGTACTTGTTGAGCTCGTCGAGGACGACGAAGAGCAGCGGCTTGGCGGTGCCGGACTTCTCCTTGCGCTCGAACTCGCTCTTGAGCGTCACACCGACCACGAACCGCTGCGCGCGGTCCGGAAGGTTGTGCAGGTCGACCACGGTGACCTGCGCCGACTCGCTGGTGTTGATCGAGTGTGGGCGGCGGGTGGCGAGGTCGCCGCGGATCAGCCGGGCGAGGTCCTTCTTGCTGCCGATCAACCGCCTCGCGAACGCGTTGACGGTGCCCAGACCGACCGCGCTGCCGGCCCAGTCGGAGCGGGTCTCGTCGTCGTTGAGCTGGTCGACGATGTGGTCGACCAGATCGCCGTAGGAGCCGAGCCGGACCCCGTCGATGCTCACCCCGCCGTCGGCCGGCTGGGCGTAGCGGGCCAGGTGCGCGGTGACCGAGTGGACCACCATCGTGTACTGCTGGCGCTCGTCGTCGGCGTCGGCGAAGACGTACGGCAGCAGCCGGTCGGCGCAGAACTCGCTCAGCGTCCAGTAGAAGGCGTCCACGCCGGTGAGCCGGCTGCTCACGTCCGGGGTGCCGGCCGAGTCGCCGACCCGGGGCGGGGCGTAGACCCGGACGTCGGGGAACGCGCCGGCGGTCAGCCCGAGCTTCGCGTACGCCGCGCGGGTGGGCTCGTCGAGCCGGGTGTTGGGATGGTCGAGGAAGAGCAGGTCCTCGCCCTTGACGTTGAAGATCAGCGCCTTGGCGTTGACCGCGTCGCCGCCCAGCACCCCGGAGCGGAAGACCGAGTAGAGCAGGAAGGTGGCGAAGCTGGTCTTGGTGGCCACGCCGGAGATGCCGGAGATGGAGACGTGCGCGCCCCGGCTGCCGTCGAGGAAGTCGGCGTTGAGGTAGACCGGCACCCCATCGCGACCCATCCCCATCGGGATGCGCCGCTCCATCCGGTCGAAGTGCAGCGCCCGGGCGCGGGCGTCGCCCTCGGCCCGGTGCACCACGGCCCCCGGGGTCGGCGGCACGTAGAACTCCGGGTCGACCCGGGTGGTGGTCACCTCCGCCGCCTCCTGCACCTGCGCGGGCAGCGTGCCGTCGGCGATGGCGAAGACGTCGGAGTCGAACTGGGCGCCCTCGTGCCGGGCCCGGACCTGGGTGACCACTCCGGCGATCGTCACCGGCTCCCGGTCGGGCAGCTCACGCCGGGTCACCACCACGTCGTCGAGCTGGAGGTAGCTGCCGGGGGCCACGGCCGTCCAGAACTGCAGCGGGGTGGCGTCGGCGGTGCCCAGAACCCGGCCGACCGGCTCGCCCGGGGTGTCGAGGCCGGCGTCGGTCATCGGGCGACTCGGGTCGGTCGGGCTTCACGGTCGGCGCGCATGACGTGCATCCTGCCCGAGGAGTACGACAGGTCGCCATGCGACGCGGCGGACGACACCATCGCTGGTCACGCACACGACGCTAGGTGCCTGGTCGGCGACGGTACGTTGCTGACTCAGCGACCCAGGATCGGCAACGAGCGAATTCGGATCGACTCTTCGCCGAGGACCACGATGGCTCCCCGGTCAAGGTCTTCCAGCACCGGCGGCAGGTTGGCGAGGATGATTGCCACCATCTGCTCGGCCCGGCGCGCGCTGATCCGGCGAACCAGCAGGATCGACGGACCGGTCCGCGAGCGCCTTTGCCATCACCTTTTCGTCTGGAGCCGCGCTCATTCCGTACTCTCGGACATGCGTGGCCTCGTGGCCTGCCACCGTCAGCCCTGCCGCGACCTTGGGTGACAGGTTGTTGTCGACCAGGAACCTCATGCTGCGTGTCGCAGGGGCAGTTCCCGTTCCCGCACCGCCTCGGCGGCGTACCGCAGGGCCTCTTCGACGTCGGCCGAGGTCAGGTCCGGGAGATCGGCGACGATCTCCGGGGTCGTCATGCCGTCCGCGATCATCGTGACGATGGTCGCGACCGGAATCCGTAGCCCTCGGATGCAGGGCATCCCACCCATGACCGAGGCATCGATGGTGATTCGTTCGAACCTCATCCGGTCATGCTAGACGGGCGGCCGGCCTGCTCGGGCGTCACGGGCGGGCGTGGCGGAGCAGGAGGACGCCGTCGTCGGCGGCGAGCACGTGCCGCAGTGGCAGCTGGCGGGGCGGCACGGCGTCGCCGGCGATGATCCGGGCCGGTCCGGGACCGGCGAGCAGCGGCGAGACGGTGAGGCACAGCTCGTCCACCAGGTCGGCGGCGGTGAGCGCGCCGAACAGGTGCGGGCCGCCCTCGCACAGCAGCTGCGACAGCCCGCGCCGGTGCAGCTCGTCGAGGCCGGCGGCCAGGTCGACCCGGTCGGTGCCGCAGCGCAGCACGTCGGCGACGTCGGTCAGGCCGGGCGGCGGGTCGGCGTCGGCGTGGGTGAGCACCACCGGCCGGACGGGCGCGTCGGCGAACGCGGCCTGCGCCGGGTCCAGGTCGAGCGAGCCGGAGACGACGACAAGCGTCGGGTACTCGGCCAGCCCGTTCGCGCGACGCCAGGCGCGGCGGCGCTCGTCGAGCCGGACCGCCCGGTAGCCCTCGTGCCGCAGCGTTCCGGCGGCCACCACGAGCGCGTCGCAGAGCATCCGCAGCAGGCCGAAGACCCGCTTGTCCGGCTCGCCGGAGAGCCCGGCGGAGTAGCCGTCCACGCTGAGGGCGCCGTCCAGGCTGGTCACGAAGTTCACCCGCAGGTGAGGTCGGTCGGCGCGGCCGTAGATTGCGGTCAGCGCGGCGTCGTCGAGCGGCTGCGCCGACGGCTCGGGCCAGAGCTGTCGGATCGGGATTCCGACGGTCATTCGCTGGCCGGACCGGTGACCGGAGGGGTCGGTCGGGCGGTACGGTGCTGGCAGTCGCACCAGTTCCGGCCCGGGCAGTCGTCGTGTCGCCGGGCCCGGCACGCTCGGCAGATCATGCTGGCAGCCTAAGCCGCGGGAGGACAGGACAGCATGCCGCGTCAGATCTTCCAGCTGAAGATGTCCCTCGCCGGCGTCCGTCCGCCGGTCTGGCGCCGGGTGCTCGTTCCGGCCGGCTACACGCTCGATCGGCTGCACCGGGTGGTGCAGCACGCGATGGGCTGGCGGGACTGCCACCTGCACTCGTTCGAGATCGACGCGGTGCAGTACGGCGAGCCCGACCCGGACGGCGAGCTGGCGCTGCACGACGAGCTGGACGTGCGGCTCGACGCGGTGCTCGGCAAGGGCAGCCGGTTCTCCTACACCTACGACTTCGGCGACTGGTGGGAGCACGACCTGGTGGTCGAGGACGCGCTGACCGCCGACCCGGAGGAGCGGTACCCGGTCTGCCTGGACGGCGAGCGGGCCTGCCCGCCGGAGGGCATCGGCGGCCCGTCGGGCTATCGGGCGTTGCTGCTGGCGCTGGACGATCAGGGCGGTCCGGCCGACGTCGCCGACCCGGCGCACGCCCTGCTGCTCGACTGGGCGGGCTCCACATTCGACCCGTCCCGCTTCGACGTCGACCGCGCCGGCACTCTGCTGCGCCGCTTCTGCTGATCCCGCGTCGTCCGCTCCGGTCGGCACCCACGGTGGGTGGACGGCCGAGCTGCCGGGATTTTCGCGTTTTCGGGTGACCTGCCGCCGGGGTCGATGGCGGTAACGATCTGGGAACGCTCCCATCGCCCTATTGACACCCCCGTTACCCGCCGGCAATCTCATGGGAGCGCTCCCGGAGATGGCGCGGGTCACCCACGCTCCTCCATCCGGCCGCCACACCAACGGCGCCGACCGGCGCGGCAAGCACCCCCCACCACAAACCACCCAGCCTCACCACCGGAAAGAGGGGTCAGCGAATGAGTGTCACCACGCGGCGTACCCGCCTGGCGGCCGCTGCCCTGGCCGCGATCACCGCAATCGGCGGTCTCGCGGCCTGCGGCAACGACGACGACAAGCCGGCAGCCGGCGAGAAGCCGGCCAAGCTGGTCGTCGACACCTTCGGCGAGATGGGCTACGACGAGCTCGTCAAGCAGTACGAGAAGGACACCGGCATCAAGGTCGAGCTGCGCAAGACCGCACAGCTCGGTGAGTACCGGCCGAAACTGGTTCGCTACCTGGCCACCGGCAAGGGCGCGGCGGACGTCACCGCCCTGGAAGAGGGCATCCTCAACGAGTTCAAGCCCAACGCGCGCAACTGGGCCGACCTCAGCCCGCTGGTCGCCGACCACTCGAAGGAATACCTGCCCTGGAAGTGGGAGCTGGGTAAGGCGCCGGACGGCCGGCTGATCGGCCTGCCGACCGACGTCGGCAGCCTCGCCGTCTGCTACCGCAAGGACCTGTTCCAGGCGGCCGGCCTGCCCACCGAGCGCGACCAGGTGTCCGCGCTCTGGCCGGACTGGAAGGGCTTCCACGACGCCGGTCTGAAGTACAAGCAGGGCAGCGGCGGCAAGGCGTTCATCGACTCGATCACCGCCGTCTCCAACGGTGTGCTCTTCCAGGGCAACGGTGACCTGTTCTACGACAAGGAAGACAACATCATCGCGGACACCAGCCCCGCGGTGAAGAACGCCTGGGACACCGCCACCTCGATGGCGGACATCTCCGCCAAGGCGTCCACCTGGTCGCCGGAGTGGTCGGGTGGCTTCAAGCAGGGCACCTTCGCGGCCACCTTCTGCCCGTCCTGGATGCTCGGCATCGTGTCGGACAACTCCGGTCCGGCCAACAAGGGCAAGTGGGATGTCGCGGCCGTGCCGGGTGGCGGCGGTAACTGGGGCGGCTCGTGGCTCGCGGTTCCGGCGCAGAGCAAGTACCCGAATGAGGCGGCGAAGCTCGCCGAGTACCTGACCAACGCCAAGAGCCAGGTGGAGGCCTTCAAGCTCAAGGGCCCGCTGCCCACCAACCTGGAGGCGCTGAAGAACGAGGCCTTCCTCGGCTACACCAACGAGTACTTCAGCAACGCGCCGACCGGCAAGATCTTCGGGGAGAGCGTCGCCAAGATCCAGCCGATCCACCTGGGTCCGAAGCACCAGGCGGTGAAGGAGAACGCGCTCGAGCCGGCCCTGCGGGCGTTCGAGAACGGGCAGGCCAGCAAGGACAAGGCCTGGGAGCAGTTCATGAAGGACGCCAAGACTCAGGGTGCCTTCTGAGTGATTCCCTGCTGGTGGCGTTCGGGGCTTCCCGGACGCCACCGGCCGGTCCCCCTCCGCGTAGCGCCCTGCGCGAGGGCCCCCGGGCCTCGCCGGAAAAGGAAATTCGCATGAGCCTGTCGGCCACGACGGCACGGCCGTCGCCAGCAGCACCGCCTCCTCCCGACGATTCTTCCCGACGTCGACGGGGAAGGCTACTCAACCGCCTCGATGTCAAGTACTCGCCGTACCTCTACATCGCCCCGTTCTTCGTGATCTTCGGCGCCTTCGGGTTTTACCCGATGCTGCGTACCGCCTGGATGTCGCTGCACGACTGGGACATGATCGGCGACCACTCGTTCATCGGCTTCGACAACTACACCCGGCTGGTGTCCGACGAGTACTTCTGGAACGCACTTGTCAACACGTTCGGCATCTTCGCCCTGTCGACCATCCCGCAGTTGCTGCTCGCCCTCTTCCTGGCGAACCTGCTCAACCGCACTTTCCTGCGCGCCAAGACCTTCTTCCGGATGGCCATCTTCATGCCGAACGTGGTGTCGGTGGCCGCGGTCGCGATCGTCTTCGGGATGTTGTTCCAGCGGGAGTTCGGCCTGTTCAACTGGCTGCTCAGCTTCGTCGGTGTCGACCCGGTCGACTGGGACGGGCACCGGTGGAGTTCCTGGACGGCCATCTCCTCCATGGTCAACTGGCGGTGGACCGGGTACAACACCCTGATCCTGCTCGCCGGCATGCAGGCGATCCCGAAGGACCTCTACGAGGCCGCGGAGATCGACGGCGCCGGCCCGTGGCGACAGTTCTGGCAGATCACCCTGCCCATGCTCAAGCCCACCTTCATCTTCGTGGTCATTCTGTCCACGATCGGCGGCATGCAACTCTTCACCGAGCCCCTGCTCTTCGGCAACGGCAACATCATCGGCGGCAACCAGCGGGAGTTCCAGACGCTGGCCATGTACATGTACGAGATGGGCATCGTGAACCTGAACACCGCCGGCTACGGAGCCGCGGTCGCCTGGGCGATCTTCATGATCATCATCGTGGTGTCGCTGTTCAACTTCCTACTCGTCCGCCGCTCGGCGAAGTGAGGAGAGATCGATGACCTCGGCTTCCCAGCGCCTGTGGCGCACCAGCCCGCTGACCTACCTGGCGCTCGTCCTGGCGGCGCTGCTCTCCATCTACCCGTTCTACTACATGCTGGTGATCGGCAGTCGCAGCCTGGACAACATCAACGACGTGCCGCCGCCGCTGACCCCCGGTGGCGCGTTCGGTGACAACTTCGGGCGGGTGCTCGACAACGACGCCGCCAACTTCCTCACCGGCATGATGAACTCGATCATCGTCTCCTCGGTGGTCACCCTGTCGGTGGTGCTCACCGGTTCGCTGGCCGGGTTCGCCTTCGCCAAGCTGAAGTTCCGGGGCAGCAACATCCTCCTGCTGACGATCATCGTCACCATGATGATCCCGACCCAGATGGGGCTCATCCCGCTCTGGGGCATCATGCAGGACCTGGGGTGGTACGACACCCTCTACGCGGTCACGGTGCCGTTCCTGGTCAGCGCCTTCGGTGTGTTCATGATGCGCCAGTACGCCAGCCAGGCCATCTCCGACGAGCTGATCGAAGCCGGTCGCGTCGACGGCGCGAGCACGTTCCGGATCTACTGGAGCATCGTGCTGCCCGCGCTGCGCCCCGCCGCCGGTGTCCTCGGCCTGCTCACCTTCATGGAGACCTGGAACTCGTTCCTCTGGCCGTACGCCATCCTCACCCCGGAGAACCCGACCCTGCAGGTCTCGCTCTCCTTCCTCTCGTACGCCTACTACACCGACTACTCGCAGGTGTTCGCCGCCACGGCGATCGGCACCATCCCCCTGGTAATCGTCTTTCTCGTGTTTGGCCGCCAGATCATCGGCGGGATCATGGAAGGTGCCGTCAAGTCGTGAGCAACCCCGCCAGCCCGCCCGCCGTCGGCGTCCTCGACGAGCGCCCCGGGCTGACCTTTCCGCCCGGCTTCCTGTGGGGGGCCGCGACCGCGGCGTACCAGATCGAGGGGGCGGCGGCCGAGGACGGCCGTACCCCGTCGATCTGGGACACCTTCAGCCACACCGACGGCCGGGTGGTCGCCGGGCACACCGGCGACGTGGCCTGCGACCACTACCATCGGCTCGGCGGCGACGTCGCGCTGATGGCGGAGCTGGGGCTGAAGTCGTACCGTTTCTCGGTCTCCTGGCCCCGGGTGCAGCCCGGCGGCGCCGGCGCGGCCAACCCGCAGGGGTTGGACTTCTACCGTCGGCTCGTCGACGAGCTGCTGGCGCACGGCATCGAGCCGTGGCTCACCCTCTACCACTGGGACCTGCCGCAGCCGCTGGAGGACGCCGGCGGCTGGCCCGCCCGGGACACCGCCGCCCGCTTCGCCGACTACACCACGCTGGTCGCCGACGCGCTCGGCGACCGGGTGCGCTACTGGACCACGCTGAACGAGCCGTGGTGCTCGGCCTTCCTCGGCTACGGCTCCGGGGCGCACGCCCCCGGCCGGTCCAACGGAGCGGACGCGGTCCGCGCCGGGCACCACCTGATGCTCGGACACGGCCTGGCCGTGCAGGCGCTGCGGGCCGCCCGGCCGGGCGCCGAGGTGGGGGTGACCGTCAACCTCTACCCCGTCGACCCGGCCAGCGACGCGCCCGGCGACGCCGACGCCGCCCGGCGGATCGACGCGCTGGCCAACCGGTTCTTCCTCGACCCGCTGCTGCGCGGGTCGTATCCGGAGGACCTGGTGGCCGACCTGAGCGCGGTGACCGACTTCGACCACGTACACGACGGTGACCTGGCCACCATCTCCACGCCGCTGGACCTGGTCGGAGTCAACTACTACAGCCGGCACGTGGTCGCCGCCCCGGTGGAGGGCGCCGAGCCGGAGCCGTACTGGCGTGCGCCCTCCTGCTGGCCGGGCAGCGAGGACGTCCGGTTCGTCACCCGGGGCTTCCCGGTCACCGACATGAACTGGGAGATCGACGCCCCGGGCCTGGTCGAGACGCTGCGCCGGGTGCACGACGAGTACACCGACCTTCCGCTCTACGTCACCGAGAACGGCTCCGCGTTCGTCGACACTGTGGTCGACGGGGAGGTCGACGACGTCGACCGCCTCGCCTACTTCGACGCCCACCTGCGCGCCGCGCACGAGGCGATCAACGCCGGGGTGCCCCTGCGGGGATACTTCGCCTGGTCGCTGATGGATAATTTCGAATGGGCCTGGGGTTACACCAAGCGGTTCGGCATGATCCACGTCGACTACGACACTCAGGTCCGCACCCCCAAGTCCAGTGCCAGGTGGTACGCCTCGGTGATCCGACGCAACGGTCTGGCCGCACAATAGGCTCGGGCCAGCCATCAGGGCGGGCCCGGTGTCCACATCCCGCAGGTGGCACCGGGCCCGCCCGCCGTCGGAGGAGCAGACGATGACAACGCAGCGCACCCGGTCGCTCGGGCGCCCGACCCTCGATGCGGTCGCGGCGCGCGCCGGCGTCGGGCGGGGGACGGTCTCCCGGGTGGTCAACGGCTCGCCCCAGGTCAGTCCGGAGGCCCGGGCCGCGGTCCAGCAGGCCATCGCCGAGCTGGGGTACGTGCCGAACCGAGCCGCCCGCGCGCTCGTCACCCAGCGGACCGACTCCGTCGCGCTGGTGGTGTCCGAATCCGGCGAACGGGTCTTCACCGAGCCGTTCTTCGCCGGCATCGTGCGGGGGATCAGCTCCGCGCTGCTGGAGACCCCCATGCAGCTCTGGCTGGCCATGGCCCAGTCGGCGGTGGAGCGGGAGCGGGTCGAGCACCACCTGACCAACCAGCACGTCGACGGCGTCCTGCTGCTGTCGTTGCACGACTCCGACCCGCTGCCGACCCTGCTGGAGGAGCGCGGCCTGCCCGCCGTGCTCGGCGGTCGGCCGGCCCGGATGCTGCAACCCGGCGCCCAGCCGGCCTGGTTCGTCGACGTGGACAACGTGGGAGGCGCCCGGCAGGCGGTGGAGTACCTGGCCGGCCGGGGACGGCGACGCATCGCCACCATCGCCGGCCCGCAGGACATGGGTGCCGGCCTGGCCCGGCTGGCCGGCTACACCGAGGCGGTCAAGGCCAGCGGGGCCGGCGTCAACCCAGACCTGATCGCGTACGGGGACTTCAGCGAGGGCAGCGGCGCGGCCGGCATGCGTCGGCTGTTGGACGCCTGCCCGGACCTGGACGCGGTCTTCGTCGCGTCCGACCTGATGGCGTTCGGCGCGCTACGGACGCTGCGCGAGGCCGGCCGGCGGGTGCCCGAGGACGTCGCGGTGATCGGGTTCGACGACGCGCCGATCGCCCGGCAGGCGGACCCGCCACTGACCACCGTCTTCCAGCCGGTGGAGGAGATGGGCCGGCAGATGGCCCGGCTGCTGGTCGCCCGGATCCGCGGCGACGACCTCCCCGCCCCCCACATCCTCCTGGACACCCAACTGATCCACCGCGCCTCCGCCTAACCCACCCCACCCCGCCGTACCGCGCCCGCCGGTCCGCCGGCCCGCCGTTGATCATGAAGTTATTGCCCTGACACGCCGACACGGGTGGCAATAACTTCATGATCAACGGGCGAGGACGGGGGCGCGGGGCCGGACCCGGGTCCGGGTGGGGTGGGTGGGGGTTTAGGCCGGGGTGGGGGCCCAGCGGCGGAGTTCGCGCTTGGCGAGGGAGGAGCGGTGGACCTCGTCGGGGCCGTCGGCGAGGCGCAGGGTGCGGGTCTGCGCCCACAGGGCGGCCAGCGGCGTGTCCTGGCTGACGCCGGCGCCGCCGTACCCCTGGATGGCCTTGTCGATCACCCACTCCGCCATCGCCGGGGTGCCGATCTTGATGGCCTGGATCTCGGTGTGCGCGCCCTTGTTGCCGACGGTGTCCATCAGCCAGGCCGTCTTGAGCACCAGCAGTCGGGACTGCTCGATGCGCACCCGCGACTCGGCGATCCACTCCCGGACGACGCCCTGCTCGGCCAGCGGCCGGCCGAACGCGACGCGCTCGTTCGCCCGCCGGCAGAGCAGCTCCAACGCCCGCTCGGCCATCCCGATCAGCCGCATGCAGTGATGGATCCGGCCCGGACCCAGCCGGGCCTGGGCGATGGCGAAACCGGTGCCCTCGGCACCGATCAGGTTCTCCGCCGGCACCCGGACGTCTGTGAAGTCGATCTCGGCGTGCCCGCCGTGTGAGCCGTCGGTGTAGCCGAAGACGGTCATGCCCCGGCGCACGGTGACGCCCGGGGTGTCCCGGGGGACCAGCACCATGCTCTGCTGGCGGTGCCGGTCGGCGCCGGGGTCGGTCTTGCCCATCACGATGAAGATCTCGCAGCGCGGGTCCATCGCACCGGACGACCACCACTTGCGGCCGTTGATGACGTACTCGTCGCCGTCGCGGACGATCCGGGTCGCGATGTTGGTGGCGTCGGAGGAGGCGACGTCCGGTTCGGTCATGCAGAAGGCGGAGCGGATCTCGCCCTCCAGCAGCGGCATCAGCCAGCGCTCCCGCTGCGCCTGCGAGCCGAACTCGGCCAGCAGCTCCATGTTGCCGGTGTCCGGCGCCGCGCAGTTGACCGCCTCCGGCGCCAGGTGCGGGCTGCGCCCGGTCAGCTCGGCGAGCGGAGCGTACTGGAGGTTGGTCAGGCCGGCGCCGTAGCGCGGGTCGGGCAGGAAGAGGTTCCACAGGCCGCGCTTGCGGGCCTCCGCCTTCAGCTCGGCCAGCACCGGGGTACGCGACCACGGGTCGCCGGCGGCCACCTGCTCGGCGTGCACCGCCTCGGCCGGATAGACGTGCTCGGTCAGGAACCGGGTCAGCTCGTCGCGCAGCTCCTCGGTCCGGGTGTCGTACGAGAAGTCCATCACCGCTCCCTGGCGGCGGTCAGCCCGTGCGCGACCAGCGGTGCCACCATCTCGCCGATCCGGTCGAAGCCCTCGCCGAGCGTCTGCCCGAGCGTGTGGCGGTAGTGGATGCCCTCGCAGATGACCGCGAGCTTGAAACAGCCGAGCGCCACGTGCCAGTGCAGTGGCCCGACGTCGACGTCGCTGCGCCCCGCGTACCGGTCGATCAGCTCGGCGCCGGTGGGGAAGCCGGCGCGTGGGCCGAGCCCGTCGGCCACCGGGTTGCCGGCGGCCGTCTCGCTGTCGCCCAGCACGTCCCAGTACGTCAGCAGCAGCCCCAGGTCGGCCAGCGGGTCACCGAGGGTGGCCATCTCCCAGTCCAGTACCGCGTGCACGGCGACCGGGTCGGCCGAGGCGAGGAGATTGTCCAGGCGGTAGTCGCCGTGCACGATCCGGCCGGCGTTCGCGCCCTCCGGCGCTGTGGCGGCGAGCAGGTCCCGCAGCTCGTCGATGCCCGGCAGCGGGCGGCTGCGCGAGCGGTCGAGCTGCCCGGCCCACCGGCGGACCTGTCGGGCCAGGTAGCCCTCCGGGCGGCCGAAGTCGCTCAACCCGACCGCTGCCGGATCGACGGTGTGCAGCGCCGCGAGGGTGTCCATCATCGCCATGGCCAGCGCGCGGCGTCGCTCGTCGCCCAGCGGATCGGTCTGCCGGCGGGTGCGGAACACCTCGCCGGGCATCCGCTCCATCAGGTAGAACGGCGCGCCGATCACCTCCGGCTCGGTGCAGAGCAGCAGCGCGCCCGGCACCGGCACCTCGGTCGGCGCCAGCGCCGAGATGACCCGGAACTCGCGCGCCATGTCGTGCGCGGTCGCCAGCACGTGCCCGAGCGGTGGCCGGCGGAGCACGACCTCGCGTTCGCCGAGGCGCAGCAGGTAGGTGAGGTTGGACTTGCCGCCCGCGATCAGCTGTGCCCGCAGCGGCCCGACGGCCAGCTCCGGGCGGTGTTCCGCCAGATAGCCGGCGAGTCGGTCCAGGTCCAGACCGGCGGGGGACGCCGGAAGGGCCCCCGGCCGGAGCGCATCGACGGCCGGATCGGTCATCCGATTAGTTGATGGCAGCCCGCTCACGTTGTCAAGGTCAGATTTTCCTCTCGGGACATGCCTCTGCAACAGGGACGAAATGGTCAACGCCCAGGCTGTGACCAGCCTGCCGGCCGCCGCCGGCCCGCCGAGCGGAGGGACAGACATGTTGCTGCGAGTTCGGGTCACCCTGCCGGACCGTCCGGGCACCCTCGGCCAGGTCGCCCGCACGTTGGGCGTGTCCGGCGCGGACATCGTCCAGGTGGTAGTCCTGGAGCGGCTCGGCGGGCGCGCGGTGGACGACTTCACGGTGGTCTGGCCGGGTGCGGCCCGCGTCGAGCGGCTGCTGGCCGGGCTCGCGGCGATCCCGGGCGTACGGGTCGACGGCGTGTGGCGGGCGATCGGCGCGCCCACCACCACCGGTCAGGACGCCGAGCTGCTGGCCCAGGTCGCGGCGAACCCGGCCGACGGGCTGGCCACGCTTGTCGACGCGGTACCCGGGCTGCTGGCGGCCGACTGGGCCGTCGCCGCCGTGGTGCCGGTGGACTGGGCCTCGCGGGCCGGAGGCACCGGTGGGGCGACCGTCGGACACGCCAGCTGGCGGGCTCCCGTACCGCCGCGGCTTCCGGAGGTGACCCCGCTGCGCGGCCGGTCGATGACCACCCCCGACGGCACCCACCACGCGATCGCGCCGTTCGGGCGGGCCGGCCTGGTCCTGGTGGTGGCCCGCGAGCACACCGAGACCCTGTCGGCCGCCGCGTTCCACAGCACGGAGGTGGACCGGCTCAGTCAGCTCGTCCGGGCCAGCGCTGTGATTCTCGGCGACCGGCTGGACCTGGTCGGCGCGCCCCCCGTGGTCGCCAGCCCCTGAGCGGTGGTCCGAGGAGTTCCCGGGCCGTCACCGGCGAGCAACCGGACGGCAACAGCCCGGGACGAGGCTCGTACCGGGAAAGGGGGCCAACCATGACGTTGTGGCGGATCCGAGCGACCGTGGACGACCGGCCGGGTTACCTGTCGGTCCTCACCGCGAGCCTCGCGCTGCGCGGAGTCAACATCCTCACCGTGCAGGTGCAACCCACCGAGCACGGCGCGGTGGACGACTTCCTGGTCGACGCGCCGGACACGCTGGCCGAGGCCGAGTTGGTCGCGGCCATCGAGCGGGGCCGGGGCCGGGACTGCTGGGTGGCGCGCAGCGAGGCGCGCGGCCTGGCCGACCAGCCGACCCGGGTGCTCGGGCTGGCCAACCGGCTGGTGCGCGACCCGGACGCGACGGGCGAGGCGCTTTCCACCCTGCTCGGCGCTGACACGGTCAGCTGGCGGCCGGCCTCGACACCGGTCGACCGGGGGATCACCGGCACCAGGATGCTGCTGGCGGACCCGGTGGGCGGCTCGTTCGCGCTGCACCGGGCCGCGCCCGCGTTCACTCCGGCGGAGTACGCCCGGGCGCAGGCCCTGGTCGAGCTGGCCGCCACCGTGACGCGCCGGGCCGCCGAACAGGTCAACCTGGTGCTGCCCGACGGCGCCGAGCTGGCCGTCCGACCGGCCTGCGCGGACGATCTGCCGGGGGTACTGGAGCTGCACGAGGGGTGCTCGCCACGCAGCCGGCAGCGGCGCTACCTGAGCGGCGCGGCGCCGCCGCAGCAGGCCCGGTTGCGCCGGCTGCTGGAGGCGAGCCGAGGGCTGACCCTGCTCGCCACGGCCGCCGACGACGACGGCGGCGCCGAGTCGGTGGTCGCGATGGCGAATCTGCTCGGTGAGGGCGACGAGGCCGAGGTGGCGCTGCTGGTGCGCGACGACTGGCAGCGGCGTGGGCTCGGCTCGGCGTTGCTGCGCCGGCTGGCCCGGCACGCCGACCGGGCCGGGTACGCGGCGCTGGTGCTGCACGTACAGGCCGAGAACATCCCGATGCTGCGTACCCTGCGCCGGCTGGACCGGCCCGGCTCGACCGAGCGCGACGGCACCCTGCTCAGCCTCACCGTCCCGCTCACCGGAGAAAGGAAGGGCACCTTCTTAACGCCTGGTGCATAGGAAGGGCCCCTTGTTAACAACGACGCAGCTCGCGGAGGTTCACCCGTGGACGGAGCGCGGACGTGTCAACGCGCGGGCGGTTCGCGGTGGCCGGACACGCAGAACCGGTTGCCCTCGGGGTCGGCGAGCACCACGTACGGCGGCTCGGTCGGATTCGGGTCGGTGGGGTAGTGCCGCCAGTCCACCCGCTGGGCGCCGAGGGCGAGCAGCCGGTCGAGTTCCTCGTCGAGGCTGCGCTCGCCGGCGTCCAGGTCCATGTGGAGCCGGGGAAACTCCTGCACCGGGCTCTCGCTGAGGTCCATCGCGATGGCCGTTCCGAGCGTCCCGGGCGGCGGCTCCAGCACGATCCACTCGTCGCTCTCGAATCGGGGCGCCCGTCGGCGGTAGCCCAGGGCCGCGGCCCAGAACGCTCCCGCCCGCTCGGCGTCGGACACGCCCAGGGAAAGCTGCGCGATGATCGCCATCTCTTGACGGTACGCCCGAGGGCCCGTTGTTAAGAGGGGCCCCTTGCTATGCGCCAGGCGTTAACAAGGGGCCCTTCCTTACACCTCGATCAGGTGGTGGGGTAGCTGCTGTAGTCGGGGAAGTTGCCGTAGAGCCGGCTGTCGCCGCCGACCGTCACCGCCTGCACCAGCAGGTCACCGCCGACGAACGCGCCCTTCCAGGAGGCGCCCCGCCCGCCGAACGGCTCGTCGCGGTCGCCCCGCGAGCGCGGCTTGTTGATGCCCACCTTGAACGCCTGGAGGTCCACCGCGAGCTTGCCGGCCTCGTCGGTGTCGTCGCAGGCCAACGACGCGACCAGCGCGCCGTTGGAGGCGTTCATCGCGGCCAGCAACTCGTCGGTGGTGTCCACCACGACGATCGTGTCGACGGGCCCGAACGGCTCGGCGTGCATCAGCCGGGACCGGCCGGGTGGGGCGAGCAGCACCGACGGCGCCACGTACGCCGAGGTGTCCTGCCCGGGCAGGAACGGCGCGCCGGTCAGCTTGCCCCGGTGCAGCGGCACCGCACCGCCGCGGACCGCCTCGTCGACCTTGCGGTGCAACTCCTCGGCCTTGGCGGCGCTGATCAGCGGCCCGAAGTCCAGCTCGGGTAGCGGGTCACCGGCGGTCCAGGTCTCGTCCACCGCGAGCGGGTGCCCGAAGCGAACCGAGCGGACCACCGGCAGGTACATGTCGAGGAACTCGTCGACGAGGTCACGCTGTACGACGAACCGGGGGTACGCGGTGCAGCGCTGCTTGCCGTACTCGAAGCCTTTCTTGAGGTGCGCGGCGAGCAGGTCCCACTGGGAGAAGTTCCAGATCCCCCAGGCGTTGAGGCCTTCCTGCTCGATGAAGTGCCGCTTGTCGCTGTCGAGCAGCGCGGCGGCCACCTTGCCCCCGTTGGAGCGTCCGCCGACGAACGCCACCGCGCCGATCTCCGGTGCCCGGACCAGCACTTCGGACAGTTCCTCGCCGCCGCCGGAGACGAGGGTGGCGGGCAGGCCGGCCCGGCGCATCAGCGCGTGTGCGACGGTCAGACAGACCGCGCCGCCCTGGGACGGGGTCTTGGCGATGACCGCGTTGCCGGCCAGCAGTTGGACCAGTTCGGCGTGCACGAGGACGCTCATCGGGTAGTTCCATGAGGCGATGTTGCTGACCGGGCCGGCTAGCGGCTCGCGGCCGTCGGCGAGCATCCGGTCGATTTCGTCCGCGTACCAGCGCACGCCGTCCAGCGCCCGGTCCACATCAGCGCAGGCCAGCCGCCACGGCTTGCCGATCTCCCAGACCAGCAGCAGCGCGAGCAGGTCGCGGTGGGCGGTGAGCGCGTCCAGCGCGTCGACGACCCGCGCCTTGCGGTCGGCGAGCGGGGTCTGGGCCCAGGCCCGGTGCGCGGCGGCGGCGTGCGCGACGACGGCGCGGGCGGTGTCGGCGTCGAGCCGGGGAAGGTTGATCACCACTGCGTTGTCCACCGGGGTGCGGACCGGCGCGGGGCGTCCGCCCGCCCGCCAGTCGCCTTCGACCAGGTTGTGCAGCGTGGTGACGCCGTCGACCTCGGCGCCGAACGCCTCGGGGGTGGCGGCCACCGCGCGGGCGAGGACGTCGGACCATGCGGTGCCCTCGGCGAGTCGTAGTGCCATCGCGTTCTCCTCAGGGTTGACCGGGGAGCGGCGGCGTCGATGGCACCGCTGGTGATCGGTACTGTCCCGCGCCGGGTAGCGGGTCAGCAACAGTACGTTTGTCTGGCTGGACGCCCACGAGCCCTCTCGCTGGGCGCCGCGTGCGCCCCGGATCACCTTGAACTGCGCGTACGCCGACCATCGATCGGTTGACTTCGATAATGTGAGCTTCCTTCGGGCGCCGTCGACCGGGTTACCCGTCGGTACGGATGGGCGCCCGCAACGGATCAATCGTCCAGAGTGGTGTTCACCTCGGCAGTGGTGCGGACGTGCCGGCCGGCGGAGGAAACGGGTCGCGGCCGGCCACCGGACAGGGTCCGGCGGCCGGCCGCGGCGTCGTGCGGGGTCAGCTGGTGAAGGTGATCCGGTCGCGACGGCGCCGCATCATCAGCAGGGCGCCACCGCCGATCAGGGCGACGCCACCCAGCGCGATGCTGGTCGTGGCCACACCGGTCAGGGGCAGGCCGCCCTCGGTGTCGCTGCCACCGTTGCCGCCCGTGCTCGCCGAGGGCGAGCCCGAGCCCGTGGAGGTGGTCGAGTCCGACGGGGAAACCGACTTCGACGGCGAGACTGACGTAGTCGGCGAGACCGACGTCGACGGCGTGGGGCTCGGGGACTGTGTCGCGATGGTGCCGGCACAGGTGTGGCTCAGGTTGAACTTGTCGACCGCGTTGGTGACCTCGGCGCTGCCGCCGGTCAGCTTCCACCCGGCCGGGGTGAAGAGGTAGGCGTGCATCTGCTTGCCGCCGGCCGAGTAGAAGTAGTCCGGGTAGGCGTCGGTGCTGTCCGGCACCTGCACGGTGACCGCGGTGGACCCGTTGCTGAAGGTCAGGGTGAGCGACTCGAAGCTGCTGGACGGCTTGCCCTGAGGAAGGACGAAGTGCCAGCCGTCGTAGCCGGCGGGCAGGCTGTCGAACCGGTCGTCGTTGCAGTCCTTGCCAGGGAAGGTCGCCGCGGTGGAGTCCACGTGAGCCGGGTTGAGCGGAACCGACGTGGCGACCGCCCACGCCGGGGTGGCGAGAGCGAGACCGGCCGTGGCGGCGGCCGTGCAGATGGCCGCGCGCGCCAGGCGCCGACGCTGTGGCATGAGGATTCCTCCGGGATTGATCGAGGGGACGGCACATGATCCCATGCGTGGGATCCGTCGGCGACACCGGTCGATCGGCCTGAGCTGGGACGACATGCCGGACAGGAACAGGATTTCGGGCCAACTTCGACAGTGTTCCTGCGCGTGTCGCTGTAACGCGTACGGGCGCTGGGGCGCTGGGGCGCTGCGGCGCGCGGCGGGCTTCCCAACCGGCGGGTCCCCGGCCACCCCGACCGGTTCCCGCCACCGGTCGCCGACCAGCCCTGGCCACGCCGGCTGCTGGCTGCCGGCGTCGCCCTGCTCACCGGGCTCGCCCTGGCGGTCGCCGCGCCGCCGTCCGGGCCCGCGTCCGCTGCGCCGGCCTTCAACTACGCGGAGGCGTTGCAGAAGTCGCTGCTCTTCTACGAGGCGCAGCAGTCCGGCCGGCTGCCGGACTGGAACCGGGTCTCCTGGCGGGGCGACAGCGCGCTCACCGACGGCGCCGACGCCGGGCTGGACCTCACCGGCGGCTGGTACGACGCCGGCGACCACGTGAAGTTCGGCTTTCCGATGGCGTTCAGCGCCACGATGCTCGCCTGGGGCGCGGTCGAGTACCGCGGCGGCTACACCGCCTCCGGGCAGTTGCCGCACCTGCTGAACAACCTGCGCCACGTCAACGACTACTTCATCAAGGCACACCCCGCGCCGAACGTCCTCTACGGACAGGTCGGCAAGGGCGACGACGACCACAAGTGGTGGGGACCGGCCGAGGTGCTGCCGATGGCGCGGCCCGCGTACCGGATCGATGCGAGCTGTGGCGGCGCGGACCTGGCGGGGGAGACGGCGGCCGCGATGGCCGCCTCCTCGATGGTGTTCCGGCCCACCGACGCGGCCTACGCCGACCGGCTGCTCGGGCACGCCCGGCAGCTGTACACCTTCGCGGACACGGTGCGGAAGTCCTACCACGAGTGCATCACCGACGCGACCAGCTTCTACCGCTCCTGGAGCGGCTGGCAGGACGAACTGGTCTGGGGCGCGATCTGGCTGCACCGGGCCACCGGCGAGGCCAGCTACCTGGCCAAGGCGGAGAGCGAGTACGACAAGCTCGGCACCGAGAACCAGTCCACCACCCGCTCCTACAAGTGGACAATCGCCTGGGACAACAAGCAGTTCGGCGCGTACGTGCTGCTGGCCAATCTGACCGGCAAGCAGAAGTACGTCGACGACGCCAACCGCTGGCTGGACTACTGGACCGTCGGGGTGGACGGGCAGCGGGTGCCCTACTCGCCGGGCGGGATGGCAGTGCTCGACTCCTGGGGCGCCCTGCGGTACGCCGCCAACACCTCGTTCGCCGCGCTGGTCTACAGCGACACGACCACCGACGCGACCCGCAAGGCGCGCTACCACGACTTCGCCGTCCGGCAGATCAACTACGCGCTCGGCGACAACCCGCGCAACTCCAGCTACGTCATCGGCTTCGGCGCCAACGCGCCGCGCAACCCGCACCACCGCACCGCGCACGGCTCCTGGTGGGACAGCCAGACAGTGCCCGTCGAGACCCGGCACACCCTCTACGGAGCGCTGGTCGGCGGGCCGTCGGCGGCCAACGACGCGTACACCGACAGCCGGTCGGACTACGTGATGAACGAGGTGGCCACCGACTACAACGCCGGCTTCACGTCCGCGCTGGTCCGGCTGGTCTCCGAGTACGGCGGCACCCCGCTCGCCGGCTTCCCGGTCGCCGAGACGCCGGACCTCGACGAGCTGAGCGTGGAGACCACGGTGATGCAGGCCGAGCCGCGGGCCACCGGTCTCAAGGTGATGGTCTACAACAAGTCGGCGTTCCCGGCCCGCGCGCTGACCGACGGCCGGTTCCGGTACTACTTCCGCCCGGACGGCGCCGGGCCGGTGCAGGTCACCCCGGGGTACACCCAGGGCTGCCCGTCCCCGACGACCGCGCGGCAGCTCAGCGGCGACATCTGGTACGTCGAGGTGGACTGCACCGGGCACACCATCGCCCCGGCCGGGCAGTCACAGCACCGGATGGAGGTCCAGTTCAAGATCGGGGTGCCGGAGGGCGGCACCTGGGACCCGACCAACGACCCGTCGTACCAGGCCACCGCCGGGCCGAACCGGAAGGTGCCGCTCTACTCCGGCGACACCCGGGTCTGGGGCGACGAGCCGGGGCCAACCGTGCCGGACACCACCGCGCCCAGCCCGCCCGGCACGCCGGTCGCCTCGGCGGTCACCGCCACCGGACTCACCCTGAACTGGGCGGCGTCCACCGACAACGTCGGCGTCACGGGGTACCGCGTCCACCGCGAGGCCGGCGCCACCGATCCGCTCGTCGGCTCGCCGACCGGCACCACGCTGGCCGTGTCCGGGCTGACCGCCTCGACGGCGCACCAGTTCTACGTGGTGGCCGTGGACGCGGCCGGCAACACCTCCGCGGCGTCCGCGCCGGTCGCGGTGACCACCGCGCCCCCGCCGGTCGCCGGCGCCTGCTCGGTGGGGTACGTCACAAGCGACTGGAGCACCGGCTTCACCGCCACCGTGACGATCACGAACACCGGTACCACCGCGATCAACGGCTGGACGCTGCGGTTCAGCTTCCCCGGCGGGCAGACCGTCAACCAGGGCTGGTCGGCGGCGGTCAGCCAGACCGGCGCGGCGGTGACCGCGACCAACCTCACCTACAACGGCACAGTGGCCCCGGGGGCGTCGGTGAGCTTCGGCTTCAACGGCGCGCACACCGGCAGCAACCCCCGACCGACGGCCTTCACCGTCAACGGGAATGCGTGCACCCTCGCCTGACGGGAACCGCGGCCAGGGATAACCCGGCGGGATTTGGGGCAAGCCAGCGTTGTGCGGGAATTGCTGACCGTCGGGCACGGGACGGCCGACCGGGTGCGGCTGGGAGAGCTGCTGACCGGGGCCGGGGTGGAGCTGGTCGTGGACGTGCGGCGGTACCCGGCCAGCCGCACCAACCCGGACGTCCGGCGGGAGGAGCTCGAGCGGTGGCTGCCCGAGTGCGGCATCGACTACCGCTGGGAGCCGCGCCTCGGCGGACGCCGGCACGTCCCGGCCGGGGAGCCGGAGCCGGACACCTGGTGGACGGTCGCGGCGTTCCGGGCGTACGCCGCGTACACCCGCACGTCGGAGTTCGACGTGGCTCTGGACGAGGTGCTGGCCGACGTGGCCGTGCGGACCACCGCGGTGATGTGCAGCGAGAGCCTCTGGTGGCGCTGCCACCGCCGGCTCATCGCCGACGTCGCGGTGCTCGGTCGGGCAACGCCCGTCGCGCACCTGATGCCGGACGGGCGGCTCAGCCCGCACCGGGCAGCCGAGGGCGCCCGCCGGCTTCCCGAAGGGCACCTGTGCTGGGACGGTTGAGGGGCTCGGCCGTCGCACCCAATGGCGTACCGGGGCCTCCGGCGGCTGGCTAGGCTCGACCCGTGGGGGCCCCGAAGCGCGGTGACACTGTGCTGTTCGTCCTCTACGACGGGGTGCGGCTGCTCGACGTCACCGGCCCGCTGGAGGTCCTCGCCGTCGCCAACGAGCACGGTGGGGCGTACCGGTCGGTGCTCGCCTCGCCCGACGGCCGGGACGTGGTCAGCAGCGCCGGCGCCCGGCTCGGCGCCGACGTGGCGCTGCCCGACGTCACCGGGCCGGTGGGCACCCTCGTCGTGCCGGGCGCGCCCGACTGGCAGGCGGCGGCCGCGGACCGGGCGCTGCTGGACCAGATCTGCCGGCTCGCCGCCGGGGCCCGACGGACCGCGTCGGTCTGCGCCGGGGCGTTCGCCCTCGCCGCGGCCGGCCTGCTCGACGGGCGGCGGGTCACCACCCACTGGGACCTGGCCGACCAGCTCGCCGCGCACTTCCCGGCGGTCACCGTCGACCCGGATCCGATCTTCATCACCGACGGCCGGATCATCACCTCGGCCGGGATCACCGCCGGCATCGACCTCACGCTGGCGCTGGTCGAGGCGGACCTCGGCCCGGAGATCGCCCGCGCGGTCGCCCGGCACCTGGTGGTCTTCATGCAGCGCCCGGGTGGGCAGTCCCAGTTCAGCGTCCGAACCAGCGTGGAGAGCACCCGCAACGCTGTGCTTCGCCGGGTACTGGACGCGGTGGTCGACGAC
This sequence comes from Micromonospora coriariae, assembly GCF_900091455.1. Lineage (NCBI taxonomy): Bacteria > Bacillati > Actinomycetota > Actinomycetes > Micromonosporales > Micromonosporaceae > Micromonospora > Micromonospora coriariae. The sequence continues at coordinate 973,533 of NZ_LT607412.1, read as the reverse complement.
CCGGCCAGGTCGTACGACCTGGCCGGCATGGCAGCGCTCGGCGGCGTCAGCCCCCGGCACCTGGCCCGGCTGTTCCGGGCCGAGCTGGGCACCACCCCGGGCGGGTACCTGGACCGGATCCGGGTGGAGGCGGCGCGCGACCTGCTGGAGCGCGGCGACGACACCCTGGATGTGGTGGCCCGGCGGGTCGGGTTCGGCTCGCCGGAGACGATGCGGCGGGTCTTCCTGCGGCACGTCGGCGTCAGCCCCGGCGCCTACCGGTCCCGCTTCCGCACCACCGGCATCTCCGGCCACCACTGAGCCGGCGGTGGGTCTCCGGCCGGCGTCCCGACCGGAGACCCACCGGGATCACCGGCCGGAGGCGAACTCCCGTTCGGGGACGACCGCCGGCGCGGGATCAGACTGCCGCAGGGCGACCAGCGCGGCGACGGCGAGCAGGGCCACCGAGAGCCAGAGGCCGACCGCGATCCCGCCGGAGTCCGACAGCACGCCGGAGACCAGCGGACCGACCGCCTGGCCGAGCGAGAACGCCACCGTCAACAGGGCGATGCCGGCGGTCCACCCGCCGACCGGCAGGGCCCGGCGGGCCAGCACCGTGGCCGCCGTCGGACCGGCCATGAACGCGCTGCCGAACACCACCGCCGAGAGCAGTGCGGCGGGCAGCCCGGCGGGCAGCAGCAGCACCGGCAGCACGCCGAGCAGCACCACCAGGGAGACCAGCGCCGGTGCCCGCCCACCGGGCAGCCGGCTGACCAGCCGCCCCCACACGGTGAGCGTGGCCAGCGCGGAGGCGAGGCCGAGAATCACGAAGAACGCGGCGACCCCCGGCGTGCGCAGCCCCTCGTCGCGCAGCAGCGCGATCACGAAGGTCAGGTAGCTCACGTAGCCGGCGCCGAAGATCACGTACCAGACGAAGGTCGGGGCGAGCCGGGCCAGGTCCGCCCGGGACAGGCCGGCGCGGGTGACCCCGGTCACCGGCGCGATCCGGCGAACGGCGAGCAGGGCCGGTACGACCGCGAGCACGGCGGCCCCGCCGAGCAGCAGCCAGCCGGCCCGCCAGCCGGCGTCCCCGGCGACCGCGAGCGCCGCCGGCACCAGCAGACCGGAGAGCACCACCCCGATGCCGACGCCGGCCATGTACAGGGCCACCAGCGTCGCGGCCCGCCGCTGCCCACCCCCGGCGGACACCCGGGCGGCGAGGGCCGAGCCGAGCACGAAGGTGACAGCCGTGGTGACCCCGCCCACGAAACGCAGCAGACCCAGCACCGGGTAGTCCGCGGTGGCGGCGGTGAGCAGCAGGATGAGCGCGCTCACCGCGAGGGTTCCCAGGAACGCGGCCCGCTCGCCGAGCCGGCGGGCCCAGAACACGGCCGTGCCGGCGCCGAGCACGTAGCCGGCGGCGTTCGCGGTGTTCAGGCCGCCGGCCTGGGCGTACGTCCAGTGCAGGTCGCCGCGCATGGCGGGCAGCAGCAGGGCGTACGCGAAGCGGGTGAAGCCGAGCGCCACGACCGGTCCAGCGGCCAGGCCGAGCGCGATCAGCGGTTCCCGCCAGGACGGGAATCGGGACATGGTTCCTCCTTGGTCGGCGGGCTCGTCGGCCCGCTGATCAGGTGGAACCCGGCACTGCCGGTGGTCGGTGGCCGGCCGGATGGACAGGTGACCCTCGGATCGGGACATCGCCGGCGGACGCGGTGGTGCTGCGGCTCACTCCACCAGGTCGTCGGCGAGCAGGTCCATCAGCAGGCCGTCGTGCCAGCGACCGTCCTCGCCGCGCTCGTAGCGGCGCAGCACCCCCACCGGCCGGAAACCAACCTTGGCGTACGCGCGGATGGCGGCGCTGTTCGCCGCCGCCGGGTCGATGGTGAACCGGTGGTGGCCGTGCTCCTCGATGAGGTGGCGGGCCAGCGTGCGGATGGCGTCCACGCCGAGCCCGGCGCCGCGTACCGCCGGGTCGAGGAAGATGTCCAGGCTGGCGTGCCGGTAGTCCGGGTCCGGCTCGGCGTACCACTGGATCGCGCCGATCACCCGGCCGTCGTGCTCGATGGCGTACAGGATCAGCTCGTCGTCGGCCAGGTCGGCGCTGACGGACTCGACCAGGTCGTCGCCGCCCCGCCACCACCGCCGCACCTCGGGATCGGCGCGGATCGCCGCGAGGGCCGGCACGTCGGCGACCGTCGCCGGTCGCAGGGTCACCGCCCGCCCTCGCAGCATCGGCTCAGCCCCGGATCTCGCCGTGCTCGACGCAGAGAGCCGACCAGCCGACCGGCAGCACCTGCACCTTCATCCGGCGACGACAGCGGGCGCAGTACCGGGGCGGCTCCAACTGGCGGGCCGACGCGCAGCCCGGGTGGGCGTCGCCGGCCGCCACCGGGTCACCGCACCGGTCGCACCACAGCTCCGTCGTCGTCATGGCCGTCACAGCGTGGCGGAGAGGGCCTTGACCGGCATCTTCAGCTCGTCCAGCAGGTCCAGGTCGGCGGTCGCCGGCCGGCCCAGCGTGGTCAGGTAGTTGCCGACGATCACCGCGTTGATGCCGCCGAGCAGACCGTCGCGGGTGCCGAGGTCACCGAGGGTGATCTCCCGGCCGCCCGCGTACCGCAGGATGGTGCGCGGCATGGCCAGCCGGAACGCGGCGATGGCCCGCAGCGCGTCCTTGCCCTCCACCACCGGGCGGTCACCCAGCGGAGTGCCGGGCCGCGGGTTGAGGAAGTTCAGCGGCACCTCGTGCGGGTTCAGCTCGGCGAGCTGCGCGGCGAACTCCGCCCGCTGCTCGACGGTCTCGCCGAGGCCGAGGATGCCGCCGCAGCAGACCTCCATGCCGGAGTCGCGGACCATCCGCAGCGTCTCCCAGCGCTCCTCCCAGGAGTGCGTGGTGACCACGTTGGGGAAGTATGACCGGCAGGTCTCCAGGTTGTGGTTGTAGCGGTGCACGCCCATGTCGACCAGGTCGTCGACCTGCTCCTGGGAGAGCATGCCCAGCGACGCGGCGACCTGGATGTCGACCTCGGCCTTGATGGCGGCGACGCCCTCGCGCATCTGCTTCATCAACCGGGCGTCCGGGCCGCGGACGGCGGCCACTATGCAGAACTCGGTCGCCCCGGTCTTCGCGGTCTGCTTCGCCGCCTCGACCAGCGACGGGATGTCCAGCCAGACCGAGCGCACCGGGGAGGTGAACAGGCCGGACTGGGAGCAGAAGTGGCAGTCCTCCGGGCAGCCGCCCGTCTTCAGCGAGACGATCCCCTCGACCTCGACCTCCGGGCCGCACCACCGCATCCGCACGTCGTGCGCGAGCTGGAGGGCGGCGGGCAGGTGCTCGTCGGGCAGGTTCAGCACGGCGAGGACGCCGGCCTCGTCAAGACCGACGCCGTCACCCAGGACCTGGGTGCGGGCCTGGTCGAGGATCTCTGGCATGGCTCGTACCCTACAAGGCCCCCCGGTCAGCCGGAACGGCCCGCCGGCCGGGCGAGCGGGCGGCCGGCGTGGCAGGGCTCCGGCGGTACCCGGCAGTCGTCGCATCGGACCGGCCGCGAAGCTCACGTTCGGTTCAGGTCGACCTCGCGTACCGAGTGGATCCGTCGGGCCGGTGGTGGCGGGTGGTAATTTCGCCCGGCGGGTGTCGGCGTGACCGGCGCGGACGGCGGCGAAGGGGTGACGGTGGCGGACTGGCTGGCGGCGCTCGACCGCCGTGCGCAGTTGCGGGCGAAGGCCGGGCTGACCCGGCGGCTGCACCCGCGTCCCGCCGCCGACGGCATGACCGACCTGGCCGGCAACGACTACCTCGGCCTGGCCACCCACCCGGAGGTCATCGGCGCCGCCGCGGCGGCGCTGTCGGCGTACGGGCTGGGGGCCACCGGGTCGCGTCTCGTACGCGGCTCCACCGACGCGCACCAGGCCCTCGAGGATGAGCTGGCGCAGTGGCTGGGCACCGACCGGTCCCTGGTCTTCTCCTCCGGCTACCTGGCCAACCTGGGTGCGTTGCGTGCCCTCGTCCAGCCCCGCACGCTGCTCGTCTCCGACGCGCACAACCACGCGTCCCTGATCGACGGCTGCCGGATCTCCGGCGCGGAGACCGTGGTCACCGCCCACGCCGACGTGACGGCGGTGGCCGCCGCGCTCGCGGTGGCCCCGGGCCGCCCGGCGGTGGTGGTCACCGAGTCGGTCTTCTCGGTTGACGGCGATCTCGCCCCGCTGGCCCAGCTGCACGCGGTGGCCCGCCGCTACGGCGCGCTGCTGCTTGTCGACGACGCGCACGCGCTCGGCGTGACCGGCCCGGCCGGCGCCGGGGCGGTCGCCGCCGCCGGGCTCGCTGGCGAACCGGACGTGGTGGTCACCGCGACCCTGTCCAAGGCACTCGGTGGGGCGGGCGGGGTGGTCGCCGGCCCTGCCGAGTTCGTCCGGCACCTGGTCGAGACCGGCCGCACGTTCATCTTCGACACCGCGCTGCCGCCGGCGGTCGCCGCCGGGGTGCACGCCGCGCTGCGGTTGGCCCGGGCCGGTGACGACCTGCGTACCGAACTGGCCGAGCGGGTGGCTCTCGCGGTCGACCGGCTGCGCACGGCCGGGTTGACCGTCTCCGCGCCGGACGCGGCCGTGATCTCGGTGACCGCCCCCGGGCCGGAAGCGGCGACGACCTGGGCCGCCGACTGCCGGGACCGGGGTGTCGCGGTGGGCTGCTTCCGGCCCCCGTCCACCCCGGACAACCGTTCCCGGCTGCGCCTCACCGTCAGCGCCGGGGTGTCGCGGCAGGCCTTCGAGCGGGCCCTGGACGTCATCGTCGAGTGCGCACCGTGAGCGCGAGGAGTGAGCCGGTGTTGCGAGCCCCGCAGTCGCGAGCAGAGGTGGCACCGTGAGCGCGAGGAGTGAGCCGGTGTTGCGAGCCCCGCAGTCGCGAGCAGAGGTGGCGCCGTGAGCGCGTGGCAGGGGGTGGTGCTGGTCACCGGTACCGATACCGGGGTCGGCAAGACAGTGGTGACCGCGGCGATCACCGCCGCCGCGCAGGCCGCCGGCCTGCGGGTGGCCATGGTCAAACCGGGTCAGACCGGTACGGCCGGCGGTGAACCCGGGGACGTGGACGCGGTCAACCGGCTGGCGGCCCCGCTCACCGGTCGTACCCTGGCCAGCTACCCGGACCCGCTCGCACCGTTGGCCGCCGCCCGGGTCGCCGAGCTGCCGCCGCTGGAGCTGTACACCGCCGTGGACGCCGTCCGTGACGAGATCGACAAGCACGATCTGGTGCTGGTCGAGGGGGCTGGCGGGCTGCTGGTCCCGATGGGGCTGCGCCCGTCCGGCGAGCCGTGGACGATGGCCGACCTGGCGGTGTCGCTCGGGGCGCCCGCCGTGGTGGTCGCCCGTGCCGGGCTGGGCACCCTCAATCACACCGCGCTGACCCTGGAGGCGCTGGACCGCCGGGCGGTGCCCGCCGGCGTGGTGATCGGCGCCTGGCCGAACACGCCGGAACTGGTGCACTGGACCAACCTCACCGACCTGGTGCCGAACCTGCTCGGCGCGGTGCCCGCCGGTGCCGGCGCGATGGACCCGGGCGTGTTCCGGCGCTCCGCGCCGGGCTGGCTCACGCCGTCGCTGCACGGTGTGCTCGACGACTGGCGGGCCTGGGCCGAGGAGAGTGGCTGAACACCTCACTTTCGTCAGTGTCCGCCCAGGTCGGGCGTGGGTAGCGTGGCCACCGTGAGGATCGCGCGGTGGCTGGCGGACGGGGCGTCGGGGGTGGTGCGGCGGCAGGGTCTGGCGGACGTGCTGCTCTGGGCGGTGCTCGCCGCCCCGATCGGGTACGCGAGGCTGACCCCGCCGCATTCGCGGCACAACCTGGCGTTGCTGCTGGGTGGGCCGGCGGTGCTGGCCGTGGCGGTGGCACTGGCCCGGCGTCGGCCGCTGGTCGGCCTGCTGCTGGTGGTGCTCGGGTCACTTGTCGACGGCAACTTCGTGTTCGGCCTCCCGGTGTTCAGTTACCTGACCGGGCGGCGCAGCGCCCGGGCGGCCCCGGCGGCCGTGCTGTTCGGCGTGATCGCGGTCGGTGGCACAACGCTCAACCTGGGGTTGCTCGGCACCGGGGCGGGCTCCTGGTTCCTGCTCGCGTCGGTGCTGCTGTTCGCCGGGGTGTTTCCGTGGCTGGTCGGCCGGTACCGCCGGCAGCAGCAGGAGCTGGCCGACGCGGGCGACCGGCACGCCGAGGCGCTGGCGCGCGAGCAGCGCGGCGCCGCCGAGCGGATCCGGTTGCGTGAGCGCGCCCGGATCGCCGAGGAGATGCACGACTCGCTCGGTCACGACCTCAGCCTGATCGCGCTGCGCGCCGCCGCCCTGGAGCTCGCCGACGACCTGGATCCCGGGCATCGTGCGGCGGTGGGGGAGCTGCGGACCAGCGTCGCCGCCGCGACGGAACGGCTGCACGGCATCATCGGGGTGCTCCGGGAGGAGGGCGGCCGGGCGGGGCTCCGGCCGGCCGGGGAGACGGTCGCCGACCTGGTGGACGGGGCTCGGGAGGCCGGGATGGCGGTGCGGCTGGACGCGCCGCCCGGTGCCGTGGAGCTGCCCGGGATGACCGGGCCGGCCGCGCACGGGGTGGTCCGGGAGGCGCTCACCAACGCGGCACGGTACGCCCCGGGCGCCCCGGTCACCGTCACCCTCGCCCCCGCCGGGGACGGGATCGAGGTGCGGGTGCGGAACGCGCAGCCGCCGGCCGATCCGCTGCCCAGCCCGCCGTCGTCGGGCAGCGGCCTGCTCGCCCTCGCCGAGCGCGTTCGGCTGGCCGGTGGCGTCCTGGACACCGGTCCACTTCCGGACGGTGGTTTCGCGGTACGGGCCCGACTGCCGCTGTCCGTTCACCCGACGGGCGTCGTTCCCGCCGAGCCGTGGTCGGCAGTGGTTGCCGAACCCGGTGTGGTGTCCAGCGGGGTCGACGGGGTGGAGCGGCCTGTCGACGCGGAGCGTCGGCTGCGCGAGGCCCGCCTCCGGGTACGCCGCAGTCTGTTGACCGCGCTCGCCGCCCCGGCCGGGCTGGCGCTGGCGCTGTCGCTGGTCTACTACTCGTTCGCCACGGCCGGCACGGTGCTGGACGAGTCGGCGTTCGACCGGATGCGGCCCGGCACCGCGCGCTCAGATCTGGCCGATCTGCCCCGCCGGGCGCTCACCCCGCCAACGGGTGCGCGGGAAGTCGGCTGCGAGTTCTACACCGACGGCAACTTCCCCCTCGCCGAGCCGACCTGGCGGCTCTGTTTCACAGATGGCCGGCTGGTCAGCAAGGAGCGGATCGCAGGATGACCAACGAGACCTTCATGGCTACGCCGGTTCGGGTGGTCCTCGCCGACGACGAGGCGATGATCCGGGCCGGCGTCCGCGCCATCCTCGCCGCCGACCCGGGCATCGAGGTGGTCGCCGAGGCCGGCGACGGGCGGACGGCCGTGGAGTTGGTGCGCGCCCACCGGCCCCGGGTGGCGCTGCTGGACATCCGGATGCCGCGCCTGGACGGGCTGGCCGCCGCCGCCGAGATCCGCCGGGTGGCGCCGGACACGGCCACGCTCATGCTGACCACCTTCGGTGAGGACGACCACGTCGCCCGGGCGCTCGGGCACGGTGCCAGTGGCTTCCTGCTCAAGGCAGGCGACCCCCGCGAGCTGATCGCCGGGGTGCACGCGGTCGCCGAGGGCGGGGCGTACCTGTCGCCTCGGGTGGCTCGCCGGGTGATCGAGCTGGGCGCCGGGCAGTTGGCTCGCCGGCCCGCCGCGCGGGACCGGACGGCCGGGCTGACCGAGCGGGAACGGGAGGTGCTGGCCCTGGTCGGGGCGGGGCTGTCCAACGCGGAGATCGCCCGCCGGTTGCACCTGGTGGAAGGCACCGTGAAGAGCTACCTGACCAGCATCTTCACCCGGCTGGACGTCCGTAACCGGGTGCAGGCCGCGATCATCGCGTACGAGGCGGGGCTGGTCGACGGCTGAGCGGGGGCCCGGGAGCCCCCGCTCAGCGGCTCAGGCGTCGCGGCGGCGCAGCGCGGCCCGGCCCAGCAGCAGCGCCGCGCCGGCCCATCCGGCGAGCAGCAGCAGCCCGATCGCGGCCGGGTACGGCTCGGTGTCGCCGGCCATGAAGTGCGCGCCGGCCACACCGGGGAAGACGTCGGCGATCCGGTTCAGCGCGGCGATGTCCGGTTCCTGGAGCGACAGCGGCACGATCATCAGGGTGGCGAAGAGCACGGTGAGGGTGAGCACCGCGCTGCGTAGTGCCGCGCCGAGACCCAGCGCGAGGACGCCGACCAGCGCCAGGTACGTCGCCACCGCCACGATGTCGCCGATCGTGCCGGCGGCCGGTGCGCTGCCCCACTCGCCGAGCAGCGGCCGGCCGGCCAGTGCGCCGACGCAGCCGAGCAGCAGCCCGAGGACGAAGGTGACCGCGCCGGTGACCACTGCCTTGGCCAGCAGCACCCGACCCCGGGACGGGGTGCACTGCAGCGTGGTCCGGATGGTGCCGCTGGTGAACTCGGCGGTGATCGCCAACAGGCCCAGCGCCAGCACCGCGTACTGGGTCAGCTCGACCGAGTCGATCAGCACGGTGCCGACGGTGACGATGCCCCGGTCGTCGAGCGGGTCGTCGTTGGTGTTGTCGTTGGCCGCGTAGATGGCGAGCTGTGCGGCGCTCGCGGCCATCAGCACCAGCCCGGCCAGCGCTGTCCACCAGGTGGTCCGCACCGAGAACAGCTTCGTCCACTCGGCGGCCACCGCGCCGCGGAAGTCGGCCGGGGCGGGGCGGGTGCCCGCGATGGTGCTCGTACTCATCGTGCCTCGCTTACGGTCGGGCCGCCGGCGTACTCGACGCTGTCGGCGGTCAGTTCCATGAACGCCTGCTCCAGCGACGCACCGTGCGGGCTCAGCTCGTGCAACCGCACCCCCAGCTCGTACGCCAGGTCACCGATCCGGTCCACTGTGGTCCCGCTGACGGTCACCTCGTCGGGCCCGGCCGGCTCGACGGTGGCGCCGGTGGCGGTGAGGCGGGCGGCGAGGGTGGCCAGCCCGTCCGGGTGCGGACTGCGGACCCGGACGGCGACGGCGCTGCCGGCGATCACGTCGTCGATCGGCGCGTCGGCGAGCAGCCGCCCTCGGCCGATCACCACGAGTTGGTCGGCGGTGAGCTGCATCTCGCTCATCAGGTGGCTGGAGACGAAGACGGTCCGACCCTGGTCGGCCAGCGAGCGCATCAGCTGCCGCACCCAGCGCACCCCGTCCGGGTCGAGGCCGTTGACCGGCTCGTCGAACATCAGCACCGGCGGGTCGCCGAGCAGCGCGCCGGCGATGCCGAGCCGCTGGCCCATGCCGAGGGAGAGGGTCCGGCCCGGCTTGGCGGCGGCGCGCCCGTCCAGCCCGACGGTGTCGAGCACCTCGTCCACCCGGCGAGCCGGGATGCCGTTGCTCCTGGCCATGGCCAGCAGGTGCGCCCGACCGGCCCGGGCGGGGTGGACGGCCCGGGCGTCGAGCAGCGCGCCCACCTCGTGCAGCGGCCGCCGCAGTTCCCGGTACGCCCGGCCGCCGATCAACGCCTGCCCGGCGGTGGGGCGGTCCAGGCCGAGGATCATCCGCATGGTGGTGGACTTGCCCGCGCCGTTCGGGCCGAGGAAGCCGGTGACCCGGCCGGGTGCGACGTCGACGGTCAGCGCGTCGACAGCGGTGGCCGCCCCGAACCGTTTCGTCAACCCACGTAATGTGATCATGCGCTGACGCTAGGCGTGCGGACAGGTGCCCCACTGCGCCCGAACGGCACCACCCGACCCTGACTTTCGTCAGGCCGAGCGCGGGTTTCTCACCGTACGTAGTCTTCCAGCAGCGCCGGTGTGAGCCCGGCCCGGTGGATGGCCTTCAGCGCCGCGAGCAGGTCGTCCATGAGCGCCGGCCGGAAGTGCATGAGCAGTACGTCGCCAGGACGTACCACCTTCTCGGGGGTCTGGTAACGAACCTTCCCCTCGTGGACCGTCTCGGTCCAGTGGATGACCGCCTTCGCGCCGCAGTCGTGTGCGGCCTGCAACGTGGTGGAGTCATGTTCACCGAACGGTGGGCGGAACAGCGTCGGCCGCTTGCCGAACAGCGCCTCCAGCCTGTCCGCCGCACCGCAGATCTCCTGCTTCTGGTAGCTGTACGACCGGCCGGCCAGTGAGGTGTGGTTGATTGTGTGGTTCTCGACGACCGCGCCCGCCACCTCGATCTGCCGGAAGTAGACGTCGTGCTCTTGGGCCGCCGGTGAATTTAGGAACATCGTGACCGGGATGCGGGCCCGCCAGACGAATTCGGCCACCGCGGGCGGGCGGGCCAGACCACCGTCGTCGATGCTGATGAAGGCGACCTTCTGGTCGGTCGGCAGGCGGTGCCAGAACGCGGCCGTACCGGTCGCGGGCAACAGCACCGGTTGCGGTGGTGGCGCCTCGGGAAAGGTCGGCACCTGGGACACGTACCACTCCAAGCTCCCGGGCGCGGGCTTCGCCGTCGGGGACGGCGAAGCCGACGGTGTCGGGGGCGGGGTGGACGAAATCGGCCGGCTCGCGGCGATCTGCCGCGCGTGGAACGTCTGTCCGGGACTGGCTGTGCAGGCACTCAGCGCCAGCAGCGCCAGAAGTGGTACCACGAAACGGATCTGCCGAGCGGGGGTGGCTGACACGCCCGGAAACCTACCGAGTCGCGTCAGGGGCCGGTAGGCCCGGGCGACGGACGATGAACGCGTCGGGCATCCGGAAGGTCAGATTGTCGGGGCACCACGGCGCGCGGACCACTGTCGTTCCGTCCAGCAGCGGAGCGGCCTCGGCCACCACCACGGCCGCCTCCATCCGGGCCAGCACGTCGCCGACGCAGCGGTGTGCGCCCGCTCCGAACGCCAGGTGCCGGCGCGATCCCCGCTGGCCCGGGCGGAACTCGTCAGGCGATTCGACGACCGCCGGGTCCCGGCCCGCGCGGGCCAGCCAGAGTACGAGGCTGGTCCCCGCCGGCACCGCGGTCCCGCCCAGCGTGCCGTCCGCCGCCGCCACCCGGCGCCAGGTGACGATCGGCGGCTCCAGCCGCAGCCCCTCCTCGACCACGTCGGCCACCGCGACCTCGCCGGCGCGGAGCCCGGCCCGCACCGCGGGTTCGCCGGCCAGCCGGTGCAGCAGCAGGGTGAGGAACTGCGATGTGGTCTCCTGCCCGGCGACGAGCAGGAAGAAGAGCGCACCGACCACGACGTCCGGCGCGTGCCCGGCCGCGCGAAGCTCGGCGGCCAACCCGCCGCCGGTGGCCGCGAAGTCGCGCAGCACACCGTGGAACCGGCCCACCTCGGTGGCGAGCGCCGACTGCCGGTCGGCGTCCAGCGGCGCCCAGAACAACTCCAGTGCGGCCCGTGCGAACTCCTTGACCGCGCCGACCGGCGCGTCCGGCAGCTCGACCAGTCGGGCCAGCACCAGCAGGGGCAGGTCGGCGGCGAGTTCCGCGTAGAGGTCGACCGGTGCACCGGCGTCGAGCGTGGCGGTCAGCCGGGCGACCCGGTCCCGGACCAGCGCGGTGAGCCAGGGGCGCTGCGCCGCCACCCGAGCGGGGTGCAGCGCGTCGGCGACGATCGACCGGATGGCCGGATGACTGGCACCGGAGTTGTTGGCCAGGGTGGGCGGCAGCCGGAAGCGATGTCCGGCGAGCACCCGCAGCGCCGTCACCGGCATCGGGGTCACCGCGTCCAGCGCGTTGTCCGGCCGGTAGGTGACCGGGTCGGCGAGGACCTCGCGGACCAGCGCGTGGCGGGTGACCACCAGATGGCGTACGCCGACGTGGTCGGCCACCGTGGCCACGTCCGGCCAGGGCGCCCCGACCGCGGACCCCCAGCTCCGGAACAGCACGCCGACACGCTAGCCGGCGGCTCCCGGCAGGCCGGCCCGCAGCCGCCAGACGGTGGTGCGCTTCACCCGGACGCTCTCCAGGGCCTCCGGCACCGGCACGTCGTAGTGGGCCAGCTCGTCGAAGCGGTCCCGGGGCAGGAACGCCCGGCCGGGGTCCCCGACCAGCACCAGGGCACCGGCGCGGGTGGCGCGCAGCAGGAACCGCAGCATCCGGCGGGCCATCGCCTCGCTGTAGAAGGCGTCCCCGGCGAGCACCACCTCGGCGTCACCGGCGTCGACGTCGAGGATGTCGCCGAACTCGGCGTCGACGCGTACCCCGTTGGCCTCGGCGTTGAGCGCGACCGCCGCGACCGCCAGTTCGTCGACCTCGACGGCCCGCACCGACGCCGCGCCGGCGCGGGCGGCGGCGATGGCCACCAGTCCGGAGCCGGAGGCGAGGTCGAGCACCCGGCGGCCGGCGACCAGCTCCGGATGGTCGGTCACATAGCGGGCGAGGGCCTGGCCGCCGGCCCAGGCGAAGGCCCAGAACGGTGGGGGCCGGTCGCTGCTGAACTCACCCTCGGTCAGCTCCCAGAGCCCGATCGGCTCGTCCGCCTGGTGCAGCCGCACCTCCGGGACGAAGGCGACCGGGGCGAGCCGGGCGTGCAGCCGGACGAACGTGCTGGAGAGTTCGGACACCCCGGGATTGTCCCAGCGACCCGGTTTCCGGCGTGTCGCGGGGGAGCGGTGACCGGTTCACCACGGTCGGTGAAAATCGGCCCTGTGCTTGCCGCCCGGTGCGAACACACCCGTCTGGTCGGGTCGAGGCCGCGCTCCTAGCGTTGCGGGGTGGGGACGACCGAACGGAGGACGGCGGTGGTGACGGTGTGGCGGTACGCGCTGAGGCTCGGGGTGGTGCTGGCCTGTCTGAGCGGCGTGGAGCTGGTGCTCGCCGCTCCGGCGCAGGCGGCGTTCACCACCGAGCTGAACGGGTTGCCGGCCCGGTTCACCGCCGGCGACCAGGTGCGTACGGTCTCCGCGGTGGTGTCCCGGACGGACCGGCGCGGTGGATGCGTGAAGGTGCGCTGGTCGATGGTGCTCAGCGTGCAGGGCATCCGACTGGACCAGGTGAAGATGGACCGGGTGGAGGAGACCGGCGACTTCCCGCTGGAGATCCGGACCGAGGGTGACGTGGCCCGGCTGACCGACCGGCAGCTCGATCCCGGCACCCTCTGCCCGGGCCGCACGGTCACCGCCCGCTACCGGTTGGCCTTCGCGGAGGACGTCACCGACGGGCGGGTAAGCCTCGCCGCTGAGGCGTACGACGCGAACCTGCGCCTGCTGGCCCGGCAGACGGCCACCCGCTCGGTGGTGGGAGCGGGCGGCACCCCGACCGCGGCGCCGGAGCCGACCGCGACACCGGCGGAGCCGAGCGACCCGGCGAGCGAGCCGGCCGGGGCGGAGAGCGACCCGGCGGAGGAGCCGGTAGGCGACCAACCGGTCGACGCCGCGCCGCCGGCGGCCGGCAACGGTCGTCCGGTCGCGCAGTCCGGCGGTTTCGGCCTGGTGCAGGCCGCCTTCCTGCTCGGCGGGTTGCTGCTGTCGCTGGGGGCGGGGCTGCTGCTGCGGCTGCGCCACCTGACGCGGGCGGCGACCGCCGAGGCGGACGACCCGCCGGTGGACCGGCGCTGGGAGCGACCCCCGGCCGACAGTTGGCGCCCGGCCCGCTGGTGACGTGGGCCGCGCGCTGATCGGGGGCCGTGCGTTGATCGGGGGCCGTCGGGGCCGGCGGAGATCCGCCGGCCCCGACGGTGTCACTTCGAGAACGCCTGGAACTCGGCGATCCTGACCTGGTCCCGGGCGGGGCTGGCGGTCGCGCAGTCCGTCGTCGTGGCCGGGTCGTCGTCCTGCTCACCGGCGTAGTGCGGGCCGCCGGTGCACTGGCTGGCCAGCACCTCCAGTCGCAGGTGGGTGGCGAGCGTGGTGGGCACCGCGAACGTCCGGAGGTTGATGTCCCGGCTGTACGCCCGGTACGCCCCACCTGGGAACGCGTCGCCCGCGCTGGTGTAGATCCGCTGCCAGCGCGCCGGATCCGCGCAGTCGGTGGTCTTCGCGTTGCAGGCGGACACCGCGAACGAGCGCAGCGCGCTGAGCGCGTTCTGACTGCCGGTGTCGGGGTCCCCGGTGATCGCCGGGCGCAGCATGGCGCTGACGTTCACCCGCTTGACCACCTGCGGTGCGTCCCCGGGCAGCGCCACGGTGAGCCGCCGGCCGGCCACCCCGTCCAGCGAGGCCCAGTTCGTCGCCTCGGTGTCGTCGGCGATCCGGTCCAGGTTGACCCCGTCGCCGGTGATCGTGGCGCCGGACGCCGTGGACGCGAGGTTGCGGCTCATCCGCAGGTCCACGTACCCGTCGTGGTCGGCCTTGGCGACCACGCTGAGCCGCTGGTGCCCGAAGCCGGGCGCCACCGCGAGCAGGTCGTACGTGCCGGCCACCATCTCCAGGGTGTCCGGGATCGGCGTCGCCGGGTCGGTGTCCGCGATCGGCGTCGCCCGTGCCTCGTACGCCCCGACGTACACCCGGATCGGCGCGTCGGCGCTGTCCCCGCGCGGGCGCAGGGTGAGCGTCGCGTTGCCGCCGCGCGGCGAGGCGAAACTCGGCGTCGGGTCGGTGTCGCCGGCGCCGTTGGTGACGGCGTCGCGGCCCATCCCGGAGCGGGCGAACTCGGCCCAGATCAGGTCCTGGTTGGCGCCGCCGAAGCGGAGCAGGTCGGCGGTGAGCAGGTTGTCCCGCATGTCGAGCATGCTGACCTGGCTGGCAGCCTGGAGCAGGAACGAGTCGAAGACCAGCTGGGACCAGCGCCGGTTCCCCGGGCACTTGTCGGCGGCGACCTTGCCCTGCGCGCACTCCAGCTGCCGCTGGGGGGTCCCGAGGCCGTACCGCTTCACCAGCGCGGAGCGGACCCGGAAGTTGGTGGCGCCCCAGATCTCCCCGTCGGCGTGCACGGCGGGCCCGCCGGTGTTGTAACCGATGTCGGAGTAGTTGAGCGGGCTGCGGCTGAGGTCGTAGTTGCGGATGCCGCTGACCAGGTTGCCGGTGACGTAGCCGCCGGTGACGAAGGGCGACTCACCGGGTGCGCGGAACCCGTTCTGGAAGAGGTACTCGGCGGCGAGCAGGTCGCCCCACGACTCACCCATCGACCCGCCCTGGTGGCCGCCGATCCCGCTGTCCGGGCCGGCGATCATCCGGTTGGTGATCGCGTGGGTGTATTCGTGGCCGATCACCGTCATGTCGTAGTCGCCGTCCACGCACGGCGGGTACGGCCCGCCGGCCTGCGGCTGCCACAGGTACATGTTGGTGGTCGGCGGCAGCCCGTCGCGCGGGGTGCCCTGGTTGGCGTTGTTCCGGTTGCCGCTCAGCGCGCCCTGCTGGGCGCGGCCCTGCTCGGCGTCGCCGCCCAACCCGGCCGGGGTGAGGTTGGCGGCCTGCAGGTTCCACGCCGACTCGGTGAAGCCCAACTGGTACGACCAGTCGTGCATCCGGTTGTGCATGGCGAACAGGTTGGCGATCGACGCGTCCGCGTCGTTGCGCTGGGCGGACGTGAACACCGCCGGGTTGCACTTCGCCTGGTGCCACTGGTCGGTGAACGGGTACTCGTAACGGCGTTCCGGGCTGGGCGTGGCCGGGACGGCGGGGGTGCCGGCGCCCCAGGAGAGCACAGTGTTGGCCGAGTTGCCGCGCGAGGTGAAGGTGGGCGTGCCGGTGGCCGCGTCGACATCCCACGGTTGGCCGGTGGCCGGGTCACGGAAGGCCGCCTGGCAGCCGGGCGTGGGGTCGCCGCACCAGCGCACCCGGGGGTCCTGCCCGGGGCCGAGGTTGCGGGGCGGGGTGGCTGGGAATACGGCCCAGCTCGGGTTGTCGGAGTCGAAGTCGACGAGGTCCTCACGGACCAGCACCTGCCCGGTGATCCCGTCCACATAGGTGGTGAAGGCGGCCGGGTCGTCGGTGTTTGCGCCGATCACTGTCACCTCGTACCCGGCTCGGGGCCCGTCCAGCGGGGTCGGCACGGCCACCGCGCGCACGCTGTGGCTGGCCACCGCGCTGGCGTCCAGCTTGGCGTCGGCGAGCGCTGCGGCGTACGCCTGGTCGGCGGTGCGGGTGGCCGGCGCGGGTGCGCCGGTGGTGCGGGCCAGCGAGGAGTTGACCGAGAGCACAGTGCCGCCGGTGATCGCGACGGTGACCAGGCCGTCCGGCCCGGCCGGCAGGTCGCCGAAGCGTTGCCGCAGGGTGACCACGGCTCCGCTGCCGATCGGCCGGACCAGCACCCGTTCCAAAGCGGTCACCGCGGTGGCGTCCATCCCGAACAGGTCCCGGTTGGCGGCCAGGTAGGCGCGGGCGGCGGCCTCCGGGTCGGTGGGCAGCCCGGTGGCGAGCGGGGCGCGGCCAGGGCCGAGCGCCTGCGGGGTGCCGAGCCGGTTCCATCGCACGTCGGGGTCGGCGGCGCGGGCCAGCCCGCGTTGGCGGGCGTCCGGTGCCGCCGTACCCCGGCGGTTGTCGACGTCCGCGTGCTGGTGTCCTTCGGCGAACGGCCCGGACCGGCGCTCGGCGGACGGTGCGCCGCCGGCGGGGGCCGCCGTGCTCACGCCGGTGGGGAGCAGCGCGGCGACCGTCGCCGTCGACGCCAGGACGGCGATGAGCCGGCGTCGACGCCGGCTCATCGGGGGTGACCACTCCGGTTGTGGCACGGGACCTCCTCGTGGGAGCGGATGGCCGGCGGCCGCCGGCCGACGCTGCGCGGTAACGCATGCGCATCTGTGGATATCAGCCGGTGGGGATGGCGGCAAGGTCCGGGCACGGCGACGCGCCGACGGATCGAGATAATGGTTCCGCCGCTGCGGCGCGCTCAGCCGCCCGGCGTCCAGTCGGGGTCGCGGCCGAAGGCGGCAAGGAGGCGGTCCTGCTCGTCGTCGGTGGACATCCACGGCCCCGTCCCGACCAGGTCGTTGCGCCGGTAGTCGTCGACGCGGCCGGCGAACCACCGGGCGCACATCCGCACCACGTCCGGGTCCAGCCGCGGCTCGGCCCCGATCGCCACCGCCACGTCCCAGCCGTGCACCAGGTGTTCGGCGAGGAGCTGCTGGAGGTACTCCTCGGCCGGGGTGTCGCCGGCGGGCAGGTGCACGGTGCGGGCGCGCGCGCCGGGATGGGTGGCGGCGATCTCGGCCTGCGCGGCCGCCTCGCGCGCCATCGTGGCCGGGTCGGCACCGAGTTGGTCGCCGGCGAACCGGCCGCCCACCTCGTCGACGGTCCGGCCGGCGAGCAGCGGCACGCTCCACCGGTCCTCGCCGACCACGTGGTTGACCAGCGCACGCACGTCCCAGTCCGGGCAGGGTGTCGGATCGGACCACTGGCCGGGCCCGACCTGGTCCACCCGGTCGACGAACTCGGCCAGGCTCCGGCGGTACGCCTCCAGCAGATCCATTCTGCCGATTGTTCCGGGCGGCTCGGCGAGCCGAGCGGTTTTGCCCGGCACCGACAGGGTGATCCGCCGGGCCAGTGCGGTGGCCGCCAGCGGCTCAGTCCAGGTCGGTCAGGTCCAGGCCGAGCTCCCGGGCGGTGACCAGGCGGACCCACTCGCCGAGCTGCCGGCGGGAGATCACCCGGTCGTGCACGGCGAGCTGCACGGCCAGGCCGTCCATCACCGCGCTGATCCGCCAGGCGGCCCCGTCCGGGTCGGCGCACTGGAAGGTGCCGTCGGCCACCCCTGCGGAGATCACCGCCGCCAGGTCCTGCCGCCAGCGCAGGTCGAGGCGGCGGGAGACCTTCTCCAGCTCGGGGGTACGCAGCGACTCGGACCAGCCGTCGATCCACATGGACCAGGAGGTGGCGCGCCCGGCCGGGGTGTAGAGCTTGAGTATCCGGCGGAGCTTGGTCAGCGGCGGGGCCGGGGAGCGGATCACCGCGTCCAGCCGGGCCAGATCCTGCTCGACCGCGTACGCGAACGCCTGCGCGAGCAACCGTTCCTTGGTGGCGAAGTGGTAGAACACCAGGGCCTGACTGACGCCGGCGGCCTGCGCCACGTCAGCCGTCCGGGTGTTGGACAGACCGCGCTCAACGATCACGTCACAGGCGGTGCGCAGCAGGGCATCCAGGCGGATCTCGGCCGCACGTCTCGTCACGACCGTTACCGTAGCCCATCCGACCGAACACGAACAGTTACCGCCACCGTCCGATCCGCGATGCGACAGTCGGAAGCCTGACAATTCCAGACGGTGCCTTCCGTCGTTCTCCTGAGGTCGTTCGTCGAGGTCCGCCGGCACCAGTCGACGCGCCGGAACGCCCGCCGCCCGCCGCACCGCCCGTCGGCGGGCGGCTCGACTCCGCGATGTCGGAGTGTGACGGCCGCCAACCATCAGGGCGGCCCCCTAGGAAGCCTCGCGGTGGTGGGGTCGGTCCCGTCGTGGCGGCTCGGTCCCGTCGAGCGGAGGCACGTCCGTCCCGCAGTGCCCGGCGGACGCGCCGACGCGGACCCCGAGTTGGCAGTCGTTCACCGGCTCGGCTAAAGTTCTCATCCGTCACCCGGGAACGCCGGGGGCGTGCGGACGTAGCGCAGCTGGTAGCGCATCACCTTGCCAAGGTGAGGGTCGCGGGTTCGAATCCCGTCGTCCGCTCGGAGCTGCCGCCACGTACGACGGGGGCAACCTCGGTGGGGTGGCCGAGAGGCGAGGCAACGGCCTGCAAAGCCGTGTACGCGGGTTCAAATCCCGTCCCCACCTCAGCAACAAGGCACGGGCGATTGGCGCAGTGGGAGCGCGCTTCCTTGACACGGAAGAGGTCACTGGTTCAAACCCAGTATCGCCCACCAGCAGGAAACGGCTCGTTACCGGAATCCCGGTAACGAGCTTTTCTGTATCTGCTCGCCACCTCACCGTGTGAGTGCTGTCAGCAGTTCCCGCAGCCAGGCGATCTCGGTGCGGCTGGTGGCGGTGGCGATGCGGAACAGCCCTCGACGGAAGGGGTCGTCGGGGAAGTCGTCCGCGCGCAGCGGTCGGTCACCGTCCCAGAAGAAGCTCGCCGGCTGGGTGAGGAAATCGAGCCGCCGCTGCAGCACGGCGGCCTGACCGGCCGGGTCGTCCAGGTGGCGCAGGAAGGCCAGCAGCGTGAACCAGCGGTTCTCGTCGGTGATGAACAGTTCGTCGGGGGAGCGGAGCCGGCGCAGCAGCTCCGCCTGCCCGGCCGGGCTGAGCGTGAGCACGTGCCGTGGCGCGGCCACCTGGCCGGCCTGAACGTCGCGACGCAGCAGGCCCGCACGCTCCATGCGCTTGATCGTCGGGTACAGCGTCCCGTCCGCGATGGGCCGGACGTGGCCGGTGAGCGCGGCGACGCGCCTGCGCAGCTCGTACCCGTGCAGCGGGGCGTCGGCGAGGAAGCCCAGTATCGCGAACTCCAACATCGTGTTAGCTTACCTCCACAACGGTATACCTCGGGTTCGAGGTATTGGTCAGGAGGTACGTGATGCGCGGTGCCCAGGTGCGGCCGGACGGCACGACGATCCGCTGGGTGGAGCTGCCCGGAGCCGAGCCCACACGGGTCTACCTGCATGGGCTCGGCGCCTCCTCACCGGTGTACTTCGCGGCGGTGGCCACCAACCCCACGCTCGCCGGGCGGCGCGCCCTGATGGTGGATCTGCTCGGGCACGGCATCAGCGACCGGCCGGCCGACGCCTCCTACACCCTCGAGGAGCACGCCGACCTGCTCGCCACCGCGCTGACCACCGCCGGGGTCAGTGCCGCGGAGGTGATCGCGCACAGCATGGGCGGCTCGGTCGCCATCGTCCTGGCCGCCCGCCATCCGCACCTTGTCTCGGCGCTGGTTCTTGTCGACGCCACCCTCGACCCGCAGCCTCCGGGCGTCGGCATCCGCGCCCGCTACACCGAGGAGCAGTTCCTGCACGGTGACGGCCGAGCCGAGACGCTCGACCGCGTCGGGCCGGCCTGGGCGGCGACGATGCGGCTCACCGGCGCGGAGGCGCTCTACCGCACCGCGGCCCACCTCGGTCGCGGCACCACACCCACCATGCGGGAACTGCTGCTCGACCTGCCGGTGCCGCGCACCTACCTCCACCCCGCCGACTGCGAACCGACGGGTGTTCGGGCCCTCACCGACGCCGGCGTGCGGGTGGTCGCCGTGCCAAACGCCGGCCACAACATCATGTTGGACAATCCGGAGGGCTTCGTGGCGGCCACCGCCGCGGCGCTGCGGGCGTAGGCCACGCCTATCCCCTGTGCGCGGCGAGCACCGTGTCGACCGACTTCATGACCTGGATCCTGATGTCGGGCTCCGGACGCCGGTCCACCAACGACAACGCGTGTGCCAGCCCGGCCGGGGGCGCAACTCGCCGCCGGCCGGGCCCGACCTCAGGCCGTCGGGACCGGGACCGCCTCCTGCGTGGCCGTCCGGTTGCGGGACGGCGCCCGCTCCGGCGCGCTGGCGTTCACCGCGATAGCGGACACCAGCGCGGACACCACCAGGAAGCCGGCCGCCAACCAGTAGGCGACCGAGTAGCCGTGCACCAACGCCCGCTGCTGGGCCTGGGCCCCGCCCAGATGGGACGCCAGGTAGCCGGCGGCCGAGCTGGTCGCGACGGTGTTGAGCAACGCGGTCCCGATCGAGCCGCCCACCTGCTGCGACGAGCTGATCATCGCGGACGCCACCCCGGCGTCCCGGGTGCCGACGCCGTGTGTGGAGAGGCTCATCGCCGGCATGAACGCCGCGCCGATGCCGAGACCGACGATGATCTCGGCGAGCGCGATCGTCAGGTACGAGCTGTCCACGGCGAGCAGGGCCAGCATCGCCACGCCGACAGCGGTGACCAGGTAGCCGCCGACCATGATCGGCCGGGGTGCGATGCGGGTGGAGAGGCGGGCGGCGACCTGGCTGGCCCCGAGTGCCTGTGCGACCGCCAGCGGCAGGAACGCCAGTCCGGCCTCGACCGGGGAGTACCCCCTGACGGCCTGGAAGTAGTAGCTCAGCAGCAGGAACATGCCGAACATGCTGACCACGGCGAGGGCGACCGAGAGGTACGCGGCCGCCCGGTTCCGCTCGGTCAGGATCCGCAGCGGGAGCAGCGGGGCCTTCACCCGGGCCTGCACCAGGATGAAGGCAACGAGCAGCACGATGCCGGCGACGGCGGACCCGATGGTGGAGGGGGCCGTCCAGCCGTGGCCCTCGGCGTTGCTGAAGCTGAAGACCACCGCGACCAGCCCCAGGCTGGCCAACACCACGCCGGGCATGTCGAGCCGCGAGCGGTGCCGCTCGCCGGCGTCGTGCACGGTGGGCAGAGCGCCCAGGACACCGGCGACGGCGATCGGGATGTTGACGAACATCGCCCAGCGCCAGCTCAGGTACTCGGTGAGCAGGCCACCCAGGAGCAGTCCGACGGCGCCGCCGGCGACCGCCACCGCGCTGAAGATGCCGAACGCCTTCGCGCGCTCCCGGGCCTCGGTGAAGGCCAGGGAGATCAGGGACAGCGCGGCCGGGGCGAGCAGAGCGGCGAAAGCCCCCTGCAGCGCCCGGGCGGTCAGCAGCATCGAGGCGTTGGTCGCGGCGCCGCCGAGCGCGGAGGCGAGGGCGAAACCGAGCAGGGCCAGCAGGAAGACCCGTTTGCGGCCCACCATGTCGCCGATGCGGCCGCCGACGAGCAGGAGCCCACCGAAGGCCAGGCCGTAGGCGGTGATGACCCACTGCCGGTTGCCGTCGGAGAGGTGGAGCGCCTGCTGGGCGGAGGGCAGAGCGATGTTCATGACGGCCGAGTCGAGCATGACCATCAGCTGGGCGATGGAGATGACCACCAGCGCCTTCCATCGGCGGCGCGAATCTGGTCGGTTCGGGGCAGGTGACATTTCGAAGTCCTTGAGTGGTGAGGGGTGCGGGGCGCAGCTTCTGTCGCGAGGTCCCGTGCGGATGTGGCCGGGTAGATGCGGCTGGGCGGCGACGACAGTAGGCATATCTTGAACGCCCGTACAAGTATTCGACGTCACTGAGGGGCTGCGAGGGTGGCGTGGAGGGCCCACAAAAAGCGCTCAGCGTGGCACGAACTCGCCGAGCGAGGGCCAAATGTCGGCACGGTGATCCGCGATACTTTGTCGGTCGTTCCAGATAGCTGTTAGCGTCGGGGCATGGCACGTACCCGGGAGTTCGACCTCGACGCCGCAGTCGACGCCGCCATGGAGGTGTTCCGGAGCAAGGGCTACGAGGGCACCTCCATCCGTGACCTCGCTCAGGCGACCGGTGTCGGCAGCGGCTCGCTCTACGCCGCGTTCGGCAGCAAGGACGGCCTCTACCTGGCCGTGCTCGACCGGTACCGGCAGCGTTACGCCAAACCGCTGGTCGAGATGCTGCGCTCGGGCGAGGACGCCCGCGAGGTCATCCGCGAGGTGTTCGTCGGCGTGGTGGACGACATGGCCGGCGATGGCCAGCGCCTGGCCTGCCTGATCGTGGGCGCGTCGATGGAGCGGGCGCACCAGGACCTGCGGGTCGCCGAGCGCCTCCGCTCAACCACCCAGTGCGTGGAGTTGGCGCTCTACGACCTGCTCGCCGAAGGACAGCTACGGGGCCAGATCAGCACGGACCGCAGCGCGAGAGACCTGGCCAGCTTCCTGGTGACCAGCCTCCAGGGCCTGCGCGTGATGGGTGCCATCAACCCGGACCGAGCCACCCTGATGCGCTCCGCCGAGGTCGCGCTCAGTTGCCTGAACTGACTGATCCCTCCCCAGCGGAGTACCCCGCGCCGCCGCGCATCTGTCACGAGGAGTCGAAATGAAAGCTGTCGGACTGCTGCGCTACGGCGGGCCGGACGTCCTGCGGGTGGTCGACCTCCCGACACCGCACGCCGGGCCCGGCGAGGTCCGCATCCGGGTGCGCGCGGCCGCGGTCAACCCGGCTGACACCCTGATCCGGGCCGGCGCGACGGCGGTACGGCTCCCCACCGCCAGCCCGCTCCTTCCCGGCCTGGACATCGCCGGCACCATCGACGAGGTCGGTCCGGACACCAGCGGCGGGCTCGCCCCGGGCGACCTGGTGATGGCCATGATCAATCCGACCCGGCCGGCCGGCGGCGGCTACGCCGAGTTCGTCGTGCTCCCGGAGGCCTGGGTGGTGCCCGCGCCGGCCGGATCGTCGGCGGCCGAGGCGGCCACCCTGCCGCTGAACGGGCTGACCGCCCTGCACGCCCTGGACCAGCTGCGGCTCGCACCGGGCAGCACCCTCGCGGTCACCGGTGCGGCCGGCGCCGTCGGCGGGTACGCCGTACAGCTCGGCAGGGCCGCCGGTCACCGGGTGCTGGCCGACGCGGCGCCCGATGACGCCGACCTGGTCACCGCGCTCGGCGCCGACGTGACCGTGACCCGCGGCCCCGGGGTCGCCGACCGCTTCCGCGAGCACGCGCCGGACGGCGTGGACGCCGCGGTCGACGCCGCGTTGATCGGTCCCGCGCTGCTGCCGGCGGTGCGCGACGGCGGTGCCGTGGCGGTGCTGCGCGGCGCGCCGAGCCCGGCGGAGCTGGCCCGTGCCGCCCGCCCGGACGTCACACTGGTGCCGGCGTTCGTCCACGATTACGACGGGCGGCGCGACAAGCTCGACCTGCTTCGGCGGCTCGCCGAGGAGGGGGCCCTGACCCTCCGTGTCGCCGGCCGGTTCCCGCCGGAGGAGGCGTCCCGGGCGCACCAGATCCTCGAGGCGGGCGGGGTGCGGGGCCGGCTGGTCATCGAGTTCTGACGCCGCAGCACACCGTCCGGTGCCGACCCACCCGCACGCCGCATCGGCCTACCCGGTCGCGGAGAACAGCGCCTCGGCGAGGTCGGTGCGGGCGCTGAGCAACGCGCGGCCCCGCCGGTGGGTCACCACCAGACCAGCCGCGCGCAACGCGGTGAGATGTTGGGAGACCCCGGCGGGCGACATGCCACTACGTCGGGCCAGCTCGGTGGTGCTCGCCGGCGCGGTCAGCTCGGTGAGCAGCCGGGCCCGACCGCGCCCGAGCACGGCGGCCAGCGCGTCCGGAACGCCGGCCGGATGCTCCCAGAGTGCGCCGAGCCCACGCGCGGGATAGGCGAGCTGCGGCGCGTCCCCGGCGGACACGCTCGCCACCGACGGCCAGACGAAGACCGACGGAACCAGCACCAGGCCCGGACCGTCCGGGACGTCCGGGGCCAGGCAGTGCCGCTGGGCGACGAGCAGCGTGTCGTCCTCCCACCGGACCTGGTGGTGCAGATCGTTGAGGAGCGCTCCCGCGCCGTCCTCGGCGAGCAGGCGGGCGCGGGCGGTGACGTCGGCGTCCAGCAGCAGCCGCAGCCGGGGCCAGTGCGGGGCCAGGGCGATCCGCCAGTACGCCTCGATCTCCTCGGTCAGCCGGCGCAGCCCGGCCGGCGGGTCGGCGTACAGGGCGGCGAGCGTGGGCGTGCGCTCGCCCGGGTACAGGTCCAGGTGTGCGCGGACGGTGTCGGTTGGGGTGCCGCCCAGGGCGGCCAGTTCGGCGGCCAGGTCCGGGATCAGGCCGGCGGGCGACGGGGTGAGGAAGTCGGCCAGGTAGCGGGGCCGGGCCGGCACCAGCTGCCAGAGCAGCCCGCCGTCCGCGTCGATCAACCCGGCCTCGACCAGCGGTGGACGGACCCGGCGTACCCAGGGCAGGTGGACGGCGTGGTCCCCGGGATCGCGCAGCACCCGGACGCTCGCGACGACCTCCCACAGGCAGGAGACGGCGAACCGGATGCGGGCGACCGCACCCGCCGACATGCTGATGGCGACCACGGCACCCCCGGTGGATTCAGCTGGGGCTGAAACATTACCGCCGGGCTCGGGGCGGGCCGAAACTTGCCGGGTGAGCGAACAACACACCCGAGCCGAACTGTTCCGATCCCTGCACACCCCCGGGTCGCCGCTGGTGCTGGTCAACGCCTGGGATGCCGCGAGCGCCCGCATCGTGGCGGCCGCCGGCGCCCGCGCGGTGGCCACCACCAGCGCCGGCGTCGCCTGGAGCCTGGGTGCGCCCGATGGCGACGTCCTCGGCCGCGACGCGGCCGTCGACCTCATCGGCCGGGTCACCGCTTCGGTGTCGCTGCCGGTCACCGCGGACATCGAGTCCGGGTACGGGGCGACGCCGGCGGAGGTCGGCGTGACCACCCGCGCCGTGCTCGACGCCGGTGCCGTCGGCGTGAACATCGAGGACGCCCACCGCGACGGCGGCACGCCGTTGCGCGACATGCCCGATCAGTGCGCCCGGATCGGCGCGGTGCGGGGCGCGGCCGACGCGGCGGATCTGCCGCTCTACGTCAACGCCAGGATCGACACCTTCCTCAGCGGCGCCGGGGACGTCGACGAGATCGTGGCCCGAGCCACCGCCTACCTCGCCGCCGGCGCGGACGGCATCTTCGTGCCCGGTGTGGTGGACCCGGAGATCATCCGCGCGCTGGTGCGGGCGGTGCCGGCGCCGCTGAACGTGCTCGCCGGGCCCGGTGCGCCGACGGTGGGGGAGCTGGCCCGGCTGGGGGTGGCCCGGGTGAGCCTCGGCTCGTCGGTCGCGGAGGCCGCGTACGCGGTCGCGCGCCGGGCGGCGGACGAGGCCCTCGGCGCGGGCACGTACGGTGCGCTGGCGGACGCCCTCGACTACGGAACGCTCAACGCGCTGATGCGGTGACCGGCGAGGGCCGCGCGGCTGTGGCTCCTGCGGCGCGCCGGGGCCACGGGTACGACGGGCCGGCCACCTCGATCGAGGCGGCCGGCCCGGGATCGCGCGATCCGCCGGTGACGGACGGTGACCGGGTCACAGCGGCGGGGCGATGTCCCGCCGCTCCTCGACCCGGCGGTACTCCACCGGCTGCTCGCTGGTGGTGACCACCTCGCGGCGGCGACCCCAGATCAGCGTGGTCATGATCAGGCCGAGCACACCGGCCGCCATCAGGACCCAGCCGACCACGTCGAGGTTGATGCCGCCGACGCTCGCGTCCAGCGCGAAGGTGAGGATCGCGCCGAGCGCGATCAGGAAGATGCTGGTGCCGATACCCACGACAGCCTCCTTAGGGGATGTGGTGCGCTGTCGAGCCCTTCAGTACCCCGCCGCCGACCAGCGCAATCCGCCACCGGTCAGGGTGGCGCTCCGGGCGATCTTGCGGTCGGGTAGAGTTCACCTGTCGCCGGGCACACCGGGGACGTGCGGACGTAGCGCAGCTGGTAGCGCATCACCTTGCCAAGGTGAGGGTCGCGGGTTCGAATCCCGTCGTCCGCTCGCGATCCGCCCCACGGGGCCTGGCCGCCGGTTCGGGCGGTCACCACGGGCGATTGGCGCAGTGGGAGCGCGCTTCCTTGACACGGAAGAGGTCACTGGTTCAAACCCAGTATCGCCCACCAGCAAAAACGGCTCGTTACCGGAATCCCGGTGACGAGCCGTTCCGCGTCGGGCCACGTTGATCGTGCGTCGTCGGGGCGCGTTCTGCTGTGGGGAGATCCGCTACCGGTGAACACCTGTGCCGCCCGCCGCCGCCACCGGGCAGGGTGGACCGCATGAGACTGCTGGTGCTGGGCGGGACGGGTTTCGTGGGTGGGGCGACGGTCGCCGAAGCGGTCCGCCGGGGCTGGTCGGTGACGGTGTTCAACCGGGGGATGCACGGGTCGACGCCACCCGGCGTACACCGGTTGCGGGGTGACCGGACCGCGCCGGACGGCCTGGCGGCGCTGGCGGGCGGTGAGTGGGACCTGGTGGTCGACACCTGGGACAGCGCTCCACGGGCGGTGCGGGACGCGGCCCGCGCGCTGGTCGCGACGGTCCCGCACTACACCTACATCTCCAGCGGCTCGGTCTACGCCCCACCGGCGCCGACGAACGTCGGCGAGGAGTCGTCCGTTGTGGACGCGTCCGGCGACGCCGTCGACGGGGACTACGCGGAGTGCAAGGCGGGCGGGGAGTTGGCCGCGACGGAGGTCTACGGCGAACGGGCGCTGCTGGTGCGCGCCGGGTTGATCCTCGGCCCGGGGGAGGACGTCGGCCGGCTGCCCTGGTGGTTGCAGCGGGTGGCCCGGGGCGGTGACGTGCTCGCGCCGGGCCCGGTGGACCTGCCCCTGCAGTACATCGACGTGCGCGACCTGGTCGGGTGGACGCTGGACCGGGCCGTCGAGGGGGTCGGCGGTGCGTTCAACGTGATCAGCCGCCCGGGGCACGCCACGATGGGTGAGCTGCTGGACTCGGTCGTCGCGGTGACCGGCTCCGGCGCGACGCTGCGCTGGACCGATCCGGAGCCGATCCTGGCCGCCGGCGTCGTGCCCTGGAACGACCTGCCGATCTGGATTCCGCCGGGTCACGAGTTCCGGTGGTTGCAGGAGCGCGGCGTGGAGAAGGCGTACGCGGCGGGGCTGAAATGCCGCCCGGTGACGGACACCGTGGCCGACACCTGGCGGTGGCTGCGCGCGGTGGGGTCGGTGCCGCCCCGCGCCGGCAAGCCGCGCCGGGTGACGGTCGGGTTGGACCCGGCGCGGGAAGCGGCGCTGCTCACCGCGTGAACGGGGTTCGTCGAGCGGGGCGGTGGTGCCGGCTCAGGGGGCCGGCACCACCGGCAGGTCCAGCACCTCCTCGACGCTGCGGCGCGGGGTCGGTCGGCCGGGCCGGCCGTACCCGATCCGCAGCGCCATCTGCGGCATGCCGAACCGGCCCAGTGACAGCCGTAGCTGCTCCCGCGCGGTGGGCACCTCGATCGGCTGGGAGAGCAGCGACACGCTGAGCCCGGTGTCGGTGGCGGTGAGCAGCACCCGTTGCAGGGCCTGCCCGGCGACCACCTGGTCCACGGCGGTGTTGCCCACCGAGCCGAGCACCCCGACCAGGGGCTCCGGCTCGAAGTCGCGCCCCGGGGCCCGGTCGCGCCCGCCGAAGCCGCGCGCCGGCAGCACGTCCTGCGGCTCGCTCTGCGGGCCGCCGGCCGACGCCGGCACGCCGTCCGGCGCGGCCTCCTGGCGAAGCCACCGCTCGCGTTCTGACCGGTAGGCGGGGTCGCGCTCCAGCACCCGGTGCGCGCCGCGCGCGATCTCGCCGAACGCGGAGACCGCGCTCACCCCGATCAACAGCTCCAGCCAGCACTGCTCGGCACGGGCCGCCTCGCCGAGCCGCCATCGTGCGTCGGCCGGCACCGGATTCGGCCAGAACGGCATCCGGTTGCTGAACCGGCGGGGGATGGCGGCGTACAGGCTCTGCTCGCCGGGCGTGGGCGGGCGCGGGACGTCCGGGACGAGGCGGGCCAGCAGGTCCGGCTCGGCCGGGTCGGGGCGGAGCCGCACCAGGGCCGGGACACCGGCCACGGCCAGCGCGAGCCGCAGGTTGAACAGCGCCGCGCCGCAGGCGATGCGGACGCCCCACCCGCTCGGGTCGGTCGCCGGCAGCCGCCGAACCGGGTCGGCCAGCACCTCGATCCCACCGTCGCGCAGCCGCAACCGCCACGGCTGGGTGTTGTGCAGGGAGGGTGCCCGGACCGCGTCCACGGCGGCGGTCCGCAGGTGGGTCGATGTGTAGCCGATGTCCATGGCGCTGCTCCTCTCCGATGTCCGCCGGCGGCCGGTGGTGCGCGACGTCCGACGTACCCCTACGGTCCGTCCGTCGGGTGGGTGCCGGGCAGGGCCGGACGTCCCGACCCGTCGGGCCCGACCGCCCCCGGCCGGTGCCCGGACCCCACCCCCGGGCCTCGGGCCGCCCGGATCGGGACCTTCGGCCCGTGCACCCGACGCGGGGCACGGGTAGAAACGAGGAATGATCCGGGTGTTCCTTCTCGACGACCATGAGGTCGTCCGCCGTGGCCTGGCCGACCTGTTGCAGAGCAGCGGCGACATCGAGGTGGTCGGCGAGTCCGGCTCGGCGCTGGAGGCGGCCCGCCGTATTCCGGCGTTGCGGCCCGACGTGGCGATCCTCGACGCGCGGCTGCCCGACGGCAACGGCATCGACGTGTGCCGCGACGTGCGCGCCGTCGACTCGTCCATCAAGGGCCTGATCCTCACCTCGTACGAGGACGACGAGGCGCTGTTCGCGGCGATCATGGCTGGTGCCGCCGGGTACGTGCTCAAGCAGATCCGCGGCACCGACCTGGTCGACGCGGTGCGCCGGGTGGCGGCCGGGCAGTCGCTGCTCGACCCGGCGATCACCACCCGGGTGCTGGAGCGCATCCGCAACGGCGTCGAGCAGCCGCGCGAGCTGAAGTCGCTCACCGAGCAGGAGCGGCGGATCCTGGAGTACGTGGCGGAGGGGCTGACCAACCGGGAGATCGCCGGGAAGATGTTCCTGGCCGAGAAGACGGTGAAGAACTACGTCTCCAGCGTGCTGGCCAAGCTGGGTCTGGAGCGTCGCACGCAGGCCGCCGTCCTGGCCACCCGGCTGCTCGGCAAGACCTCCTGAGCCGACCCGCCCCGGTCAGTCGCGCAGCGGCACGGACCAGCTCACCTCGGTGCCGTGCGGCTCGACCGGGCGGATCGTGAAGGTGCCACCGTGACGTTCGGCGCGTTCGCGCAGGTTGACGAGGCCGCCCCGGGCGGCGGCCGGGTCGCAGCCCACCCCGTCGTCGGTGACCGTGACGGTGACCTGGCCGGCGTCGACGCGTACGGCAACGGCGACCTGGGTGGCCTGCGCGTGGCGGACTGCGTTGGACAGCCCCTCGCGCAGCACTGCGGTGAGATCCGGGCGGACCGCGTCCGGGACGGCGCTGTCCACCGGGCCGGTCAGCTCCAGGCGTGGTTTGTGGCCCAACGACTCGGCGGCCACCTCGATCGCCTCACGGATCTCGGTACGCAGAGCCGCGGTCATCGGCGTACGCAGCTCGAAGATGGTCCGGCGGATGTCCCGGATGGTCGCGTCCAGATCGTCGACGGCCGCGTTGATCCGCTTGGCCACCTCCGGGCGGGTCATCATCGGTGCGGCGCTCTGTAGTTGCAGGCCGGTGGCGAAGAGCCGCTGGATCACCACGTCGTGCAGGTCGCGGGCGATCCGCTCGCGGTCCTCCAGGACCACCAGCAGCTCCCGCTCCTCCTGGCCACGGGCGCGTTCCATGGCCAGCGCGGCCTGCCCGGCGAAGCTGCCCAACAGGGCCACGTCCTCGTCGCTGGTGCCGCCACCGCGCTCCGGCCGGTGTGCCACCACCAGCACGCCGTGCAGGGTTTCGGCGGTGGCCAGCGGTGAGATCACCGCGGGCCCGGTGTGCAGCAGCGCCGGCCACGGGGCGGCGTGCGCGAGGTTGTCCACCTGGTCGTGCCGGCCCTCGGCGATCGCCGCGCCGAAGCTGGTGTCGGCTGCCGGCAGGACCGTGCCGACCAGCGCGTGGGCCTGCTCGTCGGCGCCGTCGACCACCTCGACGGTGAACTGCGCGGTGTCGGTGTCGTAGAGCAGGACCAGCGCCAGCTCCGCCTCGGCGACCTCCCGGGCGCGGCGGGCGACCAGCGCCAGCGCGTCGGTGCGGCGGACCTCGCCGAGCAGCACAGTGGTGATCTCGGCGGTCGCGGCCAGCCACCGTTCCCGCCGGTGCGCCAGGGCGTACAGGCGGGCGTTCTCGATGGCCACGCCGGCCGCGGCGGCCAGCGCGACCACGATCTCCTCGTCGTCATCGGTGAACTGCGCGCCGCCCTGCTTCTCGGCGAGGTAGAGGTTGCCGAACACCTGCTCCCGGATGCGTACCGGCACGCCCAGGAAGCTGTGCATGGGTGGGTGGTTGGGCGGGAAACCGTAGGAGCGGGGGTGCTTTGTGATGTCCGGCATCCGCAACGGCCGGGGGTCGTCGATGAGCAGGCCGAGCACGCCCCGCCCGTGCGGCAGGTCGCCGATCCGCGCGTGCTGCTCGGGGGTGATG
Source organism: Micromonospora coriariae (assembly GCF_900091455.1). Taxonomy (NCBI): domain Bacteria; kingdom Bacillati; phylum Actinomycetota; class Actinomycetes; order Micromonosporales; family Micromonosporaceae; genus Micromonospora; species Micromonospora coriariae. Next base: position 942,846 of record NZ_LT607412.1, on the reverse strand, counting down.
CCGTGCACGATGAAGTCGTACAGCAGCCGGTCCGGGCCGACCACACCCAACGCCCCGTACCGGGCGCCGACCAGCTCGCAGGCCGCCTGCACGATGCGTTGCAGCGTGCTGCGCAGTTCCAGGTTGGTGCCGATGCCGACGACCGCGTCGAGCAGGGCGCGCAGCCGTTCCCGGCTGGTGACCACCTCGCCGACCCGGTCCAGCATCTCCTGAAGCAGCTCGTCGAGGTGGACCCGGGACAGCGGGCTCAGCCCGAGCGACGGAGTCACCCGGGCTTCCTTGCGGGGCTGCGGGGCGCTGGTCATCGCGCGATGGTACCGCCGTGGCCGTGGTGCCCAGCCCCGTCAGCCCTGCTCGCCGCGGACCGCGGCGGTGTCGACCACCTGCCCGGTGGTCAGCCGCGGGGTGTGCGGCGGGCCCGCGTGCGCCGGGTCCGCGATCCCCAACCGCAGCACGAGGTACGGGAAGCCGAGGCCGGCGAGCAGCTGCCGCAGGGTCTGCCGGGTGCCTGGCACCTCCACCACGGCGCTGAGCGGCACCACCGACACGCCGAGCCGCGTGGCGGTGAGCCAGCCGGCGGAGAGCGCTTCGCCGGCGCGCAGCCAGCTGTCCGGTTCGTCCTCGTCGCCGTGCAGCAGCGCGTACACCGCCGCCCGGTCGTGGCCGGAGCCCACCGGCAGGCTGCCGGGGCGGCCGAAGTCGCGGGCCGGCACGGTGGTCTGCGGAGGCTCCTCGGGCAGCACCTCCGGCGGCAGCCCGGTGCCGGTGCCGGCCCGGCTGGTCCAGTACGCCAGCTCGGCGCGCAGCTCCGGATCCTTGGCCTCGACAGTGCCGGCGTGCGCGGCCGTGGCGGCCAGCTCCAGCACCTGGTCGCGATTGAGGATCTGCAGCCGGCAGCCCTCGGCGGTGACCGCTCGGGTGATCTCCTCGATCGCGGCGGTGGTCACCGGTTCGTCGCTGACCGGCCGCCGGTCGGTGTGCCGGACCTGCATGCACTGCACCATCCGCATGGCGTCCGGGTCGACCTCGATCCGGTCCACTGTGGTCACGCGGGCCAGCAGCTCGCTGTCGCGCGGATCGGGCAGCCGCTCCACCACCGCGCGCCACCCCTCGGCGGCCAGCGCCAGCCGGGCGTGGTGCAGGGCCGCGCCGCAGCTGAGGGCGAGCAGCCGGCCCTCCGGGTCGGTGACCGCGAGCTGGCGGTCGCGGACCGTGCGCAGCTCCAACGCGTCGGGCAGCACCCGCCAACGCCACGGCTGGGTGTTGTGCACCGAGGGGGCGTGACCGGCGGTCGCCGCGGCCTCCGCCAGCGCGGTGGTCAGCTGGCCTTCCTGACTCATCGTCACGACCTCTCCGTCTCTGCCCGTCCGTGCCTCGGGCCGGCGGTGCTCAGCGTGGCTTGCCGCTTCATCCTGCGGCATCCGACGGCGGCGCGCAGGGGTCGTAGGTCCCGCCCGGGTCGGGCCTTTACGCCCCCAGGGTCAGCGTTCCCGGACGACGGCGACCGGGCAGTGGGCGTGCTGGATCAGCTGCTGACTCACCGAGCCCAGCAGCATGCCGGCCAGCCCGCCCCGGCCCCGGCTGCCGGCCACCACCAGCCGCGCATCGCGGCTCGCCTCGATCAGCATGGCCGCCGGGCTGCCCGGGACCAGGTCGACGGTCACGGCCAGGTCGGGGTACGTCCGCCGCCACGGCTCCAGCGCCTGCTCCACGGCGGCCCGCTCATCCGGTGCTCCGGCCGCCCCGCCGGGGCCCTGGGTCCACGCGTGCAGCACGCGCAGCGGCAGCCGTCGCTGGGCCGCGCGTTCGGCGGCGAAGCCGAGCGCCACCAGCGACGGCTCGGAGCCGTCCACGCCGACCGCCACCGGTCCGCCCGACGCGTCGGACGGCGCGCCGCCGGCCCCGTCCCGGACCACCACGACCGGGCAGTGCCCGTGCGCGGCGACCGCCACCGCCGTCGACCCGACGAGCAGCCCACCGAACCCGCCGTGGCCGCGACTGCCCAGCACCAGCAGACCGGCCTCGGCCGAGCGTTCCTGCAACACCAGGGCGGGCGGACCGTCGTACACCTCGCCGGTGACGGTGATCCCGGGATGCGCGGCGGCGGCCTGCGCCGCCGCGTCCCGGACCAGCTCCTCCACCTGCCGCCGTGCGGTGTCGTCCGGCCAGACGCCGGGCGCCACGCCCGGACCGACCCAGCCGGCCACGGTCAGCCATTCGAAGACGTACGCCAGCCGTACCGGCTGCCCGCTGTGCGCGGCCTCGTCCAGCGCCCAGTTCAGGGCCACCGAGGCGTCGGTCGAGCCGTCGTAGCCGACCAGGATCTCCGCGTCACGCACGTCGTCCTCCTCAGCGGTTGGTCGGGTCGGTTTCGCGGACCCAGCGCCACTCCGCGACCTGGGGGTCGTCCTCGCCGTACCGGCGGGTGTAGTCGCGGGCCGACTGCCGTGCGTCGACCATCTGCTGGCGCAGGTGCGCGGCGCGCGCGGCCAGCCCGGGCACCCGGTCGATGACGTCGATGACCAGGTGGAAGCGGTCCAGGTCGTTGAGCATCACCATGTCGAACGGCGTGGTGGTGGTTCCCTCCTCCTTGTAGCCGCGCACGTGCAGGTTGTCGTGGTTGGTACGGCGGTAGGTGAGCCGGTGGATCAGCCACGGGTAGCCGTGGTACGCGAAGATGATCTGGCGGTCCTCGGTGAAGATGGTGTCGAACTCGTTGTCGGTCAGGCCGTGCGGGTGCTCGGTGTCCGGCTGGAGCCGCATCAGGTCCACCACGTTGACGAGGCGCACCTTCAGCTCCGGGAGATGCTGGCGCAGCAGCTCGGCGGCGGCCAGCGTCTCCAGCGTGGGCACGTCCCCGCAGCAGGCGAGCACCACGTCCGGCTCGGTGCCGCCGTCGTTACTGGCCCACTCCCAGATGCCCAGGCCACGCCGCGTGTGCTGGATCGCCTCGGTCATCGTCAGCCAGTTCGGTGCCGGCTGCTTGCCGGCGACCACCACGTTGATGTAGTGCCGGCTGCGCAGGCAGTGGTCCATCGTGGCGAGCAGGGTGTTGGCGTCCGGCGGCAGGTAGACCCGCACCACCTCGGCCTTCTTGTTGACCACGTGGTCGATGAAGCCCGGGTCCTGGTGGGAGAAGCCGTTGTGGTCCTGCCGCCAGACGTGGCTGGAGAGCAGATAGTTCAGCGAGGCGAGCGGCTGCCGCCAGGGGATGGCCCGGGTCACCTTCAACCACTTGGCGTGCTGGTTGAGCATCGAGTCGACGATGTGGATGAACGCCTCGTAGCTGGTGAACACGCCGTGTCTGCCGGTCAGCAGATACCCCTCCAGCCAGCCCTGGCACAGGTGCTCGGAGAGCACCTCCATCACCCGGCCGTCCGGAGAGAGGTGTTCGTCGCCCGGCACCGTGCCCGCCACCCAGGCCCGGCCGGTCACCTCGAAGGCGGCGTCCAACCGGTTGGAGGCGACCTCGTCCGGGCCGAACAGCCGGAACGTCTGCGGGTTGGCGGCGATGACGTCCCGGAGCCACGGGCCGAGCACACCGGTCGCGCCGGCCATCGGCTCGCCCGGTTGGGGGACGTCCACGCCGTACTCGCGGAAGTCGGGCAGGCGCAGGTCGCGGAGCACCACGCCGCCGTTGGTGACCGGGTTGGCGCTCATCCGCCGGTCGCCCCGCGGCGGCAGTGCCCGCAACTCGTCCACCGGCGCGCCGGTCGCGTCGAACAGCTCCTCGGGCCGGTAGCTGCGCAGCCAGTGCTCCAGCTCGGCCAGGTGCGCGGGGTTGTCGCGTACCTGTGACAGCGGTACCTGGTGGGCGCGGTAGGTGCCCTCCACCTGCTTGCCATCGACCTCGCGGGGGCCGGTCCAGCCCTTCGGCGTCCGCAGGATGATCATTGGCCAGCGGGGACGGTCGACGATGCCGCCGGAGCGGGCCCTGCGCTGGATGGCGGCGATCTCGTTCAGCGCCCGGTCCAACGTCGCGGCGAGGATGCGGTGCACCTGGGCGGGGTCGTCGCCGGCCACCACGTACGGCTCGTAGCCGGAGCCGCGCAGGATGCCGAGCAGGTCCGCCTCGGGGATCCGGGCCAGTACGGTCGGATTGGCGATCTTGTAGCCGTTGAGGTGCAGGATGGGCAGCACCGCGCCGTCGCGCGCGGGGTTGAGGAAGACGTTGGAGAGCCAGCTGCCGGCCAGCGGCCCGGTCTCCGCCTCGCCGTCGCCGATCACGCAGGCCACCAGCAGGTCCGGGTGGTCGAAGGCGGCGCCGTAGGCGTGGCTCAGCGCGTACCCCAGCTCGCCGCCCTCGTGGATCGAGCCCGGCACCTCCGCCGCCACGTGGCTGGGGATGCCGCCGGGGAAGGAGAACTGGCGGAACAGCCGGGCCATTCCCGCCTCGTCGCGTGACACGTCGTGGTAGCGCTCCGACCAGGTGCCCTCCAGCCAGGTGTTGGCCACGATGGCCGGGCCGCCGTGCCCGGGGCCGGTGACGAACATGGCGTTCAGGTCGCGCGCCACGATCACCCGGTTGAGGTGGGCGTAGATCAGGTTGAGCCCGGGGCTGGTGCCCCAGTGGCCGAGCAGCCGCGGCTTGATGTCGTCGACGGTCAGCGGTTCGCGCAGCAGCGGGTTGCCGAGCAGGTAGATCTGCCCGACGGTGAGGTAGTTCGCGGCGCGCCAGTAGGCGTGCAGCCGGCGCAGCTCGTCGTCGGTGATCGACCGGTTTGGATCGAGTGCGGTGTCCATGATGCTGAGCCTCTCGCAGATCGGGGAGTGGGGCATCCGACGTCCAGCCTCGCCGTCGCCTGCGCCCCGAGGTCAGGGCCGTTGGTCCCGGGACGGGTGGGCGTCGGGCCCGGTGAGCGGGGCCTCGGCCAGCCCTCGGACGATGACCACGGGGGCCGGGGAGTGGTAGAGCATGGACTGGGCGACCGCCCCCAGCATCCCGCGCCCCGGTTCGTCGCCCCGGGCGGCGACCAGCGCGACCTGCGCCGAGCGGGACACGTCGACAAGCACCTGGCCGGGATCGCCTCGGATGACGCGGCACTCGGCCGGCACGTCCGTCCGGCGGGCGGAGAACCGGGCGACGACCTCGGACAGCTGGTCGGTGACCAGGTCGGTGTCCTCGTCGGGCTCCACCACCCGTAGTGCCAGCAGCCGGGTGTGGCGCCGGGCCGCGCACTCGAAGGCCCACTCCAGGGCGAGGGTCGAGCTGGGTGACCCGTCCACCCCGACCAGCACCGGGCCCGACGGCGGCTGCTCCTGACGGACCACCAGCAGCGGGCAGCCGGCCCGGGCGGCCAGCTGCACGGCGGTCGTCTCGGACGGGATGCACTTGCCGCTGCCGGCCATCCCGCTGTCGCCGACCGCGAGCAGGAAGGCCGCCTGCGATCGACGGATCAGGATGGGCAGCATGGCCCCTTCGACGATCTCGCCGCGGACGGTCAGTCCCGGCTCGATTCCGTGGGCCAGCTGCGCGCCCCGCGTGATCAGATCCTCGGCCTGGTCCCGGGGTGCGGCGACGGTGTCCGCGGCGAAGGCCGCGTGCCAGTCGAAGGTGTGCAGCAGGTGCAGCTGCCGGTTGTGCGCGGCGGCCTCCTGCGCGGCCTGGTGAACGACCGGGAGGTCGTGCTCCGTGCCGAGTCCAACCAGCACCGCTGCATCGGCGGATGCGGCCATCCGACATCACCTCCCGGGCGTCGCGCCCGGGCACGACCACGCTGTCCCTGACCGAGGGTAGTCGTGCGGTAGCGGTGGCGGGCCGGATCGGGCCGCGCCGTCGGCCATGGTGGCCACTGTTCGTCAACGAGGGTTGACACGAGTGGCACTGTCAACGTATGTTGACGACATGAGTCAGGCGACGGAACTCGCGGCGGCAGCCGGCAGCACCGACCCCCGGGTCGGGCTGCGCGCCGTCCGCGCGCTGCGCCGGCTGCTCGAGCGGCTCGAGGTGGTCCAGGTGGACAACGCCCGTCGACAGGGCTGGTCCTGGCAGGAGATCGCTGACGCGCTCGAGGTCAGCCGGCAGGCGGTTCACAAGAAGCACGCCGGGCGGCCGGCGGTCAGTCAATCCTGGGAGGCGTGATGTTCGAACGGTTCACCCACCGGGCGCGCGAGGTCGTGCGGCGGGCGCTGGAGGAGGCGCGGGCCGAGGGCCAGCGCCCGGTCGGCACCGAGCACCTGCTGCTCGCCCTGACAGCCGACGAGGCGGGTCTGGCCAGCCGGGTGCTGGCCGACGCCGGCGTACGCGCCGACGACCTGCGTGAGCGGGTCCGTCGGCACACCGTCAACGGTGGCGCCGGCCTCGGTGACGCCGACGCGGCGGCACTGCGGGAGATCGGCATCGACCTGGCCGCGATCGTCGCCCGCATCGAGCAGTCCTTCGGCCCGGACGCCCTGCGCGAGGCCGTGCCGGCGCCGCGCCGTCGCTGGGGCCGCCGTCGGTCCCTGGGCGGGCCCTTCTCGCCCCGGTCGAAGAAGGCGCTGGAGCTGTCGCTGCGGGAGGCGGTGCGGCTGCGCCACCACCACATCGGCACCGAACACATCCTGCTCGGGGTGCTCCGCGAGGGGCGGGGGCTCGGCGCGCTGGTCCTCACCGAGGCCGGGGTCGACCTCGACGACCTGCGCCGACGAGTGGAGAGCGCAGTGCGGACGGCGGCCTGACGATGCGATGGCCGGCGCCTTGAAACCTGTCTGTGGCACTTCCGACGCCGGCCGCTCGCGGGCTCGCTGAAGCCGCCCCGGTGCTGCACACTGGCGCCGTGGATGCTGCAAAGGAGAGGCGACCCTCGGGCGGCGACGGTGGGCTGCGCTCCGCCGTGGTCGTCAACCCGGTGAAGGTCGCCGATCTCGACGACCTGCGCCGCACAGTGAACGACGCCCTGGCCGCCGCCGGCTGGCCCGAGCCGCAGTGGTTCGAGACCACCGTCGACGACCCGGGCCGCGACCAGACCGAGCAGGCCGTCAAGGCCGGCGTCGATCTGGTCTTCGCCTGCGGCGGCGACGGCACTGTGATGTCCTGCGTCAGCGGCCTGGTCGGCACCGACGTGGCGTTGGCCGTGCTGCCGCAGGGCACCGGCAACCTGCTCGCCGCCAACCTGGGTCTCTCCACCGACATGGCCGCCGGGCTCCAGGTCGCCATCGAACGCGGCCGGCGGCTGCTCGACGTCGGCGCCGTCGAGGACCGGTACTTCACGGTGATGGCCGGGATGGGCTTCGACGCCCAGATGCTCGCCGCCACCTCCGAGGCCACCAAGGCCCGCATCGGCTGGCCGGCGTACGTCATGGGCGCCGCCCGGCACCTGCGGGACCGGCCCATGCGGGTGCAGATCCGCATCGACGACCGGCCACCGGTGCGCCGCCGGGCCCGCTCGGTGCTGATCGCCAACGTGGGCCGGCTCCAAGGCGGCGTGCGGCTGCTCACCGAGGCCGAGCCGGACGACGGCTGGCTCGACATCGCGGTGCTCACCCCGCGAAACCTGCGGCACTGGCTCGCGCTCGGCTGGGCGGTGATCCGCCGCAACGGCCGGGTGCCGCAGATGGAGGTGTTCCGCGGCCGTCGCGTCGTGGTCACCAGCAACCGGGCCCAGCCCCGGGAGCTGGACGGCGATCTCATCGCTCCCAGCCGGCGACTGCGGGCCGAGGTCCGGCACCAGGCGCTCTGGCTCTGCGTGCCCCAGCCTGAGGAAGCCCCCGACCTCGCCGTCGACGCGCAGCGCGCCGGGGAGCGAGGCGAGCAGCTGATCGAGGAAGCGCGCCGTGAGTAGCACCCGGATCGTGCCGGAGACCCGGCTGATGGCCGACGAGGAGCTCTCCGCCGACGACGCCTGGCACACTCTGCGCCGCCAGGGCGGCTGGCACCTGCTGCGGGACGCCTTCATCCGGTTCCGCTACGGCGACGGGTTCAGCCACTCGCGCGCGTTCGCGCTGCAACTCTGCCTGGCCGTGGTGCCGTTCCTGATCGCCCTCACCGGTCTGATCAGCGAGCTGGGCGTCGAAGAGGGCGGCCGCGTGGTCGCCGACACCGTGCTGGCGCTGACCCCCGGCCAGAGCGAGCAGATGGTGGCCGAGCTGCTCGGCGAGGGTGAACGTGTCGAGGACGCCGGCGAGCTGGCGCTCACCCTCGGTCTGCTCACCGGGCTGGTCGCGCTGACCACCACGATGGCCCAGATCGAACGGGGCGCCAACCGGATCTACGGCGTGGAGCGGGACCGCCCGGCGCTGTGGAAGTACGTCCGCGCCGCAGTGCTGGCCGCCACCGCCGGCCTGCCCGCGCTCGCCGGCTTCCTGATCCTGGTGGGCGGCGGCGCGGTGGGCGACTCGGTGCGGGAGCACTACGAGTGGGGCGAGGTCGCCGAGGGCATCTGGACAGTGGTCCGTTTCCCGCTGAGCCTCGCGCTGACCGTGCTCGCCGTTGCGGTGCTGTTCCGGCACGCGCCGCGCCGCAAGCAGCCCGGCCTGTCCTGGCTGTTCTTCGGCGCCGGCATCGCCACGGCGCTGTGGTGGCTCGCCAGCCTGCTCCTCGCCGCGTACGTGCGGTTCAGCGGCGGCTTCGGGCAGACGTACGGCGCGCTGACCGGGATGATGGCGTTGCTGCTCTGGGCCAACCTCACCGGCATGGCGCTCTTCGGCGGGCTGGCCTTCGCCGCCCAACTGGAGGCGCTGCGCATCGGCGTGCGGGAACCGGCCCAACCGGACCTGTGGGAGCCCGAGGCCGAGCGCGCCGAGCTCCTCGACACCGGGGACATGACGGCGCTCTAGCCGCCCCCGCCGGTCGCCCGCGTGTACGCGCGGCGCCGATCGGGTAAAGCGCCTCGCCAGTGGACAAGGGAGGTGCGGGGTGACCGCGGTCAAAGAGGTGGCGCGGCGTCCGATCGGTCATTTCGCCGAGCGGAGCATCGCCGGTCTGGTGGCCGTCACCGGCGCCGGGGTGGCCTTCGGGCTGCTGTTGTTGCTCGTCCGGGTGCGGTGGAGCCCGTTGCAGGACGCCGACCACGCGGTCGCCGAGTGGTTCAACGGTCTCGTCGCCCCGCACCACGCGCTGGTCACCGTGCTCCAGGCGGTGACCGACCTGGGCGGCCGGCCGATTCTCATCTGGCTGGTCACCATCGCCGTGGTCGGGCTGCTGATCCGGCGGCAGCCACGGCTGGCCGTCTATCTGATCATCACCGGGGTCGGCGGCCTGATCCTCGACCCGTCCCTGAAGACGCTTGTCGGTCGGCTCCGCCCGGTGGTGGACGTGCCGATCGCCAGCGCTCCGGGCAACAGCTTCCCGAGCGGGCACGCGCTCGGCTCGTTCGTCGCGTACGGGGCGCTGCTGCTGGTGTTCCTGCCGGCGATGGCGCCACGCTGGCGTAAGCCGGCGATCGCCGGTGCGGTAGTGCTGGTGGCGCTGGTCGGGCTGACCCGGATTGCGTTGGGCGTGCACTTCGTCTCCGATGTGCTGGCCGGCTGGCTGCTCGGCGCCGCGTGGCTGGGTGTCACCGCGTACGCGTTCCGGCTCTGGCGGCGCGAGCGGGGGCGCCCGGTGCCGCCGCTGACCGAGGGTCTGGAGCCGGAGGCCGGGCACGACATCGTCCCCGCCCCGGCCGAGGAGGAGGTACTGGCCCACCCGCGCTCGGCGGTGGCCGAGCTGCTGGTCGGGTGGGTGCTGGTGTTCGGGGCGTTGTACGCCTTCGGCACGTACGTCAGCTACCACGCCAAGGGCACCTTCTTCGACACCCTCGACACCGACGTGCCGCGCTGGTTCGCCGACCGGCACACCGAGGTGCTGACCGAGGTGAGCTGGTGGTGGAGCAAGTTCGGCGACACGCACGCCATCCTGCTGATCTCGCTGGTGTTCTGTCCGCTGGTGCTCGCGGTGTGGCGGCGTTGGCGGCCGGTGCTCTTCGTGGCGCTGGCGATGGTCGGCGAGCTGACCCTCTTCCTCGCCTCCGCCCGGGCGGTCGACCGGCCACGCCCGCCGGTGGAGAACCTGGACGGCCAGATGCCCACCTCCTCCTTCCCGTCCGGGCACATCGCGGCGACGATCTGCGTCTGGCTGGCGATCACCCTCATCGTGTTCCCGCGTACCGACCGGTGGTGGCGTTGGATCTTCGTGGCGCTCGCGGTGATCATGCCGGTCGGGGTGGCCACCTCCCGGATGTACCGGGGGATGCACCACCCGACCGACTTCATCGGCGCGATCCTGCTCTCCGCGCTCTGGGTCGGGCTGCTCTACCTGGTCATCCGACCGAACGCCGACGTGCGGGAGGGGAACCGGCCGAGCATCGAGTCGGAGGACGTGGGCACCCTCGACGACGAGCTGGCCCGGGCCAGCCGGGCTGACTGAGCGTCGCTGTGCTGCGCGTGATGACCTGGAACATCCGTACCGGCGGCCGGGACCGGGGCGGCCCCGACCGGCTGGACCAGGTGGTCCGGGTCGTCACCGCGCAGGCGCCGGACGTGCTGGCCCTGCAGGAGCTGCGTGACTTCGACCGGGGCGGGCTCATGGCCGAGATCGCGGGTCGGGTGGGAATGGCACAGCACCTGGCCGGGTCCTGTTTCGGGCAGCCGGTGGCGGTGCTGGTCCGGTCGCCACTCCGGGTCGTCGCCGCGGGGGCGCTGCGCCGGCCGTTCCACCACGCGGCCGCCCGCGTCGTGGTGGCCACCTCGGCCGGACCGCTGACCGTGCTCGGCACCCACCTCCATCCGTACTCCGGGGGACGGCGTCGGATGGAGGTGGACTGGCTGGTGGCCGCGGTGCGGCGCGCCCAGGGGCCGCTGACGCTGGTCACCGGTGACCTCAACGCGCTCGACCCGACCGTCGACCACACCGCGCGCCTGGCCGGGATGCCCGACCTCTACCGGCGGCGTCACCTGCGGCGGACCGGCGGCGTCGTGGACACCCGCGCTGTCGCCCGGCTGCGGGCCGCCGGCCTGGTCGACCTCTGGCTCTCGTACGCCGCCGGAGCACCGGAGGCCGACGGCCTCACCGTGCCCACCCGGTTCGGCGGGGAGGAGTTCGCCGGGATGCGGCTGGACTACCTGTTCGGCACCCCGGCGGTGGCCGAGCGGAGCCGGCGCGTCCGGGTGGTCCGCGAGGGGGACGCCGAGACCGCCTCCGACCACTACCCCGTCGTCGCCGAGCTGGACCTCGACCCGGCCTGACCCGGGCCCGCGCGCGCTCGGGCCGGGACGCGCGGGGCCGGGCGGATCAGAGGACCAGGTTGAGCAGGACGGTCAGCACGACCGAGGCCACGATCGAGAAGAGGATCATCAGGAGGCAGCCGAGGCCGCCGCCGAGTGGGCGGATCTCCGTGTTGCCGAAGCGCATGGGTTCACCTGTCCGTGAGTGCGGGAGCGGGGGCGAGGAGGTGGCGGATGGCGTCGGCGACCGCCGTCGGGGCGGTGGTGGCGACGTTGTGGGCGGCGCCGGGCACGGTCACCGGGCGGGCGTCCGGGACCAGCCGGGCCACCCGGTCGCGCCAGGCCGCCGGCACCACCGGGTCCCGTTCGCCGGTGACCACCAGGGTCGGCGCCGCGACCCGGACCAGGTCCGCCTCGGTGGCATTGCGGACCGAGTGGGACAGCGTCGCGACCACCCGCCAGGGCCGCGCGTCCCAGACGTCGCGGGCCAGGATCGGCGCCTGCAACGGCGCCTCGCGCAGGGTGTCCACCAGCCACCGGCCGACCTGTCCCCGTCGGGTCCGGGCATCCGGGTCGCTTGTCGGTCCGGCCAGGACCACCGCGCGGACCAGGTCCGGGTGTACGGCGGCGAGCGCGGCGACGACCTCGGCGCCGAACGAGTGCCCGAGCAGGCAGACCGGCGGCAGCCGGTACGCGGCCAGCCAGGCGGCCAGGTGCTCGGCGTGCGCGCGTACGTCGTACGCCCCCCGGGGGCGCTCGGTCAGCCCGAAGCCGGGCAGGTCCGGTACGTACACCGGGTTGGTGGCGGAGAGCGCGACAGCCAGCGGGGTGAGGTAGCGGTGCGAGACCGCCAGGCCGTGCACCAGCACGATCGGCGGCGCCCCGGTCCCGGGATCCGTGCTGCGCCGGGTGTGTGTCCGCAGCCCGTCGACCCGCCGCCACTCGCTGGTCAGCCCGGCGGCCGGCCGGGGCGCGGCCAGCGCCAGCCGCAGATCGGCCAGACCGAACCGCCCGGCGGAGGTGAGCTTCACAGCTCGCGCAGCCGGGGCAGCAACTGCTCCTGCGCCCAGTCCAGGAACATCGGCTGGTTCTCCCCGCCGACCTGAAGGAGCGCTACATGGGTGAAGCCGGCGTCGACGAACTTCCGGAAGGCCTCGACGTGCGCGTCCACGTCCGGGCCGCACGAGATGCCCTCGGCGACGTCCTCCTCCCGGACGAACTGGGTGGCGGAGGCGAAGGAGTCCGGGCCGGGCAGCTCGGCGTTGACCTTCCAGCCGAGCCCGAACCAGCGGAACTGGTCGTGCACGATCTTGCGGCACTCGGCCTCGTCCGGGCCGTAGCAGATGGGCACCTGCCCGTAGCGGGGCTGGCCGGTGCCGCCGGCGTCGTCGTACATCTCGATGATGTGCCGGTCGGGCTCGGTGGCGATGATGCCGTTGCCGTACTCGGCGGCGAGGGTGGCGGACTGCCGGCCGGAGGCGGCGATGGCCATCGGGACCGGCTGCTCCGGGCGGTCCCAGACGTAGGCGTCGGGCACGTCGAAGTGGTTGCCGGAGAAGGTCAGCGACTCGCCGTTGAGCAGCGGGCGGATGATCTGCAGGGCCTCCTCGAACATCTCGTGCCGCTGCTGCACGTGCGGCCAGCCACCGACCACGTGCTCGTTGAGGTTCTCCCCGGCGCCGAGGCCGAGGGTGAACCGGCCGTCCGAGAGCGCTCCGATGGTGCTGGCCTTCTGCGCGACCACGGCCGGGTGGTAGCGGCGGATCGGGCAGGTCACGAAGGACATCAGCTCCGCCCGGGAGGTGGCGTGGGCGACCGCGCCGAGCACCGACCAGGCGTACGGGGAGTGGCCCTGGGCATCCAGCCACGGGTAGTAGTGGTCGGAGACCACCAGCTGGTCGAAGCCGGCCGCCTCGGCCCGCACCGCGTGGTCGACCAGTTGCTTCGGACCGGCCTGCTCGCACATCAGGGTGTAGCCGACGCTGACCATTCTGGTTTCTCCTTCCCGCCGACGGATCGTCCCGGGATACCCAGGTCGGCAGCGGCCAACCCTCCCGTCCGGTTCGGACGGGAGGCGCTTGACGGATGGCCGTGACCTGCCTACCGTCGCTCTTAACCGGTTAAGAGTGCCGGGTGTGGCGCACATCCTGTGGTGGGGATGACCGCCCCGTGACGGCCCGCGTTCGCGTGGGCCGTCACGGCTGTCCGCCGGCTTTGGCTCAGCCACTGAACCGGTTGCGCCGACCAATCCATCGCCCTACGCTGATGCGTGCGCCGCCGGGATCCAGGCGGCGGCTGTCGGGCTGCAGCCGCCTTCCCCTGTCACGTCCCACCCCTGTCGGGCACCGGGGGTCCTCCCTGAGGAAGGCCATGAAGACTCGACTTTCCGCCGCCGGCGCCGCCCTGCTCGCGCTGCTCGTCGCCGTGCTGGCGTTCGGCCAGCCCGCGCAGGCCGCAGCCGGTTTCACAGTCGCGGGCGGCAAGCTGTACGACGCCAACGGCACCGAATTCATCATGCGCGGGGTCAACCACGCGCACACCTGGTACCCACAGCAGACCAGCTCGTTCGCCGACGTGAAGGCGCTCGGCGCGAACACCGTCCGGGTGGTGCTCTCCAGCGGCGACCGGTGGACCCGCAACACCAACGCCGACGTCGCCAACGTCATCTCGCTGTGCAAGGCCAACCGGCTGATCTGTGTGCTGGAGGTGCACGACACCACCGGCTACGGCGAGCAGAGCGGCGCTATCACCCTCGCCCGGGCCGTCGACTACTGGCTCAGTCTCGCCGACGTCCTGGCCGGCCAGGAGAAGTACGTCATCGTCAACATCGGCAACGAGCCGTACGGCAACCAGAACTACGCCTCCTGGGCCACCGACAACGCCACCGCGATCACCAGGCTACGCGCCGGCGGTCTGACCCACACGATCATGGTGGACGCGCCGAACTGGGGGCAGGACTGGTCGTTCACCATGCGCGACAACGCCGCCTCGGTCTTCGCCGCCGACCCGGCCCGCAACACCGTCTTCTCCATCCACATGTACGGGGTCTTCGACACCGCCGCGGAGATCAGCGACTACCTGGGTCGCTTCCGGGCGGCCGGGCTGCCCATCGTGGTCGGCGAGTTCGGCTTCAACCACTCCGACGGCGACCCCGACGAGGACACCATCCTCGCCTACAGCCAGGCCAACGGGATCGGCTGGCTGGGCTGGTCGTGGAGCGGCAACGGCGGCGGCGTGGAGTATCTCGACATGGCCACCGCCTTCAACCCGGCCAGCCTGACCAGTTGGGGCCAGCGGATCTTCAACGGCGCCAACGGCATCCGGCAGACCGCCCGGGAGGCAACGGTTTTCGGCGGCACCCCGCCGCCGACCACGCCCCCGCCGACCACCCCGCCACCGACCACGCCGCCACCGACCACGCCGCCCCCGGCTGGTGGTTGCACCGCTACCTACACCGTCACCAACCAGTGGCAGGGCGGATTCCAGGGTGAGGTGAAGGTGACCGCCGGCGCGACCGCGATCACCGGCTGGAGCACCCGGTGGACCTTCGCCAACGGCCAGAGCGTCAGCCAGTCCTGGAACACGACGCTGACCAGCAGCGGAGCCGCGGTGACCGCGCGCAACGTGGCCTACAACGGCCGGCTGGCCGCCGGTGCCAGCACCAGCTTCGGCTTCATCGGCAGCTGGACCGGCAGCAACGCCAGGCCGGAGGTGAGCTGCACCGCGAGCTGATCGACGAGCAGGTGGCCGGGACCGCACCGGGCCCGGCCACCGCGCTCAGCCGTGGTCAGTGCTCCCCGGCCAGGTTCACGATGACGACCCCGGCAATGATCAGTGCGATACCGGCGAGCTTGGCCAGCCCGACCGGCTCATCCAGGAAGACCGCGCCGATCGCCACGATGGTGGCGGTGCCCAGGCCGGACCAGAGGGCGTACGCGACGCCCACCGGTATCTCCTTGACGGCCTGGGCCAGCAGGACGAACGCCAGCAGATAGCCGCCGAGGCAGGCCACCGTCGGCGCGAGTCGGGTGAACCCGGCGGTGGTCTTGAGCAGACTGGTCGCCAGCACCTCGGCGGCGATGGCGATCCCCAGCAGCACGTACGCCATGCGGTCCTCAGTCCTGAATGCTCGGTGGCGGGTAGCGGGTGATTCGTTTACGACATCAGCTCCACAGGCGATGCGGGTAACTACTCCGGCCCGAGGCCGAGATTCCCATCCACTCGGTCCTCCGTCGGAGCCTGATGCGACGTCGGCCGGTCCGGCTCGGCGGCGAGCCGGGCTGCCCGCATCATGAGGTAGCGATGCTCGGGCAGGCTGCTCGTCCGCCCGGCGGCGGCCCGGTAGTCGGCGATCGCCCGGGCCCGGTCCCCGGCCATCTCGTGCAGGTGCGCGCGGGCGGCGGCGAGCCGGTGGTGCCCGGCCAACTGCTGGTCGGCGGCCAGCGCGTCGAGAGCGGCCAGGCCGGCTGCCGGCCCGTGCACCATGGCGGTCGCCACGGCCCGGTTGAGCGCCACCACCGGGCTGCCGGAGAGCTGTTCCAGCACGCCGTAGAGCGCCAGGATCTGCGGCCAGTCGGTCGCCTCGGTGCTCGGCGCCTCGTCGTGCAGTGCGGCGATGGCGGCCTGCACCTGGTACGGGCCGACCGGCCCGCGCGGCAGCGCCCGGGTGACCAGTTCGATGCCCTCGGCGATCGCCGCCGCGTCCCAGTGGGCGCGGTCCTGGTCGGCCAGCGAGATCAGCTCACCGGACGGCCCGGTCCGCGCCGGGCTGCGCGCCTCGGTGAGCAGCATCAACGCCAGCAGGCCGGCCGACTCGCTGTCGTGGGGCAGCAGCGTGTGCAGCGCACGGGTGAGTCGGATCGCCTCCGCCGCCAGGTCGACCCGGCGCAGATCCGGGCCGGCGGTGCTCGTGTGCCCCTCGGTGAAGATCAGATAGAGCACCTGCCGCACGGTGGCCAGCCGGTCGGCCCGCTCCGTCGGCTCCGGCATCCGGAACGGCAGCCCGGAGGAGCGGATGCGCTGCTTGGCCCGGCTGATCCGTTGCGCCATGGTCGTCTCGGGCACCAGGAACGCGCGGGCGATCTCGGCGGTGCTGAGCCCACCGACCGCGCGCAGGGTCAGCGCGACGGCCGACGCGGGCGTGAGCGCCGGGTGGCAGCAGAGGAAGAGCAGGACCAGTCTGTCGTCCCGTTCGGCGGTCAGCTCCTCGTCCGCCGCGGGCGCGTGCTGGCGGTCGTCCGGGTCCCGGCGGGCGACCAGGTCCTCGCGGCGGCGCCGCGCCTGCTCACCGCGGACCAGCTCGATCATCCGGCGGTAGCCGACCTGGATCAGCCAGCCGCGCGGGTTCGCCGGCAGCCCGTCCGCCGGCCACTGGGTGGCGGCGGCCAGCAGCGCCTCCTGCACCGCGTCCTCGGCGGTGGCGAAGTCACCGAACCGGCGGGCGAGCACGCCGAGGACCTGCGGCGCCAGTTCGCGCAGCAGGTCCTCGACGTGGGGATCGGTGGTGGCCAGCCCTCACAGCTCCTGGGCTGGGGCGGACATGATCGGGTGCACCTCGATCGGCATGTTCAGCGGCCGTCCGCCGGGGCCGGGTGCGGTGGAGATGTACGCGGCCAGTTCCACCGCCCGCTGCGGGCTGTCGCAGTCGACGATCCAGAAGCCGGCGAGGAACTCCTTCGTCTCGGCGAACGGCCCCTCGGTGACCACCGGGGCCCCGCCCTCACCGGCGCGGACGATCCGCGCCTGCTGCGGGCCGCCGAGGCCCTGCCCGTCGACCCACTCTCCGGCGGCGGTGAGCTTGCGGTTGACCTCGCCCATGAACCCGATGTGCGCCTCGATCTCCTCCGGCGTCCAGGTGTCGATGCCCGGGAAGTCGGTCCCGGCGGCGCTGAACTGCATAAGCAGCATGTACTTCATGGTTCGCTCCTCACGCCTGCGCACCATCTTCGGTGCTCTCACCCTGAGGTAGAAGCCGACGGCACCGTTCTCGACACCCCGGTCAAAGATGTCCCGGGAAATTTCAGTCGACGGCGTCAACCTCCAGCACCAGGCTCTGCTCGGGGTGCAACGCGGGCACCTGCACCCCCACCCGGGCCAGTGCCGCTCCGCTGAGCATGACGCCGCCAGCCAGCCAGGCCGGCGCGGACCGGTCGATGGTCGCCGGGGCCGGCACGTCCGACACCGGTCGCACCCGGTAACGCCGGCCCGGGTCCAGGCCGGGCAGCCGGACCGCGCCCGGGGACTGCGCCACCGAGGTGGTCAGCCGAGCCACCGCGTACACCGCTCTGGTGCCGTCGTGGTCGACCACGCCGTGGGCCCAGACGGCCGGGTCCGGATGGTCGACCCGGACCACCCGCCCGGTGTGCAGCAGCGGACGCAGCCGCTTGTGCAGCGCGACCCAGGCGGCCAGTTCGGTCTGCTCGGCGGCGCTGATCGACGCGATGTCCCACTCGATGCCGTGGTGGCCGAAGAGCGCGGTGGCTGCCCGGAAGCCGAGGTCGTGCACCCGGTGGGTGGTGTGCGAGCGCTCCGGCCCGACGTGCGTGCCGATCAGCTCCGGTGGCAGCAGCAGCCCCGTCCAGCGCTGGATGCTGAGCCGTTCCAGCGCGTCGTTGCAGTCGCTGGCCCAGACCCGGTCGGTGCGCGCCAGGATGCCCAGGTCCACCCGGGCGCCGCCGGACGCGCAGCTCTCGATCTCCACGCCGGGGTGGCGGCGGCGCAGCTCGTCGAGGAGCCGGTAGACCGCCAGGGTCTGCCCGTGCACCCCGGGGTGGCCGTGATGCCCGGCCTCGGTGAGGTCCCGGTTGTGGTCCCACTTGAGGTAGCTGATGCCGGGATGCTCGGTGAGCAGTTTGTCGAGCCGTTCCAGCAGGTAGTCGTACGCCTCCGGCCGGCCCAGGTCGAGCACCTGCTGGTTGCGCCAGAGCGGCGGCAGCCGCCCCGGCACCGCCAGCAACCAGTCGGCGTGCGCCCGGAACAGGTCGGAGTCGGGGTTGACCATCTCCGGCTCCACCCAGAGGCCGAACTCCAGACCCCGGCCGGTCACGTGGTCGATCAACGGTTGCAGGCCGTCCGGCCAGACGCCCTCGTCGACGAACCAGTCGCCGAGCCCGGCGGTGTCGTCGCGCCGGCCGCGGAACCAGCCGTCGTCGAGCACGAACCGCTCGACGCCGATCTGCGCGGCCCGGTCGGCGAGTGCCCGCAGCCGGTCCAGGTCGTGGTCGAAGTAGACGGCCTCCCAGACGTTCAGGGTCACCGGGCGGGGGGAGCGTGGGTGCCGGGGCCGGGCCCGCAGGTGGGTGTGCAGTACGTCGCTGAGCCCGTCCAGCCCGGCGTCGGACCAGACCGCGTAGAGCAGGGGAGTGGCGTACGACTCGCCGGGGCCCAGCCGGACCTCGCCGGGGGCCAGCAGCTCGCCGCCGCCGAGGGTCGACTCGCCGGTGGGCCGCCGCTCGGCGAAGGTGACGTGGTCGCCGCTCCACGCGGTGTGCACCGCCCACACCTCGCCGTGGCCGAAGCCGAACCCGGCGGTGCCGGCCACCAGGAGCAGGGTGGCGTCGTGCCCGGTGCGCCCGTGCCGGCCTTCGCGGACCCAGCTGCCCAACTGCCACGCGTGCCGCTGCGGGGACCGTTCCCGGCACCACCGACCGGTCAGGTCGAGCAGTTCGGTGGCGACCGCCGGCACCGGCAGCACCGGCGTCAGCTCCCGCAGCTCGTACGCGTCGTCGCCGTCGTTGCGCAGTCGGTGGCGCAGCAGCAGCAATCCGGCCGGGTCCACCTCGATCTCGATGGTCAGGGACAGCTGTGCGTCCGGGTCGCTGGCCCGTACGGTCACCCGCGCCGAGCCCTCGTCGGTGCCTGGTTCGACGTCGACGCCGTCCAGGCGGAAGGCGGTGGACCAGCCGGTCCCGTCGCGGTGCCCGGCCAGACCCGGCCGGCCGCTCCAGCCGGCGCTCGGCTCCGGCAGCAGGGAGAGCACGGTGGGCTCGTCGAAGCTGCTCGGCACCACCGGCGGTACGGTCGCGTCGACGAGCTGGCGCAGGCCGTCGTCGTCGAGGTCGCCGATGTCGCCGCCCCAGTGCGCGATCCGGGGCAGCCCCGGGCCGCGCGCGTCGAGCACCAGGCTGGTCCGCGCGCGGCGCAGGTGCAGGATCATCATCCTTTGGAGGCTCCCAAGGTCAGGCCCCGGACGAAGTGCCGCTGGAGCATAAAGAAGATCACCAGTGTGGGGATCGCGACGAGCACGCTGCCCGCCGAGACCAGGTTGTTGTCGGTGAAGAACTCGCCGCGCAGGTTGTTCAGCGAGCTGGTCACCGGGAACTTGTCGCCGGTGCGCATCAGGACGGTGGCCCAGAAGAACTCGTTGTAGATCCAGGTCACCTCCAGGGTCGCCAGCGCGGCCAGGGCCGGCCGGCACAGCGGCATGGTGACCTGCCAGTACTGCCGCCAGATGCTCGCCCCGTCGACCATCGCCGCCTCGTACAGGTCGCGGGGCAGCGCCTTCATGTAGTTGCTGAGCACGAAGACGCAGAACCCGCACTGGAAGGCCACGTTGATCAGGATCAGACCCCAGTAGCTGTCGTAGAGCAGCTCCGAGTCGCTCATGAACTCCGGCAGCGGCACCTCGGTGAACAGCCGGAACAGTGGGATGAGCAGCGCCTGCTGGGGCAGCAGGTTGGCCGCGGTGAACACCCCGAGCAGCACGAGGTTGAGTTTCCAGCTGAACCGGGCGATGACGAACGCCACGCAGGAGGCGAGGAAGAGCGTCAGCAGCACCGCCGGCACTGTGATGTACACCGAGTTGAGGAAGTGCTTGCCGAACTCCGCGGTCCGCCAGGCGGTGACGTAGTTGTCGAGGGTCCAGCCGCCGAACGAGACGTAGCCGTTGGCGGCGGTGTACTCGTAGGAGCGCAGCGACGTGAGCACCGCCCAGGCGATCGGGAAGAGCCAGGTCAGCGCGACGGTGATGAGGAAGCCGTGCAGCAGCAGCCGCAGCGGGGTCAGCTTGCGGCGGGCCGGGGCCTCGAGCTCACTCTCGGTACGCCGGGTCACTGTCGCGCTGCTCATTGCCGGTTCTCCCTCATCACGGTCGCCAGGTAGATGGTGATGAAGACCAGCGAGACGACCAGCATGATGGTCGCCAGCGCCGAGCCGAATCCGATCCGGCTCGCCTCACCCACCACGTTCTGGGTGACCAGCGCGGAGAGCAGCTCCAAGCCGTTGCGTCCCTTGTTGACCACCCAGACCAGGTCGAACGCGCGCAGTGACTCGATCACCGTCACCACCAGCACGATGATGTTGATCGGCCGCATCACCGGGAACACCACCCGGAAGAACGTCCGGCTCTCCGAGGCGCCGTCGACCGCGGCGGCTTCCCGCAGCGACGGGTCGACGCCCTTCAACCCGGCCAGGTAGAGCAGCATGATGTAGCCGACGTGCCGCCAGCCGGAGGCGACCATGACCGCCCAGATGTTGACGTTCGAGTCGCCGTACCAGTCGACGTTGCTGCCGAACACGGCGTTGATCAGACCCTGGTCGCGGGAGTAGAGCAGCTGCCAGACGAAGCCGATCAGCGCCAGCGAGAGCACCACGGGCAGGTAGAGCGCCGTCTGGTAGAAGCGGCTGCCCCGCAGCTCCTTGTCGAGCAGGACGGCCAGGAACATGCCGAACGGGCTGGCCACCAGGAACAGCACCGCCAGCCAGAGCAGGTTGTGCTGGACCGCCGGCACGAACGGCGGGTAGATGTTCACCACGTCGCTGTAGTTGCGGGCGCCGACGAATTCGATCTCGTTCAGTGGGCCGATGCCGTCCCAGTTGGTGCCGGAGAGCAGCACGGTGGCCACCGCCGGCACCCAGACGAACCCGGTGACGAGCAGCAGCGGGACGAGCACCATCAGCGTGATGACCACGCGGTCGGTGCGGGACAGGAGCCGTAGCCGCCGGCGACGACCACCCGTGGAGGTGGTCGCGGCCGGCGGCGGCACGGCGCGATCCGCTTGGATCAGGGGCAGGTCGGACACGATGTCCTCCCCCTTCCGCCGTCAGTCGGTGAAGATCGACTTTTTCTGGTTCTCGATGCTCGAGGTGAGGCCGTCGATGTCCTTGGGGTTCTTGATGAACTGCTGGAGCGCCGGGATGATCACCGTGGAGGCGAAGTCCGGCCGGGTGTCCCGGTCGAGGAACTGGGCGATCTCGGTGGCCGACCCGACCAGCTCGGCCGCCTTCTTCTGCAGGGCGGTGTAGCCGCTGACGTCCGCGCCGGTGTTGGCGACCAGGGTGGCCGGGTCGTTCTTGACCGTGATGTCCGCGGCGTCCTTGCCGCCGAAGTACTCCAGCAGCTTCCGGGCGTTGTCCTCGTTCTTGGGCTTGCGGGCCATCATGTAACCGTCGATCGGGGCGTCCAGGGCCTTGGCGCCGATCGCCGGGTCGATCTCCGGGAACGTGAAGAAGTCGAGGTCGTCCTGCTCCTCGTTGCTGAACTGCTGGCCGACGAAGAGACCGAGCAGGTACATGCCGCTCTTCTTCTGCTGCAGCGACTGAGCCGCCTCCTGCCAGGTGCGGCCGAGGCTGTCCGGCTGGTGCAGGGGGAGCAGGCCGGCCCAGGTGTCGAAGACCTTCTTGACCTTGTCGGAGGTCCAGGCCTCCTTGCCGGCCATCAGGTCGATGTGGAACTGGTAGCCGTTGACCCGCAGGTTCAGGATGTCGAAGGTGCCCATCGCCGGCCAGCCGTCCTTGTCGGCGAAGGCGATCGGGGTCAGGCCGTCCTTCTTCATCTGAGCGGCGAGGGTGGTGAAGTCGTCGAGGGTCTTCGGCGTCTGGTAGCCGTGCTGCTGCCAGACCGACTTGCGGTAAAAGACGGCCCACGGGTAGTACGACGCCGGAACGAAGTACTGCTTGCCGTCGTCCCCGGTGGACGCCTTCTTGAAGGCGTCCGAGTAGCCGGAGAGCTTGCCCCACACGTCGCTGATGTCGCTGGCCAGGCCCTTCTGGGCGAAGAAGCGCATCCGGTAGCCGGCGAACCAGGTGAACACGTCGTCCGGCTTGCCCTGCAGGTAGTTGTTGATGTTCTCCTGGAACGTGTTGTGGTCGACCGTGTTCACCGCGACCTGGATGCCGGACGACGTCTTGAAACCGTCCGTGACCTTGGCGACGACGTCCTTCGGCTTCGGGTCGGACTGGTTCGAGCCGAGGGACACGTCCTTCGACTCGGACCCACCGGAGTCGTCGCCGCAGCCGGCGAGCAGGCCAGTGCCGAGCAGCGCGCCCGTGCCGGCCGCGCCGGCCAGCAGCGAGCGTCGGTTGATGCCGGCTACGGAGGGCGGTACGAGCCGAGCCAGGTACTCGGCTTGGGATCGGGGACGGGACATCTGTGCCTCCTGCGGATGAAGAGGTGCTACGCCCAAGGGCCGTCGGGGGTGGTGAAGGCAGGTTCGACGCTGTGAATGCACATCTGGATCCCACGAGAATCCACAATGGCAAACACGAATGGCCATTGGGGCCTCAAGCTACCCGTCCGCCGGGCGCTGTCAAGAGGGCAATTCGCCTCCCAGAACCCAGTCGTGACACGGCCGTTACGTGGTAAACGTTGGAAAAGAAATCGATGTTGGAACCTGTTGACTTCCGTGGGCTGCCGGGTGCAACCTCAGCTGTCATGCGGCGATGGCAGGGCGACGGCATCTATTTCGGCGGCGACTACAACCCCGAGCAGTGGCCCGAGCAGACCTGGTCCGAGGACGTCGAGCTGATGCGTAGGGCCGGGGTCAACCTGGTCTCCGTCGGCATCTTCTCGTGGGCTCTGCTGGAGCCCACCCCCGGCCGGTTCGAGTTCGGCTGGCTGGATCGGGTGCTGGCCCTGCTGCACGACGGCGGCATCCAGGTCGACCTGGCCACCGCCACCGCCAGCCCGCCTCCGTGGCTGGCCCGCGCGTACCCGGAGACGTTGCCCCGCCGGTCCGACGGCGCGATCCTCTGGCCGGGCGGGCGGCAGGCGTACTGCCCCAGCTCCCCGGTGTTCCGGGAGCGGTCGCTGGAGCTGGTACGCGCGGTCGCCGACCGGTACGCCGAGCACCCGGCGGTGGTGATGTGGCACGTCTCCAACGAGCTGGGCTGCCATAACGTGCACTGCTACTGCGACGTCAGCGCCGAGGCGTTCCGGGGCTGGCTGCGCGAGCGCTACGGCGACCTGGACCGGCTCAACGACGCCTGGGGCACCGCGTTCTGGAGCCAGCGCTACGGCGACTGGGCCGAGATCAACCCGCCGCGCACCGCGCCGACCTTCGCCAACCCCACGCAGCAGCTGGACTTCCTGCGCTTCTCCTCCGACGAGCAACGGGCCCAACTGCGCGCCGAACGCGAGCTGTTGAAGACGCTGGTCCGTCAGCCGGTGACCACCAACTTCATGATCGGCACCGGGATCAAGCACATGGACTACCACTCGTGGGCCGACGACGTGGACCTGATCTCCAACGACCACTACCTCACCGCCGCCGACCCGCAGGCGCACCTCGGGCTGGCCCTCTCCGCCGACCACACCCGCGGCGTGGCGGGCGGTGATCCGTGGCTGCTGATGGAGCACTCCACCAGCGCGGTGAACTGGCAGCCGCGCAACGTGGCGAAGCTGCCGGGGCAGCTGCGCCGCAACAGCCTGGCGCACGTCGCCCGGGGCGCCGACGGGGTGCTGTTCTTCCAGTGGCGGGCCTCCCGGGCCGGCGCCGAGAAGTTCCACTCCGCGCTGGTGCCGCACGCCGGGCCGGAGACCAAGGTGTTCCACGAGGTCTGCCAGCTCGGCGCGGACCTCAAGGCACTGGCCGAGGTACGCGGCAGCCGGGTGGACGCCGAGGTGGCGATCCTGTTCGACTGGGAGGCGTGGTGGGGTGTCGAGTTGGACTCGCACCCCAGCGTGGACGTCCGCTACGCCGACCGGTTGACCGCCCTGTACGGCGCGCTGTGGCGGGCCGGCGTGACCGCCGACATCGTCCACCCGTCCGCCGACCTCAGCGGCTACCGGCTGGTCCTGGCACCCACCCTCTACCTGGTCCGCGATGCCGACGTCGACGCGCTGCGCCGGTTCGTCGAGGCCGGCGGCACCGCGGCGATCACCTACTTCAGCGGCATCGTGGACGAGAATGACCACATCCGGCTGGGCGGCTACCCGGGCGCGTTCCGGGAGCTGCTCGGCGTACGGACCGAGGAGTTCTTCCCGTTGCGCGAGGGCGAGCAGGTGCGGCTGGACGACGGCAGCACGGCCGACGTGTGGACCGAGTGGCTGCACCCGGTGGGCGCCGAGGTCCTCGCCTCGTACACCGATGGGCCGCTGCCGGGCGTGCCGGCGCTGACCCGGCACCCGGTCGGCGCGGGCGCCGCCTGGTACGTCGGCACCCGGCTGGACGAGCCGGCCACCGATCGGCTGGTCGCCCGGCTGGTCGACGAGGCGGGCGTCCGCCCGGCGGTGCGGGCGCCCGTGGGGGTGGAGGTGGTCCGGCGCCGCGACGGTGAGCGAAGCTGGCTGTTCGCGATCAACCACACCGAGAGCGAGGTACGGCTCGCGGTGACCGGCACCGAGTTGTTGAGCGAAGCACGGTGCGCCGGTGAGCTGACAGTGCCGGCCGGCGAGGTGGCGGTGGTCCGGGAGGACCGGGTCGACGGACCGGCCTGACCCGGTGACAGTCACGGCGCGAAGGAGGTTCCCCAGGTGCTCGCCCAGCAGCGGCAGACCGCCATTCTCGATCTGATCCGCCAGCGTGGCGGCGTACGGGTGAGCCAGCTCGTCAGCCGGTTCGGCGTGTCCGACATGACGATCCGGCGCGACCTGGAGGTGCTGGCCGAACGCGGGCTGGTGGACAAGGTGCACGGCGGCGCGACGCTGGCCGGTCCGGGCTCCGCCGAGGAGCCCGGCTTCGCCGCGAAGTCGATCCGCCAGCAGGCGGAGAAGCGGGCCATCGCCGAGCGGGCGGCGACCATGGTGGAGCCGGGGATGGCCATCGCGCTCTCCGCCGGCACCACCACCGCCGCGCTGGCCACGCTGCTCTCCGACGTACGAGGGCTGACCGTGGTGACCAACTCGATCCCGGTGGCCGACGCGCTCTACCAGAATCCGCGCGCCGACCAGACGGTGGTGCTCACCGGCGGCATCCGTACTCCGTCGGACGCGCTGACCGGGCCGGTGGCCGAGGCGGCGATCAGCGCGCTCAACGTCGACCTGCTCTTCCTCGGCGTGCACGGGCTCAGCCCACGGACCGGCTTCACCACGCCGAACCTGCTGGAGGCCGGCGTGAACCGCTGCCTGATCGGCGCCGCCCGCCGGCTGGTGGTGCTCGCCGACCACACCAAGTGGGAGACCATCGGCATCGCCACCATCGCCCCGTTGGAGGCCGCCGACGTGCTGATCACCGACGTCGGGCTGCCGGCGGAGGCACGTACCGCGATCGGCGAGCAGGTCGGCGAGCTGATCGTCGTCCAGGCCGGCTGACGGCCCGACCGCTGGCCACGGGCCCGGCCGGTTGGCCCGGTGCCCGGTTCGTCGGGCAGAATGGGCGGCGACGCGACTGGCGGCACCTGGGATGGCAGAACCATCGGGGAGCTCATCGCGGGGGTCGACCGCCTGGGCTTCCGCGCCGAGGAGAGCCATGCCGTCAACCGATGAGCAGACCACCCCGCGCACTGCCACCCTGCTGCCGGGTCAGCCGGTGGCCGACGCGGTCCTCGCCGACGTTGCCGAGCGGGTGGCCGTGCTCCGCGCCGCGGGCGTCGTCCCGGCCCTGGCCACCGTTCTGGTCGGCGACGATGACGCCAGTGCCGGCTACATCGGCATCAAGCAGCGCCAGGCCGCCCAGCTGGGCTTCGCCTCGCCGCACCGCCACCTGCCCGCCGATGCCACGCAGGAACAACTCCACGAGGTGATCGCCGCCTTCAACGCCGATCCCGCCGTGCACGGCATCCTCGTGCAGTACCCGGTCCCCGACCACCTGGACTACGACGCGGCCTTGCAGAGGATCGACCCGGACAAGGACGTCGACGGCATGCATCCGCTGAACCTGGGTCGGCTCGCACTCGGGCTGCCGGGTCCGGTGCCCTGCACGCCGGCCGGCATCGAGGCGTTGCTGGCCCACCACGGCATTCCGGTCTCCGGACGCGAGGTGGTCATCCTCGGGCGGGGCGCCACGCTCGGGCGGCCACTCGCGACCCTCCTAGCCCAGAAGCGCCCCACCGCCAACGCGGCCGTCACGGTCGTGCACACCGGCGTCGCGGACTGGCCCCGGTACACCCGCCGAGCCGACATCCTGATCGCCGCCGCCGGCGTACCCGGCATCATCCAGCCCGAGCACGTCAAGCCGGGGGCCGTCGTCATCGGCGGTGGCGTGCGGTACGCGGGCCGGCGGCTGCTGCCGGACGTCGACGAGACGTGCGCGGAGGTCGCCGGGGCGATCACCCCCCGAGTCGGCGGGGTGGGCCCCACCACTGTGGCCATGCTCTTCCGCAACGCCGTCGCCGCCGCCGAGCGTCAGGTTGGCTAGGCCCTAGGGAGCGTCGGCAGGCAGACATGGTCCGCACTGGCACCCTTCCTGGTGGCGGCATTAGTTGATCGACTCGGTATCGCGGATATCGGGGTTTCCGCCGACCGGGATACCCCGATATCGCTGATGTCGAGTGGATCAACAACGGAAGGTGTGGGGTTTCAGGCTTCCCCGGGGAGACGTTGCTCGATGAGGACCTGGACGCCGTCGAGGATCCGTTGCAGGCCGAACTGGTACAGCCAGTCCCGGTCGGCCTCGGGGTCGTCGGTTGTGGCGAAGCCGCCGCCGCTGAACGCGGCCATCAGTGCGGGGAACCGGGCCGGATCGATGATCCGGGTGAAGAGCGTCTCGTAAGGGTCGGCATCGGCGATCGCGGTGGGCGCACCGGCCGCGTGGAACGTCAGGTCGGCGAAGCTGTGTGCCTGGATGAGCAGGATGGCCGACACCTTCTCGTTCTCGTCGAGCGGAGTCGGGCCCAGGGCGCGGAGGCCGTACTCGAACCAGCTGAGCTGGTGCGGGGTGGCGGGCGGGCCGAACATCGACAGCGTCTGCAGGATCCACGGGTGGCTGCGGAGCTTCCGGACCGCCGCCCAGGCCCAGCGGTCCAGGTCCGACCGCCAGCCCTGGCCCGTCAACAGGTCCGCCGGCGGGGGGCCGACGGCGGCGTCCTGCATGTGCAGGATCAGCTCTTCCTTGTTCGCGACGTGCCGGTAGAGCGACATCGTGGTGAACCCGAGGCTCTTGGCGACCCGGCTCATCGACACGGCGACGAGGCCGTCGGTGTCGGCTACCTCGATCGCGGCGCCGACGATGCGCGCCAGCGACAGCCCCTCCCGTGCCTCCGGGGCGGGCTTGGCCGTCCAGACCGCCTCGAGCGGTGACATCGCGCGTTCCATGAGGGGTTGATCCTATACCTGGTGTATGGCATACACTCGGTTTATGGCATACACAGTTGAACTTGAATCAGTCACGAAGCGGTTCGGCGGTATCGCCGTACTCGATGGGGTTGACCTGCGGGTCGACCGCGGCAGCGTCGCGGCGCTGCTGGGGCCGAACGGGGCCGGAAAGACGACGGCGGTGAAGGTGCTCTCCACGCTGCTGCGTCCAGACGGCGGCCGGGCGGTGGTGGCCGGGCACGACGTCGTGTCCGCGCCGGCGGCGGTGCGCCGCTCGATCAGCCTCACCGGCCAGTACGCGGCGGTCGACGAGATGCTGACCGGCCGCGAGAACCTGGTCCTCATGGGTCGGTTACGCCACTTGACCAGGGCTGCGGCGCGGGCCCGAGCCGACGAACTGCTCGACCGCTTCGAGCTGGCCGCGGCCGGCGGGCGGCGGGTGTCGACCTACTCCGGGGGCATGGCCCGCCGGCTGGACATCGCGCTGAGCCTCGTCGTCGAGCCTCGGGTCCTGTTCCTCGACGAGCCGACCACCGGGCTGGACCCGCGCAGCCGCCGCGACGTCTGGGGCTCGATCGGGGAGTTGGCCGCTGCCGGCGTCACCGTCCTGCTGACCACCCAGTACCTGGAGGAGGCGGACCGGCTGGCGGACCGGATCACCGTGCTGAACGGCGGCCGGGTCGTGGCCGAGGGAACCGCCGAGCAGCTCAAGGCCCGGATCGGCGGCGAGACGGCGCAGCTCTTCCTTCCCGACGCCGGTACGCTCGCCCGCGCCGTGCCGCTACTCGCCGCGACCGCGGTACCCATCCGGGAGGACGCGGAGACGCTGTCCGTGCACGTTCCCACCGACGGCAGCGCGGCGGCAGTGCGGGACCTGCTCGGCCTGCTCCACGCCCGGGGCGTCGAGGTGGAGCGGCTCGCGTTGCACCGGCCCACGCTCGATGAGGTGTTCCTCGCACTGACCGAGCAGCCGCTGACCGAGCAGCCGCTGACCGAGCAGCCGCAGGGCGGCCAGCCGCCGGCCGTGGCGGTGACCCGATGACCGCCCCCGAGCTGACCCGGATGCCCGGCGCGCTCGTGGACGTGGGCGCGCTGGTCGGTCGCGGTCTGCGACGATCGCTACGCAGCGTCGACGCGTTGATCACCGCGATCCTGCTGCCGGTGCTGATCCTGCTGGCGTTCGTCTACGTCTTCGGTGGCGCGATCGAGACGGGCACCCGGTACCTGACCTATGTCGTGCCGGGGATCGTGCTGATCTGCGCGGCCTTCGGCTCCGCCTCCACCGGCGTGGGGGTGAACCAGGACATGACCACCGGAATGGTCGCCCGCCTCCGTTCGCTGCCGGTCCTCGGCTCGGCGGTGCTGATCGGGCACATCGTGGCCAGCGTGGCGCGCAACCTGGTCTCGACGGCCATCGTGGTCGCGGTGTCTCTCCTTCTCGGCTTCCGGCCGACGGCCTCGGTGCTCGACTGGGTGGCCCTGCTCGGGCTGCTGGCTCTGTTCATGTGCGGGATATCAGCGCTGTCGGCCGCGTTCGGCCTGCTGGTGACGAACGCGGAGGCGGCCGGAGCGTTCTCCTTCGTGGTGCTGTTCCTGCCGTACGTGAGCAGCGCGTTCGTGCCACCGGAGACGATGCCGGACTTCCTCCAGGGGTTCGCCCGCAACCAGCCGATGACGCCGCTTGTCGAGACGGTTCGTGGGCTGCTGGTGGGCGGTCCGGCCGCCGAGTCGGCCCCGGCCGCGCTCGCCTGGGCCGTCGGGTTCCTGGTGGTGGGTGTGACCGCGTCCGGCGTGCTGTTCCGGCGACGTGCGAGCCGCTGACATGACCCCAGCGCGCCGACACGGCGACACAGGGTGCTCACCGCCAGTACTTCACAGCCATCTCACAGGGCCCCTGGATAGGGTGCCCACGAGTCAACGTCCGACTCCATGGTGGAGCGGTCGGCTGTCGCACAGGAGTTCCGATGGTCTTCAAGAAGATGTTGAGCGCGTTCGGTGTCGGCGGTCCCAGCGTGGACACCGTGCTGACCAACCCCAACACCCGGCCTGGCCTGACCCTCGACGGGCAGGTCAACCTCGTCGGCGGTGACAGCCCGGCGGCCATCGAGCAGGTGGTGATCGGCCTGGTCACCCGGGTCGAGGTCGAGGGACACGACACCGAGTACGCGGGCACCATGGAGTTTCACCGGATGGCCGTCAGCGGCCCGATCCAGCTCGCGCCGAAGCAGCAGCTCTCGCTGCCGTTCCAGCTGCCGGTGCCGTGGGAAACGCCGATCACCGACGTGTACGGCCAGCGCCTGCACGGCATGACGATGGGCCTGCGCACCGAGCTGGCGGTGGCCCGCGCCGTGGACAAGAGCGACCTGGACCAGGTGGCGGTGCATCCACTGCCGGTGCACGAGCGGATTCTGGAGGCGTTCCAGCGGCTCGGCTTCCGGTTCAAGCACGCCGATCTGGAGCGCGGCCACATCCGGGGGGTCCAGCAGACGCTGCCGTTCTACCAGGAGATCGAGTTCTTCGCCTCGCCGCAGTACGCCAGCACGATCCGGGAGGTCGAGCTGACCTTCGTGACCAACCAGCGCGGGGCGGACGTGATCCTGGAGTGCGACAAGCGCGGCGGCTTCCTCAGCGCCGGGCACGACGCGTTCGGCCGGTACCAGGTGTCGCACGCCGACGTCGACCGCGTCGACTGGGCGCAGGTGGTCGACGGCTGGCTGCGCGAGACCACCTCCCGCTACGGCAGCCTGCGCGCGCAGGGCTTCGGCCCGGGTCACGGGCACGGCCACGGCCGGGGACACGGGATGGGCGGCATGGTGGCCGGTGCGGCGCTCGGCGTGGCCGGCGGCATGATCGCCGGCGAGATGATCGAGGACGCCTTCGAGGGCGACTTTGGCGGCGACTTCGGTGGTGACTTCGGCGGCGAGTAGCCGTCCAGACGCGACAGTGGCCTCCGGGAGGAATCTCCCGGAGGCCACTGCGCGTTGTGCTACCGCCTACCCGGTCAGTGCCGGGCCTTGCGCTCTTCACCGCTGCGGTGGTTGCTGCCGGCCTTGGCCAGTCCGCGGCTACCGAGGTAACCCAGCGTCAGCAGGGTGATCAGGAACCAGGCGTTGTCGGCCCGGAAGATGTCCACTCCGGCGGAGTTCTTCCCGACAACCTGCGACGCGCCCAGTACGGCGGCCACCGCGATCAGATAGATCCAGAACTCGGTGGTCTTGAACGCCTGCTTGGTCTCCGTACCGGGTGCCTGCATGTCGTTGCGGCGCCCGTCCTGCATGACCGGCATCTGCCGAGTCTGCGTGTTCTGCATCGACGCCGGGTTCTGGACGTCCGACGTCGGCCGGTTCGTCGGCCGGGTGGAAGCAGCCTGCGTGCTCATCTGGTCCTCCTCAGGATGCGATGAGTCGTACCTGCATTCCCTCGCCCCGCTACCGCGTTTCGGCCACGGCACGGTTCGTGTTCACGGCGGGGACACCCCCCGACTACCCGAGCCCGCCGAGCAGGTAACACCCGACCGCCGGCAAAAAGATCCCGGTCGGCGGTCGGGTGCGCTCAGCGCAGGCCGTTGCGGACCGCGACGCTCACCAGCAGATCCGGGTCGTCGGTGATGAGGCCGTCGACGCCGAGGTCGATGACCCGCTGCATCACCCGGGCGTCGTCGACGGTGTACGGGATCACCTTCAGGTCGTACCGCGTCTGGAGGGTGCGGACGTCCGGTCCGTGGAAGTATGCCGGGTTCTCCCGCAGGTACCAGTCGGGCGAGGCGACGGTGCCCTGATGCGGGTCGTGCACCTGCCAGTTCGCCGACACCGTGCCGGCGCCCGCGGCGCGGGTCAGCCTGCCCAGGTCCTGGGACTTCCACCAGTCCAGCCCACCGGTCCACGGGCTCTTCACCGACGGGTCGCCGTACACCGCCTCGAGCGAGCACTCGTCGGCGAGCGTGGCGCACTCGGCCGGGCCGTACTGCCAGACCAGGCCGACGGTGCCGATCCGGCGGTCGAGCTGCCGGGCGTAGGTGATGGTGCGCCAGTCGAACGACTGGATGGTGGCCCGGTCGGTGAAGCCGGCCCGCTGGATCGCGCCGACCAGCTTGCGGGTGAAGCTGCGGTACGGCTCGGTGTCGTTCACCACCGGGCTGATCTTCGTCTCGATGTTCATCCCGATGTCGCTGCGGCCACTCGCCTTCACCAGGGCGAAGACCTCATCAAGCGTGGGAATCCGGGCACCCGGCGCGGGCACCTGCGCGGGCAGTTCGGGCAGCGTCTTCGTGCCGCAGTCCACGGTCTTGAGCTGCGCCAGGGTCAGCTCGTGCACCGGCTTGCCGACGTACGGGAACTGCCGGTCACCGGGGTGTGCCGGGGCGGTGTCGACGCAGTGTGAGCCGTTGACGGTCCGGTCGTGCAGCACCACGAGCTTGCCGTCGGCGGTCACCCCGGTGTCCAGCTCAAGGGTGGAGATGGCCCGGTTGGCCAGCGCGTCCGCGAATGCGGGCAGGGTGTTCTCCGGCCGGGTGGCCCGACCGCCGCGGTGCGCCTGGATGTCGAACGGCGCCGCGTACGCCTTCGGCAGCCGGTAGCCGCGCTGCGCCAGCAGGGCGCGCAGCCGGTCCGGGTAGTCGGTGATGATCCCGTCCACGCCGTCGTCGACGAGCTTGGCCATGGTCGGCAGGTCGTCGACCGTCCACGGGATCACCTTGATCCCGTAGCGGTGCGCCTGGGCGACCATCTCCTTCGTCACGTACGGCTTGTAGCCGGGGTCGGTAACCTGCCGTTCTGCGGGGAGCCGTGCACGGGGGAGAAGGCGCTGGCGCCGAAGCTGCGGATCGCCCGGATCGGGTCGCCGCCGAAGTCGTCGATGTCCAGCCCGCCGAGCCACGGCGAGGCACCCGGCTGGCCGGTCTGGAGGAAGTCGTAGTTCGTCAGCGCGACCAACGGGAGCTTCGGCTCGACCTGGCGCATGCGCATCAGAGCGCCCCAGTCGAAGCTCTGGATGGTTACCTGCCTGAGCAGCCCGGCAGCGCGGATCTCGGCCGCG
The DNA here is from genome assembly GCF_900091455.1 of Micromonospora coriariae. Taxonomy (NCBI): domain Bacteria; kingdom Bacillati; phylum Actinomycetota; class Actinomycetes; order Micromonosporales; family Micromonosporaceae; genus Micromonospora; species Micromonospora coriariae. Next base: position 910,280 of record NZ_LT607412.1, on the reverse strand, counting down.
GTGACCCGGACGAACTGTTCGCGGGGCGCGGTCTCGCTAAGCGCCCCGGCCTCCACCTTGGTCTCGACGTTGAGCTTCACGTCCTTCGCCTGGTAGCGGTTGACCAGCGCGAACACCTCACGAAGGAGCGGCATCCGGGCACCCGGCACGGCGAGCTGACCGGGCTTGTCCGCCAGCGTCTTCGAACCGCAGTCGAGGGTTCGCACCTGGGCCAGGGTGAGCGTGTTGATGTACTTCCCGACGTACGGGAACTCCGGGTCACCGGGCGACACCGGGGTGGTGTCGACGCACTTGGTGCCGGTGACCTTCCGGTCGTGGGTGACCACGGCCTGACCGTCCTCGGTGATCTGCACGTCCAGTTCGAGGGTGCTCACCCCGAGCTGGAGGGCGTTGCCGAAGGAGGCGAGGGTGTTCTCCACCCGCAGCCCGAGGCCCCCGCGGTGGGCCTGCACGTCGAATGTCCGGTCCGGTCGCGGCTTCGCCTGGGCGGGCATCGCGAGCCCGGTCGTCACCGTCGCGGCCACCAGGGCCGCGATGGCGGTACGGCGTACTCTGCGCACGCTGTCATCCCCTCCCGCCGGTGGGCGTCTCCCACCGGTCGCCGGACAGCATGGACATCGTGGACAGCCGGCAGGCGGCCGGCGGACGGCGCGGCGGTGAACCGGGGTGGACGACCTCCGGGCGTCGGCGGGTTTGGCCGGCCGGCCGTCGGGCACGCAGTCAGTTCCACAGCTTCTGCGAGGTGATGGACGTGCGTGAGGACGACATGCGGCAGGACGCCGCCCGCGAGGCCGAGGATCGGATCGCCGGTGGCGTGTACGGCAAGGGCGCCCTCGACGAGGTGACGGTGCCCCGCACCGATGTGGAGAGTCAGATCCAGCGCGATGACCCGTTCGATCCGGCGAAGGAACGGATCGACCCGCAGGTGCTGCGCGACGGTGGCCCCGTCGGCGGGCAGGGCGCGGTGACCACCACCGGTGGCACCGCCGGGCCGGCGAGCGTACGCCGGGTGGCCCGACAGCCGGAGCGGCACCGGGGCAAGGTGGCGCCGACCACCACGGGTGACGCCACCACCGGTGGCCTGAGCACCCCGATGGGCGGCAGCACCAGTGACCAGTCCACGTCCGCGACCGGGCCGTCCAAGACCATTCAGGACAGGTCGAGGGACTGACCGCCGCGGCGTGATCCCGCAGTCGCCCCCGCCGACCGATGCGTCGGCGGGGGCGATCCGGGTCAGCGGCTGGGACGAAGGATGCCGAGGCGTTGGGTGGCGCGGGTGAGAGCCACGTACAGGTCGCTGCGCCCGCGCGGGGACTCGGCGACCATCCGGTCCGGGTCGACCACCAGCACCGAGTCGAACTCCAGCCCCTTGGCCTGCGCGACGGTCAGCACCACCACGCGGCTCTCCAGCTCCGGATGCTCGCCCACGGCGGCCTCCGGCAGCGTCGCGGTCAACGTCGCGCCGAGCGCGTCCACCCGGCCGGCCGGCACGATCACGCCGAGCCGGCCCTCGGCCAGCCCGGCCGCCTCCCGGGTGGCCGCCCCCACCAGCTCCGCCGCCAACTGCTCGTCGGGCACCGTCCGGTCCCACGGCGGTACGCCGCTCTCCCGCACCGAGCGCGGCGGCCGCAGCGCCGGGTCGATCTCGGCCAGCACGTCGGCGGCGACCGCCATGATCTCGGCCGGGGTGCGGTAGCTGACCGTCAGCTCGGTCAACCGCCACCGCTGCGCCACGTACGGCGCGAGGGCGTCGGCCCAGGAGGGTGTGCCGGTGAGCGCGCCGGTCTGCGCCACGTCCCCGACGATCGTCATCGACCGGCTCGGGCAGCGGCGCATCAGCAGCCGCCAGGCCATCGGCGACAGCTCCTGCGCCTCGTCCACGATGACGTGACCGAACGCCCACTTCCGGTCGGCGGCGGCGCGCTGCGCGGTGGTCAGGCGGTCGGCCTCCTCCTGCCGTTCCAGCAGCCGGTCGGCGTCGATCAGGTCGGTCACGCCGAGGATCTCACCGCCTTCGGCCTCGTCCTCGACGTCGATCGAGCGGGAACCCCGGGCGATCTCCAGCACGCCCTCGGCGTACTCCCGTTCCATCCTGCGGATGCGATCGAGCCGGGCGGCGGCGGCCCGCTCGTCCTCGCCGAGCAGCTCGGCGGCCTCGTCCAGCAGCGGGACGTCCGCCGGCGTCCAGCCACCCGGCTCGCGGTGCAGCAGGGCCCGCTCCTCGTCGGTGAGCATCGGCGCGGCGGCGGCGATCCGGTCCGGGTCGGCGTACAGGTCGGCGAGCAGGCGCTGCGGGGTGAGCACCGGCCAGAGCCGGTCGAGGGTGGCCTGGATCTCCGGTTCGTCGCGCAACTCCCGGCGGATCTCGGCCCGGTCGGCCTCGTTTAGCAGGTTCTCCCCGCCCAGTGGGTCGGCGCCGATCCGCTCGGCCACCTGGTCGGCGAGCGCGTGCACGATCTCCACGTCGAAAAGCGCCCGGGCCAGGTTGTGCGGCCGGTCGGCGCGGCGCACCCGGTCCCGGGTGGTGCGCACGATCTCCGGGTCGAGGGTCAGCGACTCCCGCTCCACCTCGATCTCCAACGGCTCGTCGGGCACCCACTGCCGGTCCCGCACGGCCAACGCCAGCACTTCGGCGAGCACCGCCCGGCCCTTGAGTGCGGCGGTCTCGGCGGGCTCGTTCCGTTGCGCGCTCACCCCGGGGAAGAGGTCGCCCTGGGTACGCAGCAGCACGCCGGTCTCGGCCAGGGTGGGCAGCACCTGGGAGATGTAGCGCAGGAAGGTCGCGTTCGGGCCGACCAGCAGCACGCCCCGGCTGGACAGCTCCCGCCGGTGTGTGTAGAGCAGGTACGCCGCGCGGTGCAGCGCGACAGCGGTCTTGCCGGTGCCCGGCCCGCCCTGGACCACCATCACCCCGGGCAGGTCGGCGCGGATGATCCGGTCCTGTTCGGCCTGGATGGTTTCCACGATGTCGCGCATCCGGCCGGTCCGACCGGCGTTGAGCGCGGCGAGCAGCGACGCCTCGCCGGTCAGCTCCTCGTGCGCGCCCGGGGCGGCGGTGTCGATGTCGAGCACCTCGTCGTTGAGCCCGGTCACCTTGCGCTGGCGGGTACGCAGGTGCCGGCGGCGGCGGACGCCCTGCGGGTTGGCGGCGGTGGCGAGGTAGAACGGGCGGGCGGCGGGGGCCCGCCAGTCCATCAACAGCGGGTCGTAGTCGCCGGTGGTGTCGAAGATGCCGATCCGGCCGATGTAGCGGCGGGAGTCGTCGTCGCCGTCGAGACGCCCGAAACAGAGCCCGTCCTCCACGGCGGAGAACTGCTCGACCTGGTCGGCGTACATCGCTACCGAGCTGTCCCGCTGGGAGCGGTCCTGGCGGGTGCCCCCGGTGCTGCGCAGCTCGTCGGTGAGCCGGGAGGCGGCCTGCTCACGCAGCCCGTCCAGCCGGTCGTAGAGCATCGAGACGTACTCCTGCTCGTGACCGATCTCGTCGTCGAGCGGCAATTCGCCGGAACCGCCGGAGTGCCTTGACAAGCCGTCTCCCTAAAGATTAGAATCCTTTGCAGGAACGGCTTTCGAGCCGTTCTTTTTTGTGCCCTCGAACAGTTGAAGATAGCGCGTCCGGCCGGCCTCGACCACGGTGACCGGGTCGGCGCGCCCGGTGATCACGAGGTGGCGGCGGATGATCCTGCGAACCGGGCAACGGGTGGTCTTCATCGGCGACAGCATCACCGACTGCGGCCGGCGAGACACCGCGGCGCCCTACGGCGCCGGTTACGTCACCCTCGTCCGTGCCCTGGTCGGCGCCCGCCACCCCGAGCTGGACGTCGAGTGGATCAACCGGGGTGTGAGTGGGGACACCGTGCGGCACCTGGCGGCTCGCTGGGACGACGACGCCGTCGCCGAGCGCCCCGACTGGCTCTCGGTCATGATCGGCATCAACGACATCTGGCGGCGCTACGGCGACCGGCCGGACGAGGCCGTCCCCCTCGACGAGTACGAGCGCACCCTGCGCGACCTGCTCCGCCGTGCGGTGGATGCCACCGGCTGCCGGCTGATCCTCGCCGACCCGTTCCTGATCGAGTCGGACCGCAGCGACCCGCAGCGCGCCGACACCGACCGGTACTGCGCCGTGGTGGCCGCGCTGGCCGCCGAGTTCGACGCGGTGCACGTGCCGACCCAGGCGGCGTTCGACCGGGTGCTCGCGGTCAGCCCGGCGAAGCGCTGGGCCGACGACCGGGTGCATCCGCACCTGCCCGGCCACGCGGTGCTCGCCGACGCGTTCCTCAGCGCTCTCGGAGTGACCGCTCCCTGACACGACGACGCGCCGGGCCGACCGATGGTCGACCCGGCGCGACAACACCGCGAACTCAGCCGCGGGCGACCTGGTAGAGCCTCTCCGGGGTGACGGCGCCGGCGAGCACCCGGCCGTCGTCGGTGAGCAGCACGCTGAACAGCTTGCTGGTGAGCAGCCGACCGCTGCCCCAGTCACCACTGACCGCCGTCAGCCCGCCGAGCAGCTTCGACACGTCGACGTCGGGCGTACCGGCCGGCTTGTCGCGGGCTGGCTTGTCGCCGGCCGGCTTCGTACTGGCCGGCTTGCCGCCGATGGCCCCGTCGAGGCGGGCGACCAGCACTGTGGTCCAGCCGGTGCCCACTGCCCGTACCTGCGGATCACCCGTCGGCTTGGATTGGTCGGGCCGGCCCGCGGGCGGCCGCTCGACCGACTCCTCGGTGACTGTCACACCGGGCGGCGGGTTGAAGGTGAACTGGTCGGCGTCGGGGCGCTGGTAGTCGACCTGGGTGAAGGCCACCTCGAACGCCGGCTGGTCGCTGCCCGTGGCGAGCACCTCGAAGCGCAGCGGCACGTGCTGCTTGGCGTCGATGGCGATCCGCAGCTGGTGCACCAGCGAGTCCTTGTCGCGCGGCTGGAGCACCAGCTCGTACGCGTCCCGACCGGCGACGGTCGCCGACCGGCCGACGCTGACCTCGGTGCTCGGGTCGACCGCGCGCAACGCCAGGTCGGCTGCCTCCTGCGGGGTGGCCGGCAGGCTCGGCGCCGCCTCGGGCCCCGGCTTCCCGGCCATGGCGTCGCCCAGCGTGGCGTGGCGGGCGGTGTTGCTGCGGCTCTCCCAGCTCCACACGTCCCGGCCGTTGCGGATGATGTCCTGCTCGCCGAGGGTGTCCAGCAGCGCCACCCGCTGCCGCTCCGGACCGGAGTACCAGACCCGCAGGGTGTGTGTGCCGGTCAACAGGGTGGTCAGGTCGTTGCCGGGGACCAGACCGACCAGCGGCGGCAGGCCGAGGTCGGCGCGCTGCACGACGGTGCCGGACAGCCCCTCCAGCCGGGAGGTCTGCAGATCGACCAGGAGCTGGGCGGCGGTGCGCGGCGGCAGGCTCGGTTCGGCCTCGGCGGCGAACGTGCCGATCGCCGCGCCGCCACCGATGACGGCTACGGCGGCGGTCGCCGGGACCAGCCAGCGCAGGACGGGACGGCTTCTCAGAACGGACATGTGGCTACCTCCTGCCGACCATCCTGCCCGCTCGGCGCTGTGAACACGCTGAGGACGCCGATCCGCCGGGATTGACCCGGGTGGCACCCTTGAGCCGTGCGCTTGCTGGTGGTGGAGGACGAGGCCCGGTTGGCGGCCGCGCTGCAACGCGGCCTGCAGGCGGAGGGGTTCGCCGTGGACGTGGCGGCGACCGGCCCGGCCGGGTTGGACGCCGCCCGGCACGGCGGGTACGACGCGATGATCCTCGACGTGATGCTGCCCGGCCTCTCCGGGTACGAGCTGGTCCGGCGGTTGCGCGCGGAGGAGCACTGGCTGCCGGTGCTGATGCTCTCCGCGAAGGATGGCGAGTACGACCAGGCCGACGGACTGGACTGCGGCGCCGACGACTACCTCACCAAGCCCTTCTCGTACGTGGTGCTGCTGGCTCGCCTGCGGGCGCTGCTGCGCCGGGGAGCGCCGCAACGCCCGGCGGTGCTGACCGTCGGCGACCTGCGACTGGACCCGGCCCGGCGGCGGGTGACCCGGGCCGACGCCGAGGTGGCGCTGACCGCGCGGGAGTTCGCGTTGCTGGACTACCTGATGCGCCGCCCGGGCCAGGTGGTCTCCAAGATCGAGCTGCTGGACCACGTCTGGGACGCCAGCCTGGAGACCGCGCCGAACGCGGTCGAGGTGTATGTCGGTTACCTGCGTCGCAAGCTCGGCCGGGACCGGTTGGAGACCGTCCGGGGTGCCGGCTACCGGCTGGCGACGTGAGCACCGACGTGCCGGCCGACCTGACGGCCGGTGTGCCGCCCGCGCCCGAGGTCGCCGTGCCGACCGCCGACCGCCGGGGGACCTCCGCCGGTCCGGTGACCTCGGCCGGCCCGGGGCGCGTCGGCCGGACCTGGCGCAGCCGGTTGCC